>CAZKFE010000050.1:0-6220 GCA_964551955.1 uncultured Candidatus Actinomarina sp. | reverse complement strand
ATAGGTGAGCTTTTAAAGCTCACCTATGTATTTTTTACATAAAACCTATTAATATATAAATGTCCTAAATTATTAGTAGGTAGAAGGATTAAGTAATATGTATGAATACATAATCAGAAGAACGCTTCAGATGATTGTTGTATTTTTTATTTTTTTAATAATTTCTTCTTTATTATTTAATGCTATTCCTGGTAATGCTTTTTCAAATTTATTATTAAATCCTGAACTTCCACCTGATGCATATGAAAAAGTTTTAGCTACTTATGGTCTTGATAAACCTTTAATGGAGAGAGTCCAATTATATGTTGTAAACTTTTTTAAAGGTGATTTTGGTTATTCATATAAATATTTCCCTAAAACACCTATTGAGTTAATTGCTGAAAGATTACCTAGAACTCTTATGTTGTTTGCAATTGTTAATATAGTTGCATTCTATACAGGTTTTTTAGTTGGTAAAGTATTAGCTTGGAGAAGAGGCTCTAAATCAGAAACTTGGATAACAGTAACGTCCGTATTTTCATATACTGTTTTTTATCCATGGTTTGCACTTATGATGTTATGGTTTTTTGGATACAAAATGGGATGGTTCCCAATTGGTAAATTTTTGTATCCAGAAAAATGGTATGATGCTCCTTGGGACAGTGACGTTATATTTGTTTTAATGATAAAATTTACTGCTATAGTTTCTATCATTCAATTTATTGCATATTTATTAACAAGAGGAATCGAATCATTATCACAAAGAAGAAATTTAAGATTTGCTAGTTTATCAGTAATAGTTATAGGTAGTTATATATTTTGGAATACTGGTGATGCATTAACTAAGAAACCATACGCTGCTGATATTGCATACCATATGATATTACCCGTTATAGTAGTAACGATTGTAGCTTTTGCAGGTACAGCTTTGTTGACACGAACTACAATGGTTGAAGTTATAAAAGAAGATTATATTCTAACAGCAAGAGCAAAAGGTCTAAGTCAAAAAAGAATTAGAGATAGACATGCTGCAAGGACTGCGCTGTTACCAGTAGTAACATCATTCATTTTTACAATCGTAACAATCATAGATGGTTCAGTTTTAACAGAAACCATATTCTCATGGCCTGGAATGGGACAGTTATTGCTACAAAGTGTACTAGAAGAAGACATACCTGTTGCAATGGCGACATTTTCATTTGTTGGTGTGTTTGCTTTAATAGCGCATTTAGTTGCAGATATATCCTATTCATATTTAGATCCAAGAATAAGAATTAAATCACAAGGATAATTATGAGTAATAATTTAAAAGAACAAGAGGAACTACAAAAACAAATAAGAAAAGAAGCAATAAGAAAAAACTGGAAATTATTTTCCCAGAGTAAATTGGGTATGATTGGCTTATACATAGTTGCCTTTTTCTTATTTTTAGCATTATTACAACCTTTTTTGTTTATTACTGGAATATGGAATCCAGCTATATATGACCCAGTTGTTGGATATGATGAAATAAGAGCTACCTTACTCGTAGTTGAATGCCCGAAGGAGTATCCTACAGAAAAATATGAAGCATATGCAGATTGTCCTGGACCTGGTGAAGTTAATATTAAAAAACTATATATGGCCCCTAATTTAGAAGTAGGAGAGTATTATGAAACATTTATTCAACCTGCTCCACCTTCCAAAACACATTTATTAGGTACAGATTCTTTAGGTAGGGATGTGTTTTCCCAGATTATGGAAGGAAGCCAGGTAGCATTTGTACTTGGTTTGTTGAGCGCTACTTTAGGTGTTAGTATTTCAACAATTCTTGGAACAATAGCAGCCTTTTTTGGTGGTAGGGTAGACGCATATTTAATGAGACAATCAGATCTGATATTAATGTTACCAAGCCTTCCTTTACTTTTTATTATTTCTGCATTTGCTGAATTAAAAGTATGGCATTTAGCTGTCGTTTTAGGTGTATTAGGAGGTTTAGGTGGTTCTGTAATAACAATTAAATCTCAAGCATTACAAGTGAAGGTAAAACCATATGTAGATTCTGCAAGAATAACCGGTGGCTCTAAATGGCAAATACTTTTCCAACATATTTTGCCAAATGTAGCACCTTTAGCACTTTTATTTATGGTTTTTTCTGTTACTGGAGCAATTGCATCAGAATCTGTTCTTTCTTTTCTTGGATTGTTAAATATAGATATGAGTTGGGGAATTATGATTTATCTATCTCAAACTGACGGATTTATATTCTCAGGTTTAGATTTTTGGTGGCTAATACTACCAGCAGGATTAGCGGTAACATTTTTAGCAGGTGGTTTTTATCTTGTGGGAAGAGGATTAGATGAAGTTTTCAATCCTAGATTGAGAAAAAGATAAATATGGTTAAAAAAGTTTTAGTTGTTGATAGTTTAAATATGCATTACGAAACACTTGATGGTCCCGTTTCAGCTGTAAAAGATGTTTCATTTTCATTAAAAGAAGGAGAATCTTTTGGGTTAGTAGGTGAATCAGGTTGTGGCAAAACATCTGTTGCTATGTCCCTTTTACAATTGCAAGCAGATAATGCAAAAATTACAAGTGGAAGTATAAAGCTTGATGGTACTGAATTAGTTGGAATGACTGAAAAAGAACTAAGAACAGTACGATGGGATGGAATTAGCATAGTATTTCAAGGAGCTATGAACGCGTGGAATCCAGTAGCTAAAATTGGTGAACAAATTAGAGAAGCTATTAGAGAACATAGACCAGACAATACTAAAGATGAAAACACTAAAAAGATCGAGCAACTTTTTGAGATCGTTGGACTAGATAATTCAATAATGGACAGGTACCCGCATGAATTATCAGGTGGTATGAAACAAAGAGCAGTTATAGCATTAGCTCTTTCTTGTGACCCAAAAGTAGTTATAGCTGATGAACCAACAACAGCGTTAGATGTTGTTATTCAAGATCAAATACTCAAAGAGTTAAAAAAAGTACAGGAATTACTTGGTTTAAGTTTAATTTATATTTCACATGATATTGCTGTTATTGCAGAGATGACTGATAATATGGCAGTTATGTATGCCGGATCAATAGTTGAATTAGGTCCAACAGCTGAAATATTCAATGATCCAAAACACGCTTATACGAGACTACTGTTAGAGTCAACACCATCTGTTGTTGGTAAAAAAAAGAAATTAAGATCATTAGATGGTGAACCACCAAGTTTAATTGATGAAAAAAGTGGATGTTCTTTTTCACCTAGATGTCCTGAACCTACTAAAGAGTGTAAAAACCAAGAGTTAGATATGGAATTAATTGAAGTATCAAAAGGTCATTTTGCTGATCAATGTTGCGTTAATTGTGGATAATATATGAATAAAAATGTAATCGAAGTAAAGAATTTAGAAAAATATTTTGATATTTCTGGAGGTTTGTTTAGTAGGACAAAGGGTGTTGTAAAAGCAGTAGATGATATTAGTTTTGAAATTCCTATTGGTGAAAGTCTTGGATTGGTTGGTCAAAGTGGTTGTGGTAAAACAACAACAGCCAGATCGTTATGTTTGCTTGATCCTAAAACTAGTGGTGATATAAAATTTCTGAATCCAGATACAAAAAAGATGGAAAGCATTGATGAACTTGATGATCAAGAATTAAAAAACTTTAGAAGGAATATACAAATGATTTTCCAAGATCCTTATGAATCTTTAAATCCAAGATGGACAATTAAAGATATTATACTTGAACCATTAAATATACATAATATTGGAAATCTATCAGACAGAGAAGAAGCTGTCAAAGAAATCCTTACAACAGTAGGCTTAACTCCTCCTGAAAACTACATGCCAAGATATCCACATGAATTATCTGGTGGTCAGAGACAAAGGGTGTCTATTGCTAGAACACTAATTATGAAACCAAAATTTGTAGTATGTGATGAGCCTACATCGATGTTAGATGTTTCAATACGTATTTCAATTATGGATTTAATGTTAAATCTAGCTAAAGATCTAGATATTTCATACTTATATATAACACATGATCTAGCTGTTGCTAGATATATGTGTAACAGAATAGCAGTTATGTTTAATGGTAAGATAGTAGAAATAGCTGAAACTGAAGAGTTGCTGAAAAATCCAGTACATCCATATACAAAAAGATTGATTTCTTCAATACCCGTTCCTGATCCTAAATATAACAGAGTCCAGTATGATTTAAGTTTTGATGAGTTAGATGAAATAATTAAAAATAATCCAAATCAAAATATGGTTGATATCGGTGGAGAACATTATATAGCAACTCATAACGTGAAGGATATTCTTTATTGAAATTTAAAGATATTATATTGTTACCTAACTTGATTACAATTTCAAGATTATTGTTAACAATTTATCTTTTTTTTACTCAAACTCCAAATAAATTTACAAATGTTACTCTTATTTTTATAATTGCAATAATTGGCTTAAGTGATTCAATAGACGGTATTGTTGCTCGTAAATTAAATAAAGTATCAAAATTAGGAATAATATTGGATCCTGTTACTGATCGTATAGTATTTTTATTTTTAATTTTTTGGCTTTCACCATTTATTGATTTAACTTTTATATTATTACTTGTAGTTAGAGAAGTTTTAGTATCAATTGGAGGACTTTATGTTCTTTTGACAAAAAAAACAGTTACCGTCTCAAAAAAGGGGAAAATTGGTACAGCATTGATTTTCATCTCTCTTTGCTTAAGCATATTAGATCCTTTAATATTTAATATAAATAGTGTATATTTCTCAATATTTGTTGACATATTTCTATCTTTTTCTTTAATTTTTTACTACTTTGTAGCATTAGAATATTTATATAATTTAATTAAAAATGAATAGTGATACTAGGCCGTTTGAAGAATCTATATTTATAAATCAACACGCTAAATATATTCTTTCAATTTTAAATGATGATTTAAAATCTTCATCATGGCTTCTTACAAATGGTATTCATAAAATTGGACGTTTAGATGATAAAGAAATTATCTTAGATGACGTCACAGTTTCAAGAAACCATGGGTATATATCAGTAGATGATAATAAAATAATCATAACTGATGAAGGATCAACAAATGGAATATTTGTTAATGGTGAATTAATAAATGAAAGCAAACTAACACCAGGTACTAGAATACAAATTGGTAAATATTATTTAATTGTGTCTACAGTAGATAAATTATGAATATTGGTGAAGCAGTAAAACAAATTAAGAAAAATTATCCTTCAGTTACAATATCAAGATTACGTTTTTTAGAAAAGGAAGGATTAATAAATCCAAAAAGAACTAACGGTGGAACGCGTAAATATTCTCAAAAAGATATCCAAAAAATATTGAAAATATTAAGTCTCCAGCAAGATCATTTTTATAGTTTGAAAGCTATAAAAAACAATAAACATCTTTTGTCAGCTTCTTCTACTAGAAATATTAAAATTCAGGAATACTCACAACATGATGCATTAAAAATATCTGGATTATCAGAAAAAAATCTACAAGACTTAATTGAATTTAATTTTGAAAAAGATAAAAAGATTTATAATCAAAATGATGTAAACAGATTTACAGCTTATGCATATTTTTACAATCTTGGTCTTACTGCTAAGAACTTTTCTTTAATGAAAAATTTATCTGAGAGGGGATTAGGTTTTTTTGATATGATAAATTCGTTAAATGAAATAAGTGAGAATGACTTAGAAATAGCAATTAATAACTTTTCAACGATAATAGGGAGCTATATATTAGAAGAATCTTAATAATATTTTCAATAATTTTATTAATTAATAATATTTCATATGCTGAAGAAGTAACTGATGATCTTTTAACAACAGAACATTACATATCCTATGATTTACAAAATGAAAGTATATTATTCTCAAAAAACATTAAAGAAATTATTTATCCTGCTTCTTTAACAAAATTAATGACTGCATTAATTTTGTTAGAAAATTATAAATTTAATGATTATATAACAACTAAATATCCAATTAATTATGAAAATAAAGGAAAAGTTGCAAATATACCTAGTAATACTGAAATAAGTATAGAAAATTTATTGAAATTTTTGTTAATTTATTCTGCCAATGATGCAGCATATATTGCTGCTTTATCAGTAAGTAACAATCTTGATGAGTTTATAAATTTAATGAATGATAAAGCAGAAGAATTAAACATGAATAATACTAAATTTACTAATCCTGATGGTATAGATGATGAAAATCATTACACAACTT
>CAZKFE010000049.1:0-6224 GCA_964551955.1 uncultured Candidatus Actinomarina sp. | reverse complement strand
ATTATGGGGCTGTAGCTCAGTTGGTAGAGCACGTGCATGGCATGCACGGGGTCAGGGGTTCAAATCCCCTCAGCTCCACAGAAACTGGTGAAATTATTGTATATTAAAGAAATATATTTACAAACTAAAGAACTCATAGGTTCACAATTTTTGATTGCATTAATTTCTGTTCTTCAAGTGTCCTATGTTGTTAAGCAGTTGGGAGTAGAAAATTTTGGAACAGTGACTTTAATTATTACATTGCCTAGTTTGATATTTAGAGCTACTCATTCTAGAAATAGTGATGTTACTTTACTTGCATTAAAAAAAGGACAGAATGTTTTTACTGATTCATTATTTTTTGATTTCTTTATAGGATTATTTTCCTTTACTATTTGTTTTTTAACTTTTTATAGTGAACTTGGAAATTATTTTGGAATACAAACAATAACCCCATTTATTTTGTTGTATTTGTTTTCAAGAATTGTTCAAACTTTTTCTGAGACTTCAAAAGCTATTTTAATATTTAATGGAAAAATGAAAAGTTTTTCATATCTAGAATTCTTAACAGTCCTTACAAGGTTTTTATCTATTTTATATTTATTTACTGTTAATCCAAGTATTGAAAACTACCTTATTGCTCAAACAATTTATTCATCAACTTATGGTTTACTGGGTGTTTATTTAGCAAGTAGATATGCTAAATTTCAAATAATAAATTTTGAATCATTAATTAGCTATTTTGAAAGAATTAAAAAATCTTATGGAAAACTTAGATTCGATCAGGTAGTAGGTTTAATTCCACAGCATCTAGATGTCATTCTTTTGGGTGTTATTAGCGATCTCTCATCTGTTGGGATATATAAATTTGCCAAAAAATTGATAGAGCCAGTTAATTATATAGTTGTTACATTTAATCCATGGTTACAAAATAAATTAAAGGATTCATCTTCAAATTTTGAAATCAATATTTTTTTCAAAAAAATATTACTTCCATTAAGCTGGGTAATTTCAATAATGTATGTTGTTTTAGGCAAAAAAGTAATTTTACTTCTTGGAACAGAAGAGTTTCTCGAATCTTATATACCAATGTTAATTTTGTTAGTAGGTTTTATATTTTATCTTTATACATTCTGGATTAGACAGTATTTATTATTTAATGATTTAATTTCTTACCATGCATATGGAAGGTTAATTTATTCAGTTGTATTTATTTTATTAGCTATTCCGTTAGCTGATATTTATTCATCAAGAGGAATTGCCATCTCACTATCTGCTGCGATGATTTTACAAAAGTCTTATGAATATCTCATATATAAGAAAAAATTAAAATCATAAAATATTCACATTATCATATAGATTATGAAAATAAATAAAGATACTAGTTATTTAATAGTTATATTTTTTTCAATCATATTAATTTTTCTTGATGCTTATGAAATATTTTCTATTCCAATTTCATGGATAGGGATGAGTTTGTTGCTAGCTTTATCTCTAATTGAATATAGAAATCTTTTTACTAAGAACACAAAAGATATTTTAATTATTGTTTTATTTATTGTTTTAATTCCCCAAATATTTTACATAGTATTTTTTGAATCAACCAGTTCTGACATGATTTATATTTCCTTAAGAATTTTTAATTTGATATCATTTTTTTCCGTATTATTTTTTACTCTTTATTTTTTGGAAAATGAAAAATTAGATTTATTTTTTAAATATACAAAATATTTAATCTATTTTTTTTCAATAGCAACTATATATATATTCATAGCACAAATATTTGACCTATATGAACCATTAAGAAATAGATCAAATACAAATATGTATCGTGAATCTGACCAGTCTATATTCTGGTTATCTGAACCACACAGAGCTATGGGAACTTTTAGAGAGCCAGTTTTCTTAGTTACCTTTTTCTTTCCAGTTGTTCTTTTATTTTTACAAAACGTAAAAAGAAAAACTTTACTTGTTCCAGTTATTTCTGGAATAGCATTGGGCCTTACAAGAAGTAATTATATGAAGTTATTTTGTATTATCTTTTTATTTTTTTTATTAATTCAATATTTCCTTAATAGAAAAATAAAATTAGAATTTCTTATTTTTTTTGGTTTAATTATTGTTTTTTCTACTTTTGGTGTATTTGAATGTAATTTGAACCCTGAAAGTATTGAGTGTTTGGAATACAAAGAGGATGTAAAGAATATGAATAGTTCTGGAGAAATAAAAATTGATTCAAATATTAACGAACCAGTTGTTGAACTAGGAAATGACCGAATAAATGTCATTAAATACTTTTTAACATCAATCAAATTTATTAATCCTGAAAGTTTTAGTAATGTTAACTCAGATTTTCAGTCATATTCCTCTTTAAAAGTTAATGAGGAGATGTATTTCTCTAATAGAACTTTACCCAAGTATTTACTTCAAAGGTATAGTACAGAAAACTTTGGAACTGGAAATTATTCTCTAGTTAAATATAAAATGAATGTACAAAACTTGTTTGTATTTTACACCCAAGCTTTTGGAGTTATTTTCCCATTATTCTTATTCCTATTTATATTTCATTTTCTTTCAACAAAAAAAATTAATTTAAAGAGTTCATTCTTACTTCTTATAATTTTATTTTTCTTCATTAGTCCTGTTGAGGAAGTTAATTCATATTATGGTTTAATTATTGGTATAGCGTATAATTTTCTTTTTAAAGATAGAATTAAATATGAAGAAATATAACTTTTCAGCTGGACCAGCAAGACTTAACCCTTCTGTAGTAGAGAAAGCTAAAGACTCAATAATTGATTATGAAGAATCTGGAATGTCTATATTAGAAATATCTCATAGAAGCAAACAATATAAAAAAATAATGGAAAAATTAAAAATAAATTTAATCGAATTATTAAATATTCCAGATAATTATTTTATTTTACTACTTCAGGGTGGAGCTACATATCAAAATAGTTTTCTTCCTCGCAACTATGGTCATCAAAAAAATATTGGTTGTCTTGTAACAGGAGAGTGGAGTAAAAAAACATATGAAGACTTTGCATTAGCAAGAGACACTGAAATGATAGAAATAGATGATTCAAAAATTGAAGAATTATTAACTAAAGAGAATAATAGTTATTTTAAAGATTTAGATTATTTACATATAACTTCAAATGAAACAATAAATGGTATCCAAATAAGAGATTTTCAAAACATAAAACATTCTTCTCTTATTGTTGATATGTCTTCAGATCTGGGATCATATAAATTTGATTGGGATAATTTAACATATATTTATGCAGGAGCTCAAAAAAATATGGGAATACCTGGAGTAACTATATGCATAGGGGATAAGGATCATTTATCGGAATTAGATAATCCTTCATATTTAAATTTAAGGAAGTTATCAGAAAATGACTCAGTTTTGAATACGCCGCCTACATTCTCTGTTTATATATTACATCTTGTATGTGAATGGATGCTAAACTCAGGCGGTTTAGATTTTTTTGAAACACAATCAAAAAAACATTCAAGTCTTCTTTATGATCAACTTGAAAGTTATTCAGAAAAAATATTATTGCCAGTTTCTAAATTTGCTAGAAGTAGGTCAAACATTATATTTAACTTTATAGATAGTGCTTTAGAAGAAGAATTCTTAAGCGAAGCAGAAAAACATAATATTATTGGAATTGCAGGACATAGAAGCGTTGGAGGAGTAAGAATAAGCCTTTATAATTCTATAGATTCTGAAATGGTGAATTATATATCAGAATTTATTTCTAAATTTTTTAAAAGTAAATGAAAATTACTCAATTTTCTATGTACGAATTTAAAGAATATAATCTAACAGGAATAAAAGCAGAGATTAATTTTTCAAGAAAAAATAATTTAAAAGTTATATTACATGAAGAATTACAAAATCCAATTGAAGATCAGAACATTGAATTAATTAATGAATTTGAGCCTTTATTATTTTCTGCTGATATTGAAAAATCAAAATTGTTTGACAGTAAAGAATTAGATATTGATTTTCTAACACTTCTTGATGGACACCACAGATTTGATTTCATATCAAGAAATAACATTGATTCAGAAATCAAAGTTATAATAGTATCTTCTGAAGATGTGAAAGTTGATTCTTATCTTTCTGAAATAAATATTGAAAAAGAAAAGTTTATAAATTTATTAGAAAGTAAAAACTTTAGTATTAATTCAAATTCACGCTTTTATTTAAATATAGATAATGATATTTATTCATCAAATGAGATTTCAAATGTTTATGATTTATATGACTTTAAGAGAGAATGCTTTAAAAATGGTTTCATTGTTCCTTTAGCAAACGATAATGAATTAAATAAAGAAAATATAATAAGTTTTACACCTATTAAGCTGAATGAATTTTACAGAGAAAATTATCTCTTTCCTCCTAAATCAACCTGGATAACACCTAGAATTTAAGATTAATATGTTAATTTGTCATGTAATTAATACGCTTAATAGAGGTGGAGCTGAGACCCATCTATTAGATTTAATTAAAGAACAATCAAAAAATAACTATGATTTAAAGATAGTTGTTATAGGTCCAGATAATAAAAATATAATATCAATTGAGACCGAGATAAAAAATGTAGGAATAGAGATAAAGAGGTTAAATGGGCCAAGAATGTTCAATATATTTTCATATTTCTCACTTGCTGCTTACTTAAGAAAACAAGATTTTGAATTAATACACTCACATCAACCAAGAAGTGATTTTATGATATTTCTTTTAAAAAAAATCTCAAATAGAATTTCTAATATTAGATGGATAGTAAGTGTTCATGGGAAGCATGATACATATTTAGAAAAAAATAAATTTAGTAATATTTTTCGTAAAATTTTTATGAAAAGATTATCTAAGTTTTGGGAAAATGCATCATCAGTAATAGCTATTTCTGATGAAGTAAAGGAATGGATTATTAATTTAAACTCCTCTCTAAATGTTGTCGTTATTCCATATTGGGTAAATAAAAATACACCAAAAGAAATAGATAGGAAAAACTTAACATTGGGTTTCCTTGGAAGGTTAAATAAAAATAAGGGAATAGAAGATTTTCTAGAAGCTCTTAATAGTGTTAATTTAAATGAAAATAATTTAAAGGTAAATATTGGAGGCTATGGAAATACTGACTACATTAATAAGTTAGTTAAAAGTATTAATGATAAAAATAGGACTAGTGTTAATTTTCTTGGCTATGTAGAAGATAGGAAGCAATTTTTTAACGAAGTAGACATTTTTGTTTTTCCATCGTATTCAGAAGGTTTGGGGTTAGTTCTACTTGAGGCAATGAGTTTTTCAAAAATATGTTTAACAAGAGATGTGAAACCGATGAATACCTATATAGATAGTGATACAGGATATTTATTTAATAATATAGATTCTTTAATAGAGAAATTAAATTTAGCTATAAATGATTTAAAAAATGATTATTCTGTTATTGAAAATAAATTGTCTAATATTGATAAGAAATTAGAAAAATCAAGGGTGGAAACAATATTTCCAAAGTTACAGGAAGTTTATAAATATGAATAATTTTGATTTTAAAAAAATTGAAAAGAAATGGCAGGATTCCTGGTCTAGTAGCAACATTATTCAATGTGACTTTGATTCAGAAAAACCTAAATTCTATAACTTATGCATGTATCCATACCCTTCTGGAGATCTTCATATGGGACATGTTAGAAATTACACAATTGGAGATGTTATAACTAGATATAAATTATTAAATGGTTTTAATGTTTTATCTCCAATGGGTTGGGATTCGTTTGGTTTACCAGCTGAGAACGCTGCGATAAAAACCGGTATTCATCCAAGAGAATTTACCGAGGAAAGAATTACAAATATGAAAGATCAGATAATTAGATTAGGGTCACTTTATGACTGGGACAGAGAATTAGCTGCTCACTCTGAAGAATATTACAAATGGACGCAATATCTTTTTATCAAATTGTTCGAATCTGATTTAGCCTACAAAAAAGATGCACCAGTAAATTGGTGTAACTCATGTAATACTGTATTGGCAAATGAACAGGTTGTAGATGGAAATTGTGAGAGATGTGAAACAGAAGTTAGTCAGAAAAATCTAAATCAGTGGTTTCTAAAAATTTCAAATTATTCTGAAGAGTTGTTAGCTGGATTAGAGAAAATTGGAAATTGGCCTGAAAATGTTAAAACTATGCAAAAAAATTGGATAGGAAAGTCAGAAGGTGCACAATTTAAA
>CAZKFE010000048.1:0-6284 GCA_964551955.1 uncultured Candidatus Actinomarina sp. | reverse complement strand
GGGAGTTAGAGAATTTTCAATTATTTCAGGACTAATAATTCCTAATGTTGCCCAAGATACACTCAGATAGACAAGCACGGTAAGCCCAAGACCTGTGAAGATAGCTTTGGGAATTATTTTTTCAGGGTTTTTTACTTCTTCCCCAAAAGTAGCCAATCTTGAGTATCCAGTAAATGCAAAGAACCAAATACAAGTACTCAGCAAGAATCCCTTAAGCGTTAAGCCTTCAGCAATCGGTATTTGAATATTGAAAGTTTCAGAACTAGCAATTGAAATAATATAAAAAATAAGTATTCCAATCAATATATACACAAACCACTTAGCAATAGATACAGTTTTTACAATTCCAAAGTAGCTAATTGAGGTAACAATAATAATTACAAGAATTCCTGAATACTCTGGATACATTGGTGATATATAGTTCCCAAGCGTTAAAGCTATGGCAACACAACTGATAGATTTACCAATTATGAAACTGTAACCAGCAATTAATGATGGAATTTTTCCAAGAACATTTTTTGCATATAAATATGTTCCACCAGTTTGGGGATATAATCTCGCTAACTGTGCTGAAGATGAAGCATTTGCAAACGCAACACTACTAGCCATAATTAATCCCAAAATCAACGAATAAGAAGCAATTTTTGCTGTAGGGGCGATATTTAGGAAAAGACCTGCTCCAATCATTGAGCTTAGACCCAAGAAAATAGAGCTTCTTAATGTAAGTGTTCTCGAAAATTTTTCCATAAACTTATAGTATTATTTAACTGGAATAAAGAATGTTTGATAAATTAGCACCAACACCAATTACTGAAAAGAAATACAGATATCTTATGATTGTTGCAATGGTTTGGATGTTTACTGGCGCTTGGGTCGACGCTAGTGCCCACTCATTTATTTTAGATGATATAGAAACATTCTTTACACCATGGCATGCTTTGCTTTATTCAGGCTATGGTTTTGTTGTCATTTCAGCAGTTTATGTAAAAAATAAAATGGAAGATTATAAATTAGACGTAGGAGTTTTAGGTGCATCAATTTTTGCTATAGGAGGAGGCTCTGATGCAATCTGGCATACCCTCCTTGGAATTGAAACAGGTGTTGAACCATTAATTACCCCATCTCATTTAATGCTTTTCTTAGGGTCGTTTTTAATGCTAGATCATGTATTTGCATCTAGACCTTTTAAAGACACCCTTGATGCAGCTTCAATTTTTTCAATAGGTACGATTTATGGTCTGATTGTATTTATGACGCAATTTGTAAACCCATTTCTAGATATAGAAATGTTCTTTTTCTACAATGATGATCGTCTTGCTGCAGGTTCAGTATTTTTTAATGCAATGTTATCTTGTATTGTTTTTGTTTACGCTATAAGGTTTAAAGTTTCACCTAAAAGCATGGGGGCGATTTATTTAATTTCCTTCTTATACCAGTCAGTATTTTTTATTCTTGATGATTTAATGAGTTTGTTTTTGATGATAGTTTTAGGTTTAGGATTTTCGCTTGGAGCAATTCAGATTACGAATTGGTATTACAAAACTAATCATGATAGAAAAATACAGATAGCTTCTGCACTAATAGGGTCTTTGTATGGATTAATGGTTGTTGTGAACATTCTGTATTGGTCTAATGCTGGAGACATCGACCTTACGTGGAGATTCTATGGTCTAGGAGGATTGGTTACAACACCTTTGTTATTTGGTTACATGGTTGGAAACTTAGGAGTAAGCCCAAAGACAGGGGAAGTTGTTCATTAGACCTTAACCTATATCTAGAATTTTTTTAAAGATTCTGATAAGTTTCTCAATTCTTTAATTGCATCCTCCCTTTCTTCAGGTAAATCACTTCTTAAAACAGGCTTACCAATAATTATTTTTATTTTTTTCTTTTTTTTGTTGAATAACTCATTTAATTGAGAAATATCTCGAAGTTGTTTACTTACGTATGAGGCAAAATAGAAGAACCAAGAGTTTCTTGCTTGAATAAAAACAGGAACTAATAGACAGTCATGCCTTTCGGCTATGATTATTGGTGTTTTTTCCCATTCTCTGTCTTTTATTCCAAAAAAAGTAAGTTTTGAAAGCCTCCCTGATGGAAAAATTATACCAATCCGATTATCCAGAAAGAAACTTTTGATATTTCGATAAGTCTTTTTAGATGCTGTATGAACTTCTTTTTCTTTATCCCAGACTACAGGAGCAAATATATTTTCGAAAGAGCCTACTAAATAAATAAATAGTTCATTTGCAAAGAAAAATATATCTTTTCTTACTTTGTATGTTTGGTGATATATTGCAATAGCATCCGCAGGGCCCATCGGATGATTTGATACAATCAAGCTTTTACCACTAGAAGGAATATTTTCGATTCCTCGAACTTCACAGTTTGCTGTATAGTTCTCTCCTAGCCAGTTGAAAGCTTCTGGTCCAGACATATCCTTTATAAAATCACCGGCATAAATTGTTTCATCAATTTTTAAATATTTAGCCAAAAATCTATAAACTAATTTTGAAAGATAAGTTTCTTTTAGAAACCATGGACCTCTATCTTTTATAAGATTATGGATCTTCTCTTCCATTTACGCCTCAAACCTAGAACGCTTACCTTTGATGCCATGAAATAATAATCGTAAACGTTTAATAACTTCCTTTTCGCTGCCTTCTATATCTAAAGCAGGCAAAAGAGTAAAACATCTTTTTTCATAATCAATTTGAACAGGCATTACTTCAGCATTTAACTCTCTAGCAATGTATAAAAAGCTTGATCTAAAACGTGAAGGGTCAAATCGTCCTTCAGGAGTAACAATTAGGACAAATCCATCTTGTTTTTTTAACTCTTCAATAACTGATTTGTATTGTCCAGACTTTTCTTTTCTTTCAACTGGAATTGCTCCAAACTTTCTAAATATAATCTCTTGGAGCCAACCTAGAGGCCAAGGTACACCTTGTTTATCAATATCTTTTGGCTTTAAAAAAGGTACAGGTAAACGTCTCATTGTCCATTTTGCTGATAAGTAACATATTTTTATATTCATAGCCATAACTATTAAAAACATAAAGTACTCATCTTTTGCAGACTGATGTGGGGCTGCTACTAATACAACATTTTTATTTTCCAAGAAGTTGCCTTTTGCAGAGAAGTTTTCTCTTTTTAGTAAAAATTCAGCAATGTATTTTAAAAAATATCTTTTTTTTGTAGGCGTAAGTTCGCTTGCTTTTAATTCTGGGAGTGCTTTAGAACCATGCATAATTTTTACTAAGTTACTACAAGTATAGTTATTTTTAATACGTTTTTAGTTCGTCGCTACCCATAAATGAAACATTATTAAATTCTTTCATTCTAAAAAAATGGCCAGAAGATATTTCAGTTGATCTTAAAAATGTATGTCCTGCATGACGTGGAAGAAACTTTCTCCACGTCCAAGGGTATAAAGGCAAGTTGAGAAGATAGGACAATAATGTTGACATTGTTCCTGCATGTGAAATAATCATCAAATTATTTATTTTATTATTACTTAAATCAAGCAACCTATCATAACGATCATCTATTGAAATAACCCCAACATTGTTAAGGCTTTCATCAAAATTTTTTATTATATTTTCACTAAATCCTTTCATGTATGCGCCATGAGTTGTTTCCATCCAGTCTTCAAAGGATCTTGTGTTACGGTGATCGAAATATTCTCTAATTGTTTTCTGGCTTTCACCAATTAATTTTTTTTCATCGTCATCAAGTGCTTCACGGAGCCATTCAAAAGTTTTAACTTTAGGTGCAATATTTCTTTCTTCGAAAGGTTTAAGTGTCTCTTGAACTCTACTTAAAGGAGAAACCCAAATTTCATCCATACTATTCTCAGAAAAAAAGGAAGCTGATTTTTCCGCTTGCTTTTTCCCTATTTCAGTAAGGCCTGGGTCAACTGTATACTCACCATCTTTTACCCATTCTGGTTGACCGTGTCTAATCAGTACAATTTCCATATATAAACAATAGCAAAATGAAGTAATCTGTTATTAAAAGAAATAAATTTATGGAAAAAAAGATTTACAGAACTAGAAGTTCAATGCTACCAACTTTACTTACCGGTATATTTTTAACATACATTTCTATAGACAACATGCTTGAAGGACCTTTAAGAATATTTCTCAGGGAATATATTACTTTAAAAGAGTACGGTTCAAATTTAAGAGAAGAAGGGTTATATTATTTGATTCTAGGTATAGGTCTTTTCCAAATATTACTGGCCATACAGAGCTTCATTCAACCTGTCATTGAGATTAATAATGGACGCATTGCTCTAAGAACAAGAGAGAAGTCTTTAAGCGTTGTAAGAGACATATACGAAATAAAGAGCATTGAAAAAAATGGTGAGGATAATCTAGTATTTATTTTTGAAGATGCGAAATTTAATGTACTTATAAAACATATAAAAGATGAAGAGTTAACAGCAGTTATTAATTTTATTTCAGAATCAAAAGAAATTTAACAAGTGACAGTTTCTTCATTAAAAAAAGATTTAAGAAAATATATAAATGAAGAAAAAAGGGAATTTTTTCCAAGATTTTTCAAGACAGGAAAAGGTGAATATGGTGAAGGTGATAAATTCTTAGGTGTTGTTATGCCAGACATAACCAACGTTGCAAAAAAATATTCTGATTTAAAAAAAGAAGAGATAGAAAAACTTCTTCACTCAACTTGGCATGAAGAACGAATGTGCGGCTGGATAATTGTTTTAAATAATTATGATAAATCAGATAAAAAAGATGAGTGGTATCAATTTACTGTAAATAATATTAAACAATTAAATGGTTGGGATCTTGTTGATAAAATTGCACCAAACATAATTGGTAAACATTTAGAAAAAAAGAACCAGAAACAAATTTTAAAATGGTCAAACAACAAATCTTTATGGATAAGAAGAATCGCAATATTGGCGACATGGTCAAGGATTAAGAATAATGAATTTAATCTGACTTTAAAATTAGCCAAAAAATATATACACGACTCAGAGGACCTTATTCATAAAGCTACTGGTTGGATGTTAAGAGAAATTGGCAAAAGAGATGAGAAAATATTGTTATCTTTTATGGGAAAAAACCATAAAAACATGCCTCGAATTATGGTTAGTTATGCATTAGAGCAAATAGATAAAGGAAAAAAGGAACAATTTATGATTAAAAGTTCGCGAAAAATACATTAATAAATATTTTGCATAGAAGCATTTAGAGGGGTAAATTAGTAGAACACTATTTAAATGATATCGTAAGATTGAAAACAAATAGAATAGAAAATCCCGAAGGGTCGCAAGATCAATCGGGATTTTTGCTTTTGCTACTAATTTTTATCTAATATTATTAGATAGTTATGAAAGCACCTATTGATAAAGGTTTACCATTTTTAGGACATTCTATTGAGTTCAATAGAGATGCATTAAAATTTAGTAGGAGATTGCAAAAAAAACTTGGTGACGTCGTAGAAGTATCTATCTTAAATGAAAGAGTTACTATGTTCTCCACCCCCTCAGCAACTAAACATATTTTTTTAGACCCTGAAGACAATTTTTCATCTAAACATGGATGGGAATTTTCCCTAGGGCCAACTTTTGAAAATGGTCTCATGTTAAGAGATTTTGATGATCATAAATACCACAGAGGACTTATGCAGGAATCATTCAGGAGAGATGCATTAGAAAATTATTTGGAAATTATACAACCAAGAATTGATGGATGGATAGAGGAGTTGAAAGAAAAAGAATCATTTGATTTATATGAAAACATTAAGCAACTAATGTTCAACGTAGCTCTTGAGTTATTTTTCGACGAGGTAGATGAGAGTAGATCAACTGAATTGAATAAATTATTTAGTGACTCAGTTAAATCTGCTACTTCAGTTATAAGAAAACCACTTCCTTTTACAAGTTTAAAGAAAGGCCTTAAAGCCAGGAAAGAGCTTTTACAGTATTTTGAAACAAAGGCTGAGAAAATTGATACTGAAAGAAAAACATTATTTTCAGAACTAGTAAAAACAAACAAACAAGAAGGTGGACTATCAAATTATGAAATAGCGGAGCATATGATATTTTTACTTCTCGCTGCACACGACACAACAACAAGTACTTTAACTTCTTCGATACACTTCCTTTCAACCGATAGAGAGTTTTGTAAAGACTTAGCTAACGAATCAAGACCAATATCATGTACTAATATTTCTGAATTAAAGAATGGACACTTAGGAGAAGCATTATTTAACGAGGCAATTAGAAAATATCCACCAGTACCATTTTC
>CAZKFE010000047.1:0-6358 GCA_964551955.1 uncultured Candidatus Actinomarina sp. | reverse complement strand
CAGCTGCATTTACATGCTCAATAGCAAGTGCCGCACCTAGTGCAATACCAGGGCCTAGAAATGCAAGATCACCAGATAAAGGCATAAGAGATGCCAACACTAGAGGATCTGCAGTTTCAACTGGCGCAGCTGTTGTAGCAGGAGCAGCTGTTGTAGCAGGAGCTTCAGTTTCAACTGGAGCTTCTTCGACCACCTCATCTGCTGTAGTTCCACCACCACAGGCTGCTGCGAAAATCGCTAATATTGCAAATAATGCAATCGCTTTGCGATTATTCATATAATTTCCTTTCAGTCACTGAAATTAAAAATTTCCTACATAATTTGTAGGAAGTATTACAACAATAGCGTGATTTCACTAGTCTTCAATAGCGAATAAAAAAAATTTATGTAATGATTGAAGTTTTAGAAAATACGTTAGTTTTCCTTAATAATCAGGATTATTTAGAGATATTTATCTATATTTTTATAATTTATATGCTTATTGTTGGCTGGAAAAAAGGTTCATTATTAATTATTTTTTATATTCTTTCTTTTTTAATTGCAATTTTTCTAAGTTTTAAGTATTCATTTTCAATAGGAATTTACATAAGTAGTTGGTTAAGTTCAAATAGACAAATTTCTCAAATATTTGCTGGAGTATTAATATTTGTCGCAGTTCTTACTATCAGTTCATTGATGCAAAGTTTTATAAGCTTAAAACAAGTTGAAAATGACTTTGGAAATAAAATATTAGGAAGTTTTTTTTCTTTATTTTTTAGCAACCTAATAATTACATTATTAATTTCTATTTTATCTTTGATTACTTTACCTAGCTTTATACAAGAGAAATTAGAAAATTCTACCCTTGTTTCTTTTTATATTAATCCTGATGGGATTCCGCAACAGAGTTTAGAAATTGTAACTGGTACAGATGTTCTCAAAGTCACTAATAGAATAAAAAATTTGACTGGGAGTTCTTCAATTGTTGTTGACGAGTATGGATGTTTAGAAATTCCTCAAGAGCCATCATCTAAATTAATAACTAAAAATGAAGAAGCTTTAAAAATGTTGGAACTTATAAACTTAGAGAGAATTAATAAAGACAGGGATCCTCTTCAATTCAATCAGGAATATTCTAATGTTGCACAAAATTATGGATATAAAATGTATACAGAGGGTTTTTGGTGTCATCAAGATCCTAATAATGGATACTATGCAACAGACAGGTTAAGAGAGGTTGGATTTAGGGGTAAGAACATAGCTGACGTTAGCGAGAATTTAGCTATTTCACCAACCATTTATACGGCTCATGAAAGTTTAATGAATTCAGAATCTCATAGGAATACAATTTTAGATATTTCATTTAACAGAGTTGGAATTGGTATTGTTTCAGGACCTACAGGGTTAATTGTTGTTCAAATATTTAGTAAATGAATTCATTAATAAAGAATTTAGTAAAAGAACTTATTAACGGAACAAAGCTAAGTCTTTCGAGTAAAGAATATTTTTTAGATATAAAGACTGAGGAAAAATTAGTGAATATCTTACTTAATGAGTTATCTAAACCAAGTATCCAACAATCCAAAACACCAACCCAGATTATTAATGAGTTTATATATGGAGAATTTAAAGAAAGTTTTGCCTTAACTCCTTATGATTTTGGTGAAAAGGCTCATAAACTAATAATCGAATGGGGGATTCAGAAAACAAAGGATATGAATGAGCAATAAAGCAATTAATAAAGACATTTGGATAAATTCCTACCCTATCCTGCTTTGGCTCATGACAGAACCTTTAGCTGCATTAGTTGATTCAAGAATTGCGGGAATAATAGGAATTGACACTCTCTCATCTGTAGGAATTGGTACAACTATTTATTTTGTATTTACATGGATTTTTATCTTTCTTGCTTACGGGACAACACCTCTAGTAGCAAAACTTAAAACAAATAATGACCTTAATAATCTTAAATATTTTGTTTCATTTGGAAGAAAAATCTCAATATTTCTTGGTTTGGCAGTCTTTATAGTTATTTTTTATTTTAATGATTTTTTTATAAGCCTATTTAAACCAACAGATCAAATAACCAAACTAGCTTCAACCTACTTAGTAGCAAGAGCACTAGGGATTACATTCTATTTACTAAACATGCATTCTACAGCTGTTTTAAGAGGTCTAAGATATCCTAATATTACTTTTCAAAGTTCAATAATTGTTACCTTAACAAACATTCTTTTAAGTTATTTACTTGGTATCGTCTTTGGGTTTGGAGTTTTAGGGATTGGTTTAGCAAGTACCGTTTCTTTTTTTATTGCATCTTTATATTCAAATAATATACAAGAAAAAAAAATGAAGGAATTGTCTACAACTACTGATAATGTAAATGAAAAAAAATTAAGAAAAAAATTCTTTTCAGTTGGTACAACAATTGTTCTTAGATCAGCTTTTTTAACTGGGTTTATGGCACTCTTAAGCAACCAAGCATCAAGATTGTCAATGAATGATATTGCTTTACACCATGTTTTAAATCAAATTTGGACTTTTGGTTACACCTTTATTGATGCATTAGCAATAGCTTCACAGACACTTGTTTCTGAACATATTTCAAAAGGCAAAAAGTATTTTGGATCAGATCTTTATAAAGCATTGCTAAAAATTACATCAATATTTTCTATAGTAGCTACAGCAGTTAGCTATTTAAGTATTCAATTTTTAACCGAATTAATTTCAAATCAGGTTTTTATACAGTTGGAAAATAATTATTTACTAATTCTTTTCTCTCTTACGCTCTTCTTTGGTAGTTATGCTTTTCTTTGGGATGGTGTTTTATTAGGTCTTGATAAAAACAAAGAGTTTGCTTATACAACAATAATTTCATCCATAATAGGTGCTTTGGTTCTTTTTATATTAATAGTTAGCTATGGAACGATAAATATCATTTGGTTTTCGTTAGTTGTTTCTCTTATTTGCAGAGCACTAATTGGTGGTTATTTTCAGAGAAAATAATTATTTAGCAACCTTTAAAGGTTCTCTGTCCAAGTAGTAACTTAATATTTGTAGCTCTTGAGACAAATCAACAGACCTAATTTGTATTCCAGTTTTATTTTTCAACATAGTTGGAGCAAAATTTAAAATTGACTTAACCCCACACTCGATTAATTTGTCTGCTATTTCTTCTGCAACACTTTCAGGCGTTGCAATGATTCCAATAGCTACATTATATTTTTCACATGTATCTTTTATGTCGGATAAAGGTTTGATTGTTAGTCCACCAATTTTATTATTTAATTTTCTTGAATCAGAATCAAAAAGACCTACTATTTTAAAGCCTTTTTCTGTAAAACCTCCATATTGAGCTAAAGCTGAACCAAGGTTTCCTATGCCTATAATTATGGCACTTAAACCATCAACTAAACCAAGCTCTAATTCAAGTTGTTTATGGAGGGTTGAAACATCATAGCCAACACCCCTTGTTCCAAGACTTCCTAGATAAGATAGATCTCTTCTAACTTGAGCATCATTAACCTTTGCAATCTGAGCAATTTTTTTTGAAGAAATACCAACAGAGGTATCATCTAACTGCTGTAAGCACTGTAAATACAATGGGAGTCTCTGAACAGTTGCTGGAGGTATGTTTCTATTATTTTTCACTAATGCACAATCTAATAATGAATTAAAATTAAAGTAAATGAAAAAAGGTAATTTTCTCTTTACTTTCAATTTATCTTTTAATCTTGACTAAGTTAATTTTGGAATATCAAAATGGAAAACAAACAATTTTTTGATGTAGTTATTGTTGGCGCAGGCCCTTCAGGTTCCAATGCTGCAATATCTTATAAAAATTTAAATCCAGAACTAAGAGTTGCACTAGTCGATAAAGAATTCTTTCCTAGAGATAAATCTTGTGGCGATGCTATAGGTCCAGGCGTAATAAACGCTTTAAAAAGGTTTGATAATGAGTATATTCTTGAAGGCGAGCCTAAAGTGGTTTCTACTACACTTTTTGGACCAAAAAATATTGCTATACACAACTACATACCAAAGGTAAAAAACAAAGAAGACTCAATTGTTTATGTCATCCCAAGATTGGATTTAGACAACAGAATATTTAATTTAGCTAAAGAAGCAGGAGTCCAGACATTTGAAGGATATAGATACAGCAAGTTTACTAATAATGACAATTCGGCAACAGTTGAGTTACAAAATGATAATAAGGAGACATTATTAATGGAAACAAAACTTTTAATCGGAGCTGATGGTGCTAACTCAAGAGTGAGGAAAAGTCTAAATTTGAAACAAAATAGTGACTGGGATAAAGCTATAGCGATTAGAGCTTATATTGATAGCTCTAATTATATTGAAATATTTAAAGAGAGAACCCTCATGTTTGAAATTAATGTTTCAGCAATAAAAGGATATGCTTGGGCTTTCCCAAGCAAAGAAAATTTGGTGAATATAGGAATAGGCGTTCCACTTAGTTTATTCAAGAAAGAAAAGATGGATATAAATCTTTTATTAGAAGAGTTTGTAGAAACCCTTAGAGGGAGGGGGGTTATTGTGGAGAATCTTAGAATGGAAAAAAGTTTTATCTTACCTTTTGCATCCTCAAGACCTAAATTAGCTCATAACAGGGTTGCATTAATAGGAGATGCTGGTTCAATGATTAATCCAATGAGCGGGGAGGGTATTTTTTATGGAATGGAAGCAGGTTATTTAGTTGCTAAGGAGACACATCATTTAATTAATGAGAACACCTCAGAAATAAATTTAGGTATTCTCAAGTATGAAAAGGTATTTAACAAACGATTCGGTAAGCATTTTTTGAGTTGTTCTTTAGCAAGAATAATATTTCAGAGTCCATTTATGACAAAGAGACTTCTTTCAATAGCTTCAGCAGATCAACATACTATTGATTTTGTAGTGGAACTACTTTTTGATGAAGCAAATTTAACAATAAAAGAGGTATTTTTGATAACTATAAAGTTCTTATTGCCTTTAAATATCCTTAAATTATCAAGAAAAACAAGTAGTTAATCACTTCACAAAAAAAAGAAATAAGTACTAGAATAAATATATAGTTTGTGAAAGTTTTCACAAACACGGGAGGGAATTAATGATTAGTTGGTTACCTATATTAATAATGTTTTTAATAGCATTAGGATTTGCGTTAGCTTCTTTGGGTGTTTCTTATCTTTTGTCTCCAAAAAATCCAACTACAGAAAAACTTGCTCCATATGAGTGTGGAATCTTCCCAGAAGAAGAACCTTCTCAAAGATTTCCTGTGAAATTTTATATGGTCGCAATGTTATACATAGTTTTTGATATTGAGATAATTTTTCTACTAGCTTGGGCAACTCGATTTAATCAGCTCGGATGGTATGGAATATTAGTAATTTCAATATTTTCTTTTTTTGTATTAGAGACTTTATATTATGTCTGGAAAAAAGATGTACTAGATTGGAATGTTCCTCGAAGAAAAAGATATCACGAATCAAAAATTGAAGAAAGAGTCTCCTAATGTTTTCTCCAGATAATATTTTTACCACAACAATTGATAAAGCAGTTAGATGGTCTAGAACACAATCAATGTGGCCTGTTACATTTGGTTTAGCTTGTTGTGCAATTGAAATGATGGCTGCAGGATCTGCAAAATATGATTTAGCAAGATATGGAATGGAAGTATTTAGGGCATCTCCAAGACAAGCTGATTTGATGATTGTTGCAGGAAGAGTATCTCAAAAAATGGCACCTGTTCTTAGGCAGGTATACGACCAGATGGCAGAACCAAAATGGGTAATTGCCATGGGTGCATGCTCTTCAACCGGTGGAATGTTTAATAATTATGCTCTAGTTCAAGGAGTAGACCACATTGTTCCAGTTGACATATACGTTCCGGGCTGTCCACCAGGACCTCAGTCCTTAATGCATGGAATTTTAACCTTGCATGACAAAATAATGGAAGGTGAAATCAATAGATGAGTTACGAAACAATAAATGTTGATATAAACCAATATTACGAAACCGTTGAAAATTTGAAAAAAGAAGGATATGAAATGATGGTAGACCTAACAGCTGTTGACTGGTATAGAAAAAGAGAACCCCGGTTTCAAGTAGTAGTTAATTTTCTATCTGTATCAAAAAATTTGCGTCTAATTTTAAATGTAAATGTTCCAGACGACAGCTTAAAGATTCCTTCTATATGTGAAATTTACCCAGGCGCTAATTTTTTTGAAAGAGAAGTTTTTGATATGTTTGGAATTGAATTTCAGAATCATCCTGAGCTAACAAGAATACTAATGCCTGATGACTGGACTGGGAACCCTTTGAGAAAAGATTATGGATCAGGAAGAATACCTGTTCAATTTAAGAATGCACCAAA
>CAZKFE010000046.1:0-6446 GCA_964551955.1 uncultured Candidatus Actinomarina sp. | reverse complement strand
TTAACTAGTATGAGAATAATTCCAGAAAAGCTTTTAAAAGAAAATTTTGAATTTATAGATCAAACATTAGAAATGTGCGAAAAGGAGTTTATAGGATGAGCACTTATGAAGAAAGAATGGCTGAAAAATATGGTTTTTTTTCAAAAGATGATGAAATTCAAAATAAAAATATAAATGAAGATTCATCTAATCTTGATGAAACAAGTATTGAAAAAGAAGAAATCATTGAAAAGTCTGATACTGATAATTTATTAGTTCCAATAGAAGCGTGGGAAAACGTATTAAAACAACTTGGAAATTTACATGAAGCTAATCAATTAATGGCTGAATCTAGAGAAAGGGCTGCTAAAGCAGAAGCAGAAGCTGAGTTTTTAAGAGAAAAATTAAAAGACACAAGAGAAGAGCTCGAAACATCAAAGAAAAAAAGAAGGTTTCTTTTTTTTAAGTAGTTAATATTTATTGATTATCGGAGACACCTTTAATAATAAAGAAAGATATAACAAGAAGAATTATTAATGAAAACATAGCAGGATTTCTACCAAGTCCTAATGTGTTTACAATGAAACCCCAAAGTAAAGGACCTATTATTGTTGCAAACCTTCCAACTGTTGAATATAGGCCATAAAATTCTCCTAAATGTTTTTCAGGACTTAATCTTGTCATGAACAATCTGTCTACAGCAAAAATACCACCAATATTGAAACCTCCAATAACACCTGTTACGTAAATTAACCAAGTTTGATTAAATTCTGTTGCTATTATTGCAAGAGACAAAGATAGCATCCAGCAAATTAAACTGATTAAAGTGCATAATCTTGGACCATATTTATCACCTGCACGACCAAATACATAACCTCCAATAATTGATACAACTATTGCAATAGCTAATATCCCTTGACTATCTTCTGGTGTTAAACCAGCCTCTTCTACAAGATAAACTGCTAAAAGCCCGCCAATTAATGTATTTATTGCATCAGCATAAAAAAATCTTCCAATTAAAAATCTTGTGAGTCCAGGGTAATCTCTAGAATGTTTCCATGATTTTATAACAATTGTTATTGATTCGTATATCTTTATATTGGATTTAACTGTAGATACTTTTTTCTCTTTTATAAAGATAAATGCTGGTAAAGAGAAAAACATAAATAAAATAGCAACAGATCTAAAAATTTCTATGTAGCTGTAGCCAATATTTTGAAGATAGGTAGCTACACCAAAACCTATTAATGAACCAATATATCCAAAGGCAACTCCCATTCCTGATATTTTTCCTCTATTTTTTTCGTTGCTGACTGAAATTAACAAAGCATCATAAACTACGGAACCAAGGTTGAAACCAATTAATGAAATTATAAAAAGCAATACAGATGTATTTACATTAAATGTACCGAGTAGGAATGTTGAAACAATACAAGCTAATGTTGTAATTAATAATAATGGTTTTTTGCCTTGAGATCCGTCAGATCTAGCGCCAACCCATGGGCCAGTTATAGCAACTATAACCATGGCGCTAGAAGTTGCAAAACCTAATGCTTGGTCTGTCCATCCTTGTTCTGTTACAAGCCATACTGAAAAATATAATCCTGGTATTACAAATGCATAAACAGTATTTGCTAAATCAAAAAGTAACCATGAAAATAAACTACTTTTTTTTACATCGTTCATTATAAATCTTTAACTGCTTTAGAGAATCTAGACAACCCTTCATTTAGCTCATTATCACTTAAAGCATATGAGCATCTTAGATAACCTTCTGATCCAAAAACTTCACCAGGGACAAATGCAATATAATGTTCATCTAGTAACCAATTACAAAAATCAATTGAGTTAGAAACATTCTTAATTTTTTCATTACAGTAATAACTTATATCTGGGAATAGATAGAAAGCACCATTAGGTTTTACTAATTTTATATTTTTTAAATTATTAAAAACATCTAATGCATATAACCTTCTTTTATCAAAGGCCTCCTTCATTTTATTTGTTTCTTCTAGGCCATTTTTAAGTGCTGATGTGGCTGCAATTTGTGATAAGTTAGCAACATTTGATGTTGCATGAGATTGTATTTTTTTGGCAATATTTATAACTTCAGCATTTCCTATAATCCAACCGACTCTCCAGCCAGTCATTGAGTACGCTTTAGCAACTCCATTAATGACTATTGTATTTTTAAATTTAGGATCATAAATAGCTGGAGAAGGAGTTTTTTCACCTTCATAAACTAAATGTTCATAAAGTTCGTCTGAAATTATCCATATATTATTCTTAAAGGCCCAGTCGTATATTAGTTCTGCTTCTTTTTTTGTATAGACTACTCCAGTTGGATTTGAAGGAGAAACCCAAACAAGTGCTTTAGTTTTATCAGTTAAATTTTCATTTAATTGTTCTACAGTTACTTTAAAATTATCTTGAAAACTTGTTGTTACTATTTTTGGAATGCCACCAGCAATTTTTACAGCTTCAGGATATGTAGTCCAATATGGAGCAGGAATCAAAACTTCATCATTTTCATCTAATATTGAAATTAGTGTATTAAAAATTGCATGTTTGCCACCGTTACTAATAACTATATTATTTGGGTCTGATTCGAAACCAGAATATAAATTTGTTGAGTTAGAAATTTTGTTTCTTAATATTTCTAAACCAGCTACTGCTGTATATTTGTGATTTTCAGGATTCTCTGCTGCCACTTTTACATCATCTATAACATAACTTGGAGTAGGAAAATCAGGCTCTCCAGCACCGAAATCTATTACAGGTTTACCTTCTTTTTTTAACATTTTGGCTTTGTTTGATATCGCCATTGTCCCAGAAGGTGAAATAATATTATTTAATTTAGATATATCCATATATACATTCTTTTCAAAGTCATTTTAACCAAATTAAATAGGTAAACTATAGTTCAATTTTATTAAACTTGTTCAAATGGAGAGAATATTATACGGTAAGCCTATTGCTGATGAACTTGATAATAGAAGTAGCTTAGTATTTAAGTCATTTGAAAATTCTAATGATAGAAAACCTAAGTTAACAGCTGTAACAGTGGGGGATAATCCCGCTTCTTTATTATACGTTTCAAGAAAAGAAGAAAAAGCAATTAAATTAGGTGTAGAGTTTAACTGGATTAAATTAGATAAAGAGACCTCCCAAGAAGAATTAGATACAAAAGTTGAAAAAGCAGTTAAAAATTCTGATGGCATAATTATCCAGCTTCCTCTTCCTGAGCATATCAATCCAGAGCAGGCAATTAATATGATTCCTTATAATTTAGATGTTGATGGCTTAACAGCATTAAACTTGGGGAATCTATATTCAGACAAATATAAAATCATTCCAGCGACATCGTTAGCTATCTTAGAGTTAATAAAGTTTTATAAAATTGAAACTGTAGACAAGAACATTGTTATTGCTGGTCGTTCTCGCTTAGTATCCTCTCCTTTAGCAAAGATATTAAGTTCAAAGAAATTTAATTCAAACGTTACTGTTATACATAGCAAGACTACAAACCAAAAAGACTTTATTTCAAATGCTGATATATTTATTTCTGCAATAGGTAAACCTATGAATTATGATATTTCTTTTTTTAAAGAGAATTCAACTGTAATAGATGTTGGAATATCCAGTGTTCATAGAAAAACATATGGAGATATTGATACAAATAATCTAGAGAACCATTTATCAGCTAGATCCCCATATCCTGGAGGCATAGGACCAATTACAGTTTCTGCCCTTTATTCAAATCTAGCTAAACTAATTAGCTAGCTGCCCATTCCTCTTCAGAGATTTGTGAATTTATATCGACTTTTCTTAAAAGGAAAAATCCTATTACAAAAAATAACGAAATTCCTGGTAGAGAGAGCCTAGGGTTTCCAGTCGAAGCACTTACATAGCTATAAATAATTGGACCCCAAATTGCTGAGAATCTAGATATTACAGAAAAGAATCCCATAAACTCACCTTCTGCACCCTTCGGTAACATTGTTGCGTAAACACTTCTACTTACTGATTGTAAGCCACCCATACCAAGACCTACAATAACACCTAAGAGAATAACTGGAATAAGTTGTTTTTCTGGCACAACAAACGCACTATTTCCGCCAATAAAGAATAGTGTAATAGTAAAGAGAAGGGTATTCTTTTGACCAATTCTTCCAGCAAGATAGCCAGCTAAACGTGCTCCTGCAAAAGCAATAAATTGAACAATCAAATAAACAATTATTATTGAAGTTTGATCAAGCAAAAGTACTTCACTAAAAAATGGACCAGCCATGTTTATTACTGTTTGAGCTCCATCCCAGTAGAAAATATAAGCTAATAGGAAATAGAGTAAAAAAGGAAATCTTCTAATCTTTTTTAATGTTTTAATATTCGTTTTCCAACCTTCAGTTAATTTGATTTTCTCTCCATCTTGTGGTTTTTGCTCATCGATTTTCATTCTTGAAAAGCTAAACATAGAAAATAGTAACCACCATAGTCCTGCAAAAGTAATTGCAATACGTGATGCAAGAGCAGTGTCAATTCCCAGCATGCCAGGACCTAGTTGAATAATTGCTAGTGATAAAAGTAACTGCAAGCCTCCACCTAGATAACCTAGTGCGTATCCTCTTGCAGACACTTGGTCTATAGTATCTTCTGTAGTTATATCTTTAAGTACACTGTCGTAAAAAACATTAGATCCTGTAGCTCCAAATTGTGCTAGAAAATATATAAGAAGTGTTAATACAACATCACCTGAAGTTGCAAAATAAAAAGTAGAAGCAAATATAGCTCCACCATAAGCAAAAGATTTAAATAATCTCATTCTTGAACCAGCTAGATCAGCGATAGCTCCAATTGTTGGCATAATTAAGAAGAATATGAAAAGAGCAGATCCTATTGCAAAGCCCCAAACTTCTGCTCCAGTATAAAGTTTTCCTCTAAAGTTAAATCCTTCAGCAGGTACAACTACACTTACAAAATATACTGGCATTACTGCCCCCAAAGTAGTAGTTTCATATGCTGATTTTGCCCAGTCATACATAGACCAACCAAATATTGTTCTCTTATTATTTTTTTCTGTCATATTTCTCCTTTAAATGAACTTTAATAAAAAAAATCTATAGATGTATTTCATATATTAAAAATTAATTAATAAATACATGTATATTCAAGGTTATGTCTCAAATTGAAGTTAAAGGATAATCATTTATGGGATTTAAATGTGGAATAGTTGGCTTGCCTAACGTTGGCAAGTCAACGCTATTTAACGCACTAACTCAAGCTGAAATTGAGTCTGCAAATTATCCATTTTGCACCATAGAACCAAATATTGGAATTGTTCCAATTAATGATCCACGATTAGATGAATTAGCAAAAATAGTAAATCCAAAAAAAATTCTCCCAACTACGATGCAGTTTGTTGATATTGCTGGTTTAGTCAAAGGTGCATCTAAAGGTGAAGGTTTAGGTAATCAGTTCTTAAGTAATATTCGAGAAACAGATGCTATCGTCCACGTGATCCGTGCATTTGAAAATGACGATATTGTTCATGTTTCGGGAAAGATTTCACCAATTGATGATATCGAAATTATTAATACCGAACTTACTTTGGCAGATTTGAATACTGCTGAAAAACTTTATCAAAAAACATTGAAAAATACAAAATTTGGACAAAAAGAAGGGATGGCGTTAAGAGAGCTATTAGAAAAAATTCTTCCTGTGCTCGAACAAGGAAAAAGTCTTAGGACTTTATCCTTTGATCAAGATGAGGGCAAGTTATTAAAAGGTATTCAACTATTAACTATAAAACCTGTTTTATATGTTGCCAATGTAAGTGAAGATGGGTTTGAAAATAATCAACATCTAGATGTAATTTTAGATTTTGCTGAAAATGATAATTCTGAAGTAGTACCTATATGTGCAGAAATAGAAGCTCAAATATCTAAATTAGAGCTTAAAGAAAAAAAAGAATTTTTATCTGAGCTGGGCCAAACTGAATCTGGTTTGGATAGGCTTATAAAAGCTGGATACAAGCTATTAGGACTGCAAACATTTTTTACTGCTGGTGAACAAGAAGTAAGAGCTTGGACAATAAATTTTGGAGATACGGCACCACATGCAGCAGGAAAAATCCACGGTGATTTTCAAAAAGGTTTTATTCGTGCTGAGACAATTGCGTTTAATGACTTTATTAAAAATAAAGGAGAAAAGGGAGCAAAAGAAGCCGGAAAACTACGCTCAGAAGGTAAAGAGTATATTGTACAAGAAGGTGACGTGTTACATTTCTTGTTTAATGTTAATTAAAACTTTAATAATAAAATTTCTGATGAAATTATATTCTAAATAGTTAAAAAAGCTTAAAAACAAGGCTTAAGGATAAAGAATATTTTAAAAGTAGTACTTTAACTAAATTCAATTTATAGCATAATAAAGCACGTGAAAGTAATAATAATTGGCGCTCATACGGA
>CAZKFE010000045.1:0-6552 GCA_964551955.1 uncultured Candidatus Actinomarina sp. | reverse complement strand
TAGTGGAGAAATTTATATACGATTAGCTGAAAGTGCTAGAGGAGGCGATTGTTTTGTCCTTCAAAGCCATTCAGGCGGAATTAATTTTACAATCATAGAACAGCTATTAATTGTTGATGCATTAAAAAGGGCATCCGCAAAAAGAATAACTGCTGTACTTCCTTTTTACCCTTATTCAAGACAAGATAAAAAAGCTTTACCGAGAGAACCAATTTCTGCAAGATTAATAGGAGATTTATTTATAGCTGCTGGAGCAAATAGGTTAGTATCTATTGATCTCCACACACAACAGATACAAGGTTTTATTCATGAACCATTTGATCATTTAACGGCCTTGCCTTTATTTGTTGAATATTTTAAAGATAAATATAAAGATCCTGTTTCTGTTATTTCTCCAGATGCTGGTGGTGTTAAAAGAGCAACAACCTTTGCAAAACATTTGGAAGCTTATGTAGGCTTTGTTCATAAAAAAAGAGACCCAAGTAAACATAATGAAGTAAAGGCCTTTACTGTTATTGGTGAAGTTGATGATCGTCATGCAATACTAGTAGACGACATAATTGATACAGGTGGAACAATAGCTGCTGCATCAAGAATATTAAAAGAGAGAGGAGCTAAAACAGTTAGTGTTGTGGCAACTCATGGAATATTTTCTGATGGGTCAGTAGAGACTCTTAAAGATGCACCAATTGATGAAATAGTAGTTACAGATACTCTTGAACAAAATGGAAACTCAGAAGCAATTGGAAATGTAGAAGTCTTAAGTGTTTCAGGAATAATTGCAAATGCACTAACATCTATATTTGCTGATGATTCAGTTTCTGCACTCTTCATGGGTGAGAACGTTTTATAAGGGGATAGTATGGCAGATAAACATAAAGTTAAAATTTCTTTACTTGGAGTAATGAAGGAATACGAAATTGAAGTTGATGATAAGAAAAAATTCATGAAAGAGATCGAAGGATTGATGAAAGATGGAGCAATGTATTGGTTTAAAGATGATAAAGGTGAGGTTGGTATTAATACAACTCAAATTAACTCAATAGAATTCTTGGATGATGATGGCAAAAGGGAAGCTGGCTTAGTCTCTAATAGTTAATCAGGTTGCCTGTTTTTCTGTAATCTCTTCTTATTGATTTTCTATCATCTTCAGTAGTTGCACCCCAAATTCCAGAATCTTGATTTGTATTTAATGCATACTCCAAACAATCTAGTTTTATTGGACATTCATTGCAGATAGCTTTTGCTTCCATGATTTGTTTCATTGCCTTCATTGAAGATCCAACAGGGAAGAAGAGGTCTGAATCTAAATTGGAACATGCTCCTTCAAGCATCCAACTTTCTTGTTCTAAATCAAAGTTAAGTACTTGCATGTTCCACCTCTATTTGTGAAATTATTCACAATCTATAGTAGTACTATCATAGATTAAGGATTTAATTTGAGTTACATTTTTGGACATAGAGGATTACCCCATGTACATCCTGAGAATTCTCTTGATGGACTAAATAAAGCTTTTACTTATGCTGAATATGTTGAGACAGATGTGAGGCTTACAAAAGATAACAATCTAATATTATTTCATGATCCATACATCAACGATTATTTGATTCAAGACCTTACAGTCAACGAGATTGAGTTATTGCTTCCTGGAATTTCAATCGATCAATTTTTACTTGAATCTAGAGAACAGATTAAAGGGAAAGTAAATTTTGAAATTAAAACTACTGAAGATGTTCTTTTTCAAAAGGTTTCAAGTATTGCAAATAAGGATGATATTATCTCTTCTTTTCACTGGGAAGGAATACACAACTTTAAAGATATTTTTACTTCTGAATATGGAATTATTTTAAATAACGAAGATGATCTATTTGAAGCTAAAGCTTTGTCTAATCATGATGAGAGAATGTTCTTTATGGTTGAAAAAGGATTAGTGAATAGTCGTAATTTTGATCTACCTAAAGAAAGAACAACGGCTTGGACGGTAAATGATGAGAGTGAATTTAAACGACTTATGGAAATAGGTCTATTTGGAATAATTACCGACATTCCTGATACAATGCAGTTATATAAAAAGTAGGGATATGGCAATACTTGATGAATTAAACGATGCTTTGAAAGAAGCTATGAAAACAAAAGACAAACCAAAGCTCGGCGCTATAAGACAAGTTAAATCTGAGATAGAAGAAAAAAGAGCCGAGAAGGGTGAAGATATAACAGATGACTTAGTTTTAGGTGTTATTAAATCCTATGTTAAAAAAATGACAAAAGCTGTTGAGGAGTATAAGACATTAGGTGATAGAGGAACTGAAATGGCAGAGAAGATTCAGTTTGAAATAGATTTTTTGAGTGGATGGCTTCCAGAACAAATTAGCGATGAAGATGTAGAAAAAATAGTTGATGAAGTGTTAAGTGACATGGGCGAAGTTGACATATCTCAGATGGGTAAAGTAATAGGTGCTGTTATGGCTAAAGGAGATGGCATTGATGGCGGAGTAGTTAGCAAAATAGTCAAAGGAAAACTTAGTTAATTAACTAAAATTGCTCTTAAATGAAGTTATACATTCTTGCAGACAGATTAAAAAGATCAGTAGATGAGGTTTTAAAGGCTGCCAAAAAATTATCAATAATTATTAGCAGATGATCAAAAGATGTTTAATTTTATTTTTTATATTTGTTGGATGTACACAAAATATAAATACTTCAATTGATGAAGTTATTAACGAAAGTACTACTAAAAGCACAATAGCCAAAGCCGCTACAACAACTACAACAACTACAACAACTACAACAACTACAACAACAATTCCCAGAAATAATCAAATTACTATGCATGATCCATCAGATAGGACTGAGAAATTTAATTCAAAATTTATTGATCTATTTCCAGGTTATGAGGGTGACTCAAAAGAAGATCTATTAATTCAATTAGCAGTTAATCAATTACCTGATCCTTTTAGAACGATTTTAAAAGAAGAAATAATTATATTAAATGGATGCCATCCTTATGGAAAAGCAATTTTTGGAAGGTGTGTTTACGGAGTTTTTGATCCGGGAGGTTACGATGAAAAAGGTAATCCTGGGAATGAATGGGTACGTTCGATATGGATTTCAGATAGAGGGATAGAGTCAGGGCATTTGAAAGATATCTTACTCCATGAAGCAGCTCACGCTTATTCTTTTATAGAGCTTCAAGAGTGTAAAGAACCAGGCGGTGAAAGTTATAGAAATTTAGCTCATAAAAAATTTGGTGGTGAAGAAAACTTAGCTGACATTTTTGTATATTTTTACGGCGGAAAATGGACACACTATGTTGATTTAGAGTATTTATCCGTTGAAAATCGAGAATGGATTAATGAAATGATGGCTTATTGTGATTTATACAAGAGAGAAAAAAATACTTGAAAATTTGTTTTTTATTAAGAAACAATAATCGGTCAGTTCTGTTAAAATAAACAAAATTGGTTGGGAGAGAGATAATTAATAGAAAATTATTCTTATTAATTCTATTTGTGTTCTTAATTAATTTGTTTACACACGATGGATTTCATAAATCAAAAATAGCAAATCCAGAACTTAATTGTATTTCTGAGAACTATGAACAAACTGACTTTTTAGTTGTACAAAATATTCAAATATTTCTTTTCAATGAAGGATATTTTAATAGTTCTTTAAATGGTTATTTCGATTCAAAACTTGAAGATAGTATAAAAGACTTTCAAAAAGCTATGGGTATAAGAATTGACGGGATAATTGGCCCATCAACATACAAAACCATGCAAAAATATGATTCCTGTACTAAAGAATCAAACACGAATTTTATTAGTTGTTTTAATGGAGATTACAAAGCATACAAAGTTTGCACTAGTCCATATGGTAGTTTTACATTAGAAGTTCCGACCACCACCACCACCACCACTATTCCAATAGATATATCAAATAAGATTGATTGTGATGATGGTGGAAAAATGTGGCATGGAGATGAAGGAACATTGTGGCGTGCAGATGGGTCTTTAATTACCTATACAAACTGTGATGAACATGCAGCTGCAAAAAATGATGGTTATGATTTTATTGTTGAACCTATACCAGGAATACATATTGGATATAGTTCAAGTGGTACTACAACAACCACCACCACTGTGCCTGATTCTTGTCCAAGTGTTACAATCAGTAATTTAGATAATGCAGTCTCCATTGCTGAAAATCAAACATCTGTTATTACAATTTCAGCTACCGGTACAGGTAGTTTGACATACTCATTATCGGGTACAGATTCAAGATTAATGAGTGTCAACTCAAGTGGTGTTATTACCCTAAACTCTGATGCTGATTATGATCAAAAAACATCTTATAGTGCAAATGCAGTTGTTACAGACACCGTATGCTCAAAAACAAAAGCGTTTACTATAAATGTCACTGATGGCTCTGATAAATATCGGGTAGATATACTTCTTATTTACCACGAAGACACAATAGACGATAATAGTAAAAGTGGATACAGTGCCGACTACGATACACCAAGTGAGTTATTAGCCTTTGCTCAAGGTCAGTTAGAAACAAATCAAAATGCAAGGTTTACTAACAGTGGGATTACAAATTTAGAATTTAATGTTGTCGGTGTTCACGCATGGGATGTTACTTACTCTGAGGTATCAGATGATATCTTGGCCGGTATGATAACGGATCAGACACTCCATAAAGCAAAAATTCGAAAAGGGGCTGATATCATAGGTGGTTTTTTGCCTGGTGAGGGTGCTTCAAGTTATTTGTTTTATGACCTCAGCAAAGCTAGACAAAATTTATTTAAATCCTACATGCTTGACGACAGATACACTAACAAGTATTTTCCACATGAACTAGGTCACTCTTTGGGAATTTGTCACTCAAGAGAACAGGCTAGTAGCCCATCAGAGACAGGTGATTGCTCTAAAGACTACGCACATGGTTATGCAAAAACAAGCGGACAAACATTTTCAACACTCGTCGGTTATGGAACCGCTATGTGTTCTATTTACTCAAATCCAGACCTTACATGTGCAGGCTATCCAGAAGTTAATACTATAGGTGCTTCTCTCCATTATCAAAATAATGGTACAGTAGGGAGCCAAGCTGCAGGGGTGGAAAATGAGTCAGATGCTTCAAGGGCTATTCAAGAGTGGGCGCCAGAATATGAACGTCTTCATCAATCAACTAATTATGGAGTAAGTGTAGGAAGTACTTCAATAAAATCTACTGCCTATTTTCCTTTGATTGATGATGGATCTGCAACGTATAGTTACACAGAACAGTCTCTTATTTCAAACACCACAAATGCTACAAAAGTTATGTATGTAGAAAAAGGTTCAAATGTAGATGTAAGTGGAACAACCTATGAAACTTATTATTGGTGTGATACTCAAAATTGTGATATGAACTGGGTAAGTCCTTTTGACACAGGTGGTGATGATCATAAGTACGGTATCTTGTTCTATGTAAATAGTGGCAATTATTATATTAAAACAATAGGGTTTTCAGAACAACGTGGTCCATTAGCTACTACTAGTTCAAATACTTCACTGGAAGTAGAATTTCAGAATCCATGTTTGTTTATAAGTCACTACATGAAAACTGGTCAATATAATGAAGCTGATTGTGCTACGAGATTTGAAGATACTTGGAATTATGGAACTACTTATTATGACACTTGGAATTTTACAAATTATGTAGAAAAAGAATTAGTTGTAACGCCATATGGTGCATATGATGCATACAAAATTGCTCATGCACAAAATTCTCAAGGAGCTAGTAATTCTTCACATAGGGCATTGCAGATATTAACTTTCTGGGTAAATCCTGAAGTAGGTGTTTTAATGTTTGAGGATGAATATATGAGAAGATGGAAATTAACAGCAGTTGATTCAGATGGTGACGGCACGGATAATGCATCAGATACAGATGATGATGGAGATGGAGTATTAGATACTGCTGATGCTTTTCCACTTGATCCAAATGCTTCTGCTGATGCTGATGATGATGGAATAGCTGACGGCGACGAGTAATAAATTTCTTGTTGTTTCAATCTAAATAACATTTATCCTTACTAAATATGCAAAATAAGACATTTTCAATTGCTGTTCTGGGTGCAGGAAATATTGGTTCTGCAGTATTAACTCGTCTTAAAGAGTTAGATGATAACATTTTAAACCTTGAATTAACAAAAGTTTTAGTAAAAGACACATCCAAAGATAGAGGTGTGAGTAAAGATCTCTTGACTGATAATTTTGATGATATATTAAATGATGATTCAATTGATTTAGTTATTGAAGTTCTTGGAGGAGTAGATCCAGGAAAAGAATATATTAAGTCATTACTTCAAAAAGGCAAAGCTGTTATCACTGCTAATAAAGATATCATTGCAGACTGTGGTCAAGAACTCATTACCCTTGCTGAAGAAAACAACACCTGCCTTTATTTTGAAGCTGCAGTTGCTGCAGGGATTCCTGTACTAAAATCACTCATTGAAAGTTTAAGAGGAGAAGAGCTAACAAAGGTGCTTGGAATAATTAATGGAA
>CAZKFE010000044.1:0-6601 GCA_964551955.1 uncultured Candidatus Actinomarina sp. | reverse complement strand
AAATCGCCCAGAGAAAAAAAATGCTTTAAATGATGAATTATGGTTTGGTTTACCAGAGCTAGTTAAAGAATTAGATGAGAACGAAGATGTGTTAGTAATTATTTTGGCAGCAAAAGGAGACACCTTTTCTGCTGGTATAGATATAAATTTACTCGTTGAAGCTTTTGACTTAAATGAAGACTTAAGAACTAATGCGGAAGAAAGACTAGAAATAATGGAAATAACAAAAAAATTCCAAGATGCATTTACCACTGTTGCAAAAACTAAAAAACCAACAATTGCTGCTATTCAGGGTTTTAGTATTGGGGGTGCAACGAATTTGGTTGCGTCTTGTGACATTAGGCTCTCAACAAAAGATGCCAAATTTTCAATTGGAGAATCGAAACTTGGTTTGGTTGCAGACGTAGGAGCCTTGCAAAGAATGCCAAGAATTATATCTAAAGGCTTGTTGAGGGAACTTGCTTATACTGGAAAGACTTTTGATGCAGAGTACGCAAAACAAATAGGTTTTGTAAACCATATTTATGATACGCATGAAGAGCTAATAAATGGAGCAATGGAGCTTGCTAAAGAGATAGTTTCGAACTCACCACTAGTTATAAAAGGAGTAAAAATGATTCTTGATAAAGGAGAAGAATTAACTGCAGATCAGTCATTAGATCTAGTAAGAATGTGGAGCACTTCTTTTCTAACTTCCGAAGACTTAAAAGAAGGTATCTTTGCCACTATGGAGAAAAGAGATCCTAAATTTAAGGGTAAGTAATTATAATTTGTTAAATTCTTTTAGGGCAAATCTATCAGTCATACCTGCGACATAATCTACAGCATTTTCCAAGTTTGTTTGATCAGCTTTATATTGTTCAGGTAGTAAATCTGGATTTTTTTCAAAATTTAAAACAAGTTTTTCAACAACTTCTTTAGCTTTGATTCTTTCTTCCATTGTTTCTTCTCGTAGGTAAACTTTTTCAAACATAAAATCTCTTAACTCATTCATGCAATCTAAAATCTCATTATCCATACCTATCCCTTTATTTGTAGAAGCTTTAAAAACTCCAGAAATTAAATTATTTATCCATTGTTTTCCTGGAGAACCTAATATCTTAGTTATTTTTTTAGGTATATCATTTTCATTTAAAATATCTGCTCTAATTGCATCACCTACATCATGTGTTAGATAAGCAATCCTATCAGAGAAACGGCAAATCATACCTTCCGGTGTTTCTGGCGATTCTTTATATCTCCATGGATGAAATTTTATTCCATTTAAAGTTTCATAAGAAAGATTTAAAGGCTCTATCTGTTTAAATATCTTTACAGAATTTTCAGAGTGGCTCCAACCATCTTCTAATATTTCAGCTAGTGCATCTTCTCCAGTGTGACCAAAAGGAGAGTGGCCTACATCATGACCTAAACATATTGCTTCCGTAAGATCAGGATTAAGACCAAGAGTTTTTGCTATAGATCTTCCAATCTGTGTTACCTGTAATGTATGAGTCATTCTTGTAATAAAATGATCACCATCAGGATTTATAAAAACTTGAGTCTTGTGCTTCAACCTTCGAAATGCTTTTGAGTGAATAATTCTATCTCTGTCTCTTTCAAAGACAGTTCTAAATAAATCATGATCTTCTTCAAATTCTCTTCCTTTTGAGTTGTTTGAAAATGTGGCATTAGAAGACAAAGTAACTCTTTCGTTAGCTTCTCTCCAATTACGGTCTCTCAATATAAATGAATCATTCACATTTTTACCTTAAACACTAAAAGCTATTTAATAAAGGGATTAATTCACTCCAACTATGAATGTCAAAAACACCATCAATGGGACTATTGTAACTCCTAACATATCTGATTATTTTTTTGTCAGAGGTTTTTTCTATAAAACTTTTTAACTGATAAGGTGCATCATCTATATATACATCACAATCGATAGTCCACTTATCTTCTATAAAGTGTATTTCTTTGGTTGGAATTTTATTTTCACCAAGCCAAATTAAAGTATCATGAATTGACCACCAGGGCTTAGAAGAAAGGATGACAATTTCATGTCCTGATTTTGAAAGAACATTTAATGTTTCAACTGAACCATCATAAACTTCTAAGTTTCTAAAAATAGAGGAACCATTAATATCTTTTGCCCATTTCCAAAAATCTGTATCTTCTTTAAAGTGAGTTAATGGTTTTGATAGACCCCAGCTTGTGATGTCATCTTCTAGTATTTTTTTGCCAAACTCTTCTTCGTAATATTTTGTCCAACCTTTAGTGAAGTTTGCAACAACTCCGTCTAAATCTACTCCTATTCTCATTTGACTAAGTTTAATTCTTAGGTGCACTATAGAGAAGGAACCTATTACCATTTAATATTATGAAACAAGCACTTTATAGAAAATATAGACCAACAAAGTTATCAGAATTAGTTGGTCAAGAAGAAGCAGTTTCTTTAATTGGCAATCAAATTGAGAAAGAAAACCTAGGACACGCGTATCTTTTTTCAGGCCCTAGAGGAGTTGGTAAAACATCTTTAGCTAGAATCATTGCTTTGCAGCTAGGTTGCGATCCAATTTTTGATATATCAGAAATAGACGCAGCATCCCATAATAAAGTTGATGACATAAGAGAAATGAATGAAAGTGTAAATTTTATTGCAAGTAGCCCAGGGAAAAAGAGAGTGTTTATTTTAGACGAAGTTCACATGCTCTCCAACGCCGCATCAAATGCTTTTCTAAAAACGCTAGAAGAGCCACCAGAACATATAATTTTCATACTTGCAACTACTGATCCAGAAAGAGTATTAGAAACAATAAAAAGTAGAACAACACAGATAATCTTTAAAAAAATAACAGAAGATGAAATTATAAAAAGCCTAAGGAAAATAGGGAAAAAAGAAAAGATAAATCTAGAAGATGAAATAGTAAAAATGATTGCAAATTCATCGGATGGGTCTCTTAGGGACGCCATAAATCTTTTTGAACAGACACATAATACATTTGGTGAAAAGGCTTCTATAGATGATTTATTTAGTTTACTTGGTCATTTAAGCAGTAAAGACTTTGGGGTAATAATCAATGCTGTAGAAACACAAGATACAGCAGCTGTACTTAAAGTCATAAGAGAATCTTATGCAAAAGGCTTACAGCCAAATGACATTGTTGATTCTGTATCAGAATTTTTTAGAAATCTTTTTTATCTTAAATACTTACCTGATGACAACAAGTTAACTTCACTTACACCAAACTTAAAGAAGCTTCTTGAAGAAGCTAACAAGAAAATATCTGCAAAGCAGTTAGTTAGAATACTTGATTTGATAGATGAAATCAATACAGTTATTTTAACAACATCATCTGCCCACCTAAAGTTGGAATTATTTATGATGAAAATAATAAAACCAGAACTAGGTTCAGATGTTAAATCTATAGGATACAGAGTTGACCTACTGGAAGGTAAAATAATTGGATCTGTAGAGAGTATAAAAGATGAAAAACCTGAATCAAAAGTTAAAGAAGAAAAAAAAGAGCTTAAAAAACCAAAAAAAAATATAAAAAAACAAATAAAGAGTCACTAGAGAATTTTGATGTATATTGGCCAAAGATTTTAGAAGAATTAAGAGAGAAACTATCTTCAAGAAAATTTTCCTACCTGACTGCTGTGAAGCCAGAAGTTGAAAGCAATGATACTGTCAACTTATTTGTTGATAAAGATAATGAGTTTCTTTTACAAGAGCTTAAGAAATCAGACGAAGTAATTGATTTAGTAATTTCTGAAGTTGTAAAAAAAATGGGAATAGAAATAAATATAAAAATATTATTAAGTGAAAAATCTAAATTAGGAGAGTCAAAAGGCCTGGATGCAGCCCAAGAAGTTTTCGAAGTAGAAGATTTAAATTAATTATCCTTTAAATTCAATTCGCTTAAAGCCATAGTGATTCTTCTTGAGCCTTGATTCTGTGCACTTTTACACAACTCTATAAAACTTCTTAATTCTCCAGTTCTAAATTTTTTGAGCTCATCACCGTTTTGAATAGAACCGCTCCTCTCTCTTTCTAGTAGCTTAATTTCTATTTCTTTAGCTCTAGCTAAGTAGGTGCTGCTAACTTCAAACAATGTATCAACCCCATCAGAAATAGGTGGGTTTATGTGCCCCATAAGAACATCTATATACTCATCTATTTCCTGATGAAGCTCTTTAGCGTCAGACAATCCTTTTTTAAGTGGAAATTTCTGCACTATTTTCTCCTTTTAAAATTGATATATCTCATTCTAATAATATTGGTGGACACAAAAAAAGAAATAATAACAATAATTGAAGTTACAACTAAGTTATAAAGATTATTTTCAAAATCTAGATTTATATTAATTAAGACTGTATAAATAATTCCTGAAAACAATAAACACAATAATATATCATAAGTTAGATCTCTATTAAGCACAGATTCCCCTTCTATCTTCAGTGAAAATAACATAAAAGCTGTATAAGCCCATAAAAAAGAAATGATTATTATTGAGTAGTTAATTTCACTAGGACTATTACTAAGGAATAGAGTAATAGTTGTTGCAATAGTTCCTATAGTCCCTATTCCTACCGGGAACCAGTAGCGCTTTTGGACGTAATAAGATCTATTCACAATTTGATTAATAGACCAAGGGATTATTCCCAGTGCGACAATCTTCATTATTGAAGAAACCCTTACTACATCGTCATTAGAAAATTTTCCTCTTTCGTAAACAATACTTATTATTTCTTCTGAACTTATTACAAGAATTAATACCATAACAGCATTAAATAGAATTAACGAAGAGAGTTGTGTTCTGATTATTCTCTTAAGGTCATCAAACTTTTCTTCTACAAACATCTTTGATAAGGTAGGGTAACTTGCAACACCCACAGCTTGAGCGACAATACCTACTGGTAGTAGGGCAATTCTTCTTGCGTATCTAAAAGAAGCAACAGATCCAGCACCTAAAAATGATCCAAAAATCCTAAACAGCTGCTCATCCATTACAGCTATTGATTGGCCAACAATCAAAGGTAAAGAAACAAGAAGGTATTCTTTTACATGTTTTAATTTTGGTGATACAAACTTGAATACTAAACCGCTTTTCTTTACTCCTATTAATTGAATCAAAAAATGCCCAACAAATGAACCTATAAAACTACCAATTGCAAAACCATAGACTGTTGATTCTGGCGTTGAAGAGTTTAACCACCCAAAAAGAATTATTGAAAAGTTGTAAATTACAGGAGCTAAAGCAGGGTATCTAAAATTATTATGAAAATATTGATATGACATAAGAATTGCACCAATAAAAAAGAAAGCCTGGCTAAATATTATTGGGTTAAAAAGTTTTGAAAAAAGATTTAAATTTTGTACCTCTAAAATTGAACCAATATCATTTTTAAATATAAAAAAGAGAAATGATGTAAAAACAAAAATAATAGAGAGACCATAGAGAAGAGATAAAAAGTAATCATTCAGATCTCTACTATTCTTATTTTTTAAATCTGAAAGAATTGGGATTAAAGTTATTGCTAAATATCCGCCTGCTGATAAATAAAATAAGAAATCAGGAATTATAAAGGCTAAGTCGAGAGTATCTGTTGCAGAAGAAACCCCAGTCCATTTTGCAAGAAGAATTTCTCTTAGGAAACCTAGCAATCTGCTGCTTAAGTAAGCGATAGAGATTATAGAAATAGGTCCTATAAGTTTCTTATACTGCTGCATGTTTTTCTTTCATTTTAGATAAAAATTCATAGGGTATTTTTAAAGGTTTATTCTCATATCCAAATCCAATATTAATATTTGGCCTATTTTCGCCATGATAATCAGTTCCACCAGACTCAAGAAGACTTAAGTCTTTTGCAATATTAGATAAATTCGATGAAACTTCTGGACTGTAGCTTGAATAATTTGTTTCTAGTCCATCAATTCCTAACTTAACAAGTTTTTCTACATAGGAAAAAAAATTAGAATCTATCCATTTCTGATTGTTTGAATAATTCTTATTACTCATCAGCGTATGAGGGTGTGCTAAAAATACTAAACATTTTGATTCTTTTGATAACTCAATCAGCTTTTCTATAGATTCTTGATGGATTCTAGAATCACCTACTTTTCCGTTACCCAAGTATTTTACAAAAGCTTCGTTTATAGAATTAACATATCCTTCTTTGTACATTAATTTTGCAATGTGAGGCCTCCCCGGAACTTTTGTAGGAAAATTATTAAGCTCAGACTCATCAATTTTGATATTTTCTTCATTTAGTTTGTTTATTATTTCCCTATTTCTCTCAATCTTAAGGTTTCTAATTTTCTCCATACGTTTTGTTATAACGCTATCTTCATTTAAGAAATAAATTAACAAATGAACCCCCGCAAATTTATTAAAGTTTTCAAGACTATCCCAACTAGCACTAACCTCAATTCCTTGTATTATTTCAATTTCGTCTCTTTTTTTAGGAATTGTTAGATACTCATGATCTGTTATAGAAATAGCCTCTAGTTCCATTTCAAGAGCTTTATCTACAATTTTCTCAACTTTATCTGTACCATCCGAGTTTATTGAATGTATGTGTAAATCAATAGCCATTACAAACTAGAGTACTAGGT
>CAZKFE010000043.1:0-6658 GCA_964551955.1 uncultured Candidatus Actinomarina sp. | reverse complement strand
GATCACCCTTTTTTTATAGCTTCTCAATTTCATCCAGAATTTAAATCAAGACCCTGGGAACCAGCTCCTATGTTTTATCATTTCATCAAAGCTGCATCAAAACAAGAAAATATAAAAATAAAAAAAGAAAAAGTTCAAAAGGTTAAAGATTAATTCGTACAAGAAAGATTTGCTTTTACAATTTAAGAATTATATAACTCACACTAAAGGACTATCAGAAAATACAGTTAAAGGATATATATCAGATATAAATAAATTTTTTAAATTTACAAAAGATAATAATATTAAAAATGAAGATTTAAATAATTATCTAAAATTATTAACTGAAAATAATATTTCACAAAAATCAAAACAAAGGTTTGTATCTTCATTGATCCAATTTATAAATTGGAATAATGAAAAATTTCCAAGTTCCAAAATAAATATTGATAGAGTAGATATAAAATCTGGTATTTATTTACCAGATACCATTCAAATTCATGAAATTAATCAATTAATAAACTACTACAATCATGATAATTTTTTACATTCTAGAAATAAAACAATTATAGATTTTCTCTACTCAACAGCTTGTCGTGTTTCTGAACTTTGCACTATAAGGTTGTCTGATATTGATTTACATGAAGATTTTCTTTTAGTTACGGGAAAAGGTTCCAAGCAAAGGGTTATCCCTATTGGAACTCAATTAAAAATAAATATATTAGAATATATGAAAAAAAGAGATAACTATTTAACTAGTAATGTAAATACATTGTTTATAACAAAAAACAGTAATCCCATGGAGAGAACATCAATATATAGGGTTGTAAAAAAAACTGCATTTAATACTGGGTTAAAAGATTCTATACATCCTCACACATTGAGACACAGTGCAGCTACCCACATGTTAGAAGCTGGTTGTGACTTAAGAACCTTACAAGAATTCTTAGGCCATTCTTCCGTATCGACGACTCAAATATATACTAAATTAACAAAAGAATTTTTATCTGAGGTATTTCAAGAAAGTCATCCTAGAGCGTGAAAAAATTTATGTTAAAAGTAAAAAGAACATTGAGATATATTTTTTATAGAAATTTAAATATATATGAACAGTTAATAATTTCTGATTTTATAACAGATGATGAATTATTAGATCTTTTTTGGAAAATGTCAAAAGCTGATCGACAACATTCTTATGATGTATTTTTAAGAACTAAAAAGAAAAGTAAAGATAAAAATCTTTTGTTATTAGCTCTTTTTCATGATATTGGAAAATCTAAAATAGAAGCAGGATTATTTTTTAGAATATTTAGTGATCTAGGTTTTATTAAAAATAATAAAAGTGAAATATATTTAAACCATGAAAAGGTTGGTTTACAAGTCTTTGAAGAGAAAAATATCGATAAAAATATTATTGATTATTATATAAATAATTTATTAAAACAAAAGAATATTATTTTAGATAAAACTGATTACTAATGGAACTTAATAAAATTATTGACAATCTTAAAGATTTATTAATTAAATATTCATCTAATTCAGAAACACTATTAGAAGAAAACTTAAATTTATTATTCAAAAAAATAGAAGTAATAAATCCTAAAGAAAATATTGATAATTATTCAGAGTTTGTTCTCCTTGGCGCTTCTTTATATGAAATTAAAGCTAAGAGACTCTTACCTCAAGAAGAAGAAATAGATTGGTTAGATGAAATAGAAATTATGAAAGATAAAGATATAGCTTTTGCAAGATTATTACAATTTAAAGCATATTCTGAAGTTGGTATAGCCCTTGCATCTAAAATTAGGAATACTGAAATTTCTATACCAGCGTTTAAATATTATCAATCAAAAAATTTACTAACTAAACCAGATATTGATTATGAAATAAATTATGAAAAATTTATAAACATTTCTAAAGAGGTTTTTATAAGATATAAAAATTTTAAAGGTTTTAAACATATAGATAAAGATCTCCCAGACATTCAGGATTCTATTGATGAATTATTAAAAGTTGTAGATGAAAGATTAACCACATCTTTTGAAGAACTAGTATTAGGAGTAGAAACAACTGAAGAAGCAGTTGCCTTCTTCTTAGCATTATTAGAAACAATTAAATGGGGCTTAATAAAAGCTAACCAAGATAATATTGATAGAGATATAAATATAGAAAAAAAATATGAATAAAAAAATTATCACTGCTACTTTATTAATAAGTGATGGACCAGTTGAGCATACTTATTTCACTGAGTTATTAGAAATTTCAAATACAGAATTATTAAATATATTCAATGAAATTAATAATGATATGAGCAATATTGAATTAGGTTTTGAAATAAAATTTAATAATAATAAATCAGATATAACAACAGTTAATGAAATTTCTACATATTTAAGCAATGTAAAACCTTCATCAATTTTGAAAGGTTTATCAACTCCAGCATTGGAGACGCTTGCGATTATTGCTTATGAGCAACCAATAACCAAGCTTAAAATATCAGAGATAAGGGGAGTTGAATCAGAATCATCTATTAAAACGCTTGAATCTCGTGGATTAATAGATAAAGATGGTCAGCTAGATGTTCCAGGAAATCCGATACTTTATGTAACAACTAATTTATTTTTAGAAAAAACTGATATAGATTCTATCAAAGATCTTCCAAGCATTGGTGAATATTTTAATACTGTTAATGAAGAGGAATAATTGAGAATAAATAAATATTTAGCTCAAAATTTAAACATATCAAGAAGAGATGGTGATAATTTAATCAAAAAAAAACAAGTTAAAGTAAATGGTAAAGAAGCTAAATTAGGCCAATTAATTGAAGAAGAGGACGTATTAACATATAAAAACAAAGTAATAAGGTCATTAAAGGAACATAGTTATTATAAATTTTATAAACCTAAAAACTATATTGTATCTAGAGACACTCAAGGCAAAACAAAAACAATTTATGAACTAATAACTAATAAAAATTTAAAATATTCTGGAAGGTTAGATAAAGAATCAGAAGGCTTGATGTTACTTAGTACAGATGGAAACTGGTTAAATGATAATGCTCATCCAAGTAAAGATGTATTTAAAAAATATTTAATTAATACTGATCAAGAAGATATAGATTTAAATAAATTCAAAAAAACAATAACTGATAAAAAAGAAAAATTAAATATCTATTCAATTAATAAAAAATCAAAAAATGAATATTTAGTAACCTTGAAGACAGGTAAAAATAGAGAAATTAGAAGAATATTTGAATACAATAATATAAAAATTAACAATTTAAAACGAATAAGCATTGGTAACCATAATCTAGGTAACATGAAAATCGGAGAGTTAAAAAAAATAAATATATGAAAAATATAATTACTATTGATGGTCCATCTGGTGTAGGAAAAACTACTATAGGAAAAGCAATCGCTAAAAACTATGATTATGTATTTTTTTCAAGCGGAAAGCTCTACAGATATATTGCAAAATATTCTTATGATCAAAAGGATAAAAATTATAAAGAATTCATTATAAACATTGACAACAAAGGTAATTGCTACATCAATAAAAATAGTTACAAAGACTATGAACTGTATAACAAAAAAATTAATAAATATAGTTCTGAAGTAGCTAAAGACCCATCAGTTAGAGAACTAATAAAAATGACTTTATTAACTTACTATAAGGAAATTACTAATGGTCTCGTTGTAGAAGGAAGGGACATGGGAAGTGTCGTATTCCCAAATGCTAAATACAAGTTCTATCTTGATGCCGATGAAGAGACAAGGGGGAAGAGAAGGGAAAATCAATCTGGCTCTCAAGAAACAATTCAAGATATGAAGCAAAGAGATTATAAAGATATGAACAGGAAATCATCTCCACTAATAATTCCAGAAAATGCAATAATAATTAATAACACAAATAAAACAAAGGAAGAAACAATAGAAGAAATTATAAAGAAGATAGAGCTTCTGTAGCAGACCAAAATTTATCATTCTTTACGCCATGATTTGATATAACATTATTTTCTGGAAACATGGCAGATATAAAATTTGATAAGTTGTTAATGTTATCTCTTAGTTCAACAGGTAAGGGAAAGTATTCTGTTTCATCTGTGTCATTATAAAATATAGTATTTTTTGAATTTACAAAATCAACTATTTCTTGAACAAGATGATCTGGAGCTGAAGCACCAGCTGTAATAGCAATATTTTTATTATCTAATTCAATATTTTTTAAATCATCAGATGATTCGACTCTGTAAGCTTTTTTATCAATATTAGCTAGTGAGGTTACAAGCGCATTTGTATTACTAGAAGTAGCTGATCCAACAACTATAACAAAATCAACTTTATTTGAAATATTGATAATAGCGTTTTGTCTATTTGTTGTTGCATAACATAAGTCATTTTTTCTAGGTAATTTTAAATCTGGATATTTTTCTTTAGCTTTCAACATAATTGGGTTCCATTCTGAGATAGAAAGAGTTGTTTGAGCTAGTAAAGCAACGTCATTTGTTTTTAATGATAAACTTTCTATATCATCTACATTTTCAATTAATGTCATATTTTCAGGAGCTACACCCATTGCACCCATAGCTTCATCATGATTTTTATGTCCTATATAAATAATTTGATTATTATTTTCACTAAATTTTTTAGCTTCATGGTGAACTTTAGTCACTAAAGGACAAACAGAATTAACGTTTGTTAAAGATAAGGTATTAAATTCTTCAACAATCTTTGGGGATGTCCCATGTGCTGATAACATAACAATTGCATTTGCAGGTAATTCTTTAGGATCATTAATAAATATAACATTATTATCTTTAAATTTTTCAACAATCCAATCATTATGTACAATTTCGTGATAACAATATATTGTTTCATCATAGATTTTTAGCATCCAAGTCAGTGCTTTAATTGCCATTTCTACACCAGCGCAAAAACCTCTTGGAGTTACAATATAAAGATTATTAACCATAAAATAAGAATAGCTATATTTAAATTATGAAAGAAAACAATATAAATGAAGTCTTAATTATAGGTTTGCCAAATTCAGGAAAATCTACGTTAGTTAATGTTCTTAGCTCAAAAAAAGTATCCATAATAGGATCAACACCTAATACAACAAGAGACAAAGTTTCTACGTTATCTAGTATTGAAAATAAAAGTTATAAAATATCAGATTTACCAGGATTTCTTGAAGATCCAGATGAGTTTAATATAAAATTCCAAAATAAATTAGAAGAATATATTAATGAAGCCAACGTTATTTTGTTTGTAATCGATATACATTCAAAAAACTTTAAAGGTTTAGATAAGTTAGATAAAATTTTAAGAAAAAATAAAAGTAAAACTATTTTTACAGTTTTTAATAAATGTGAAAATTTTAAATCTTATGATTTAGATAGGAATTTCTTTAAATATATATATGAACAAGATTTTTATATTTCATCTATTCATAAGATAGGAATTTATGAGTTAAAGAATGCTTTAGCTAAAAAATTTATAAATTCAATAACAACAAAATCAAATAAAATTATCAAAAAAAATTCTATAGTTCTACTTGGTAGACCAAATTCAGGTAAATCAACATTATTTAACTCAATGCTTAACAATGAAAGATCTATAGTTTCATCTACTCCTGGTACAACAAGAGATGTCATTAAAGAGACACTTAATATTAATAATTCTAAATACCAGATTATTGACACAGCTGGAGTGCCAAGGAATAAACAAAAAAATCAAATTGATAGATACGCTTCTTCTCTGTCTGTAAGCCAACTTGAAGATTCGTTAATTGCGTTATTAGTGGTTGATTCTACATTAGGAATAAGTTTTGAGGATCTAAGATTAATTAATGAATGTATTGAGAATAATGTTACACCAATATTGATATTAAATAAATGGGATTTATTGGATGTAGAGGAAAAAGACACAATTAATAAAACAATAAAAGATAAATTAAAAAAATTTGATTGGTTAAAAATATTAAGAATCTCTGCATTAACAAAAAAAGGAATAAATTTATTAATTAAAAGTGTGTATGAAATAAATAGACAATTTGAAATTAGAATTCAAACATCCGATTTAAATATATTTTTAAGAGAATTATGGGTGTCAAAACCACCACATCCTTTCCGTGGTAAACGTTCAAAACTAAAATACGCTACTCAGTACGACACTAACCCACCTTCTATAGCAATTAATTTAAATGGTAGAATTCCCCAAAACTATCAAAATTTTTTAATTAATAAATTAAGATCTAATTTCGGATTTACAAACATTTGTATAAAAATTAAATATAATCTCTAATGGAAAATTTTGGTTTTAAAATAGGAATATTTTTATTTGGTTTTTACCTAATAATTAGGCTTTTTCAGCTCTTTTTTAATCTTTTATAACTACTTTTCTAATTTTTACAACATTAAAACGTAAAAACATATCATATTAATTGTATTACTTCTAAGTACCTCTATTATTAGATGATTCCACTAAATGTGGAATTTTTGTATACAAAAAGGAGAAACTTTGAGTAATTTCACAGGATCTAGATCTTGGCGATTTTTATTACTTTTCACAGTTTTTGCTATGGTAGTTGTTGCTTGTGGAGGCACAAGTGACGATACTGCAGAAGAAGTAGTAGAGGAAGCTCCGGCTGAAACTGCTGCTCCTGCAACTACTGCAGC
>CAZKFE010000042.1:0-6754 GCA_964551955.1 uncultured Candidatus Actinomarina sp. | reverse complement strand
TCGAATAACGGATTTTAAGTCCGTCGCGTCTACCAATTCCGCCACCCGGGCTACCATTATTTAAATTTAATGATTTTTTAAGATTAGCCCTTCTAAAATATCACTTTTTGAGACTTTTAGCTCGTTTATTTCAAATTTTTTCATTAAAGAAAAAAGCAATAAAGCCCCTGCTGTAAGAGTTATTCCTCTTTTTGGGTCAAGTGAACTAAAATTTCCGATAATTTGCGCTACAGTCATAAATTTAATTTTATTGTAAAAAGATTCAAGCCAATCAAAATCAATTTTTTGTAAGTGGATTTCATCCTCATTATATTTCTTTTGATTTAGAAAAATTGACGCTATTGAAGTACACGTTCCTGCTACCCCAATTAATTCTCTATTCGAGAACTTTTCAGCACTTTTAAAATTATTGTTAATAAATTTAATAGCTAATTCTTCTGAATTGCTAGTTATAGGATTTTGATTAAGAAAAATTTCATTGAGAGAAACTACTCCTAAATTTATTGAATCTACATTTATTTTCTCTCTATTATCGTAAATTAGTTCTGTACTTCTTCCTCCAATGTCAATGATTAAAAAATTATCATTTAAAACTGAAGTAGAAAGAATGCCAACACTAGTAAGATGTCCTTCTTCTTCGCCTGAAATAACTCTTAAGTTAATGTCAAATTTTTGTTTTATCTCTTTAATAATTTCTTCAGAATTTTCTGCATCTCTAAATACTGCTGTACCAATACATAAAACTTGAGAAGCTTCGTATCTTTGAATCACCTTAAGATAATTACGTAAAATTTTAAATAGTCGTTTTTTTGCATCTATAGATATCTTTTTACAGTCTTCTAGCCCTTCACTTGTTTTTGTGACATGATGAGTTTTGTATAGTTTTTTTATTTCTCCATTGTTTACTTCTGATATCAATAATCTAGTTGAGTTAGATCCACAATCTATTCCGGCAACAACTACCACTTGCTCTTCCATTTAACATTCTTCTTATAATTTTTATCAACACAAGGCTCTTCACAGTTGAATCCTCCTATGGATTCTAAAACGATCTTTCCAATATAATTTTTATTTGTAGCCAATTCATCAGCTAAATGTGCATGTAGACATTTTATACTTTCTATTGCGCCACCAACTCCTCCTGTTGGGGTAATTTCCTCTTCATTGTTGTTTCTTACTTTATTTCTTTCTTCCTCATAGGATCTTTGTCTATCACTCCATAATTTTTTCAAATCTTTATTCTCATTTAGCTGTTTGTCTAATTCTTTAATTAGGCCTTGAGATTCAAGTGATCCAACTTTTTTACTATACATAGGACAGGTAAGCCAATAACTTGTTGGGAAAGGTGTTCCGTCATCTAAGTTTGAAGGTACTCTAATTACCGCTGGAAGATTAAAATGACAACTAGAAACAACTTCAATATTACTTCTAAGAGATCTATTTAACTGGACTTCTACTATCTTTTTTGCTTCATTCACCATTTGTTCCAACAATGAATTCTATAAAATATTCTATGAAGCTCTTGCTTCGTTCTCTTTGTAGGGTCTCATCCAATGGTGTTAAAGGTTCGGGAACTTCAAAGACATCTATTCTTTCCCCTGCCTTTCCATATCCATATTCTCTTAATACAACCTCTAATTTATCAGGGTCATCAAGATCTTCTATTTGTTTAGAAAGATCTTCAATTTCACCTCTTAATTCATTAGCATGTTGAATACGATTATTAAGTTGATTTTGAAGTACTTTATATTGATCAAAATTATGTTCCCAGGTATCAAAAATAAAAAATAACGACAAAAATGAAATGCTTAAAAAAATAATCTTTAGCTTCAAATTACCTGTAATAAATTTTAATTTTTCCATTTTTTATTCTTATAAGTTTCATACCCTATACTTTCACCAATTCTAAGAAGTTCGTTATATTTAGATGTTCTTTCAGATCTTGCTGGAGCTCCTGTTTTTATTTGCCCGCTAGATGTTCCTGTAACCAAGTGACTTATAAATGTATCCTCTGTTTCTCCTGACCTATGAGATATCATTGATGTATATTTATTATTTTTTGCTAAATTCATTGTTTCTAGAGTCTCCGTTATCGTACCAACTTGATTTACTTTTATAAGAATTGAGTTAGCTACATTTTCATCTAGCCCTCTTTGCAACATTTTTTGTTTTGTTACAAAAAGATCATCCCCTACAAGTTGTACTTTATCTCCAATTTTCTGAGTTAATAAAGACCATCCTTCCCAGTCCTCTTCACTTAAACCATCTTCAATTGAGATTATTGGGTAGTTGTTTGTTAAATTAATGAGATAATCTACCATCTCGCTAGAACTTAATTCTTCTTTTTCAATTAAATACTTTCCATCCTTGCAAAATTCCGAAGCGGCAGCATCCAAGGCTATGGAAACTTCCTCTCCAACCTTATACCCTGCTTTCTCAACAGAATTTATTATTGTTTCTAAAACATCTGAAGAAGAATTAAGGTCTGGTGCAAAACCTCCTTCGTCACCAACGTTAGTTGATAGACCTTTCTCTTTAAGCAAATCTTTGAGTGTATGGTAAATCTCAACCCCTGACGCTAATGATGCATCAAATTTATCAAAACCATGTGGTACTATCATGAACTCTTGAATGTCAACCTTATTGTCTGCGTGAGCTCCACCATTCAAAATGTTCATAAAAGGAACTGGTAAAGAAGGTGGACCATATAAATTTGGAATAATTTCATATATTTGTTTAATTGATGATTTTGAAAAAGCTTTTAGGTTTGCAATAGACACAGCCAATATTGCATTTGCCCCAATTTTTCCTTTATTGTCAGAACCATCAAGATCAATCATTAATTGATCAATATTTTTTTGATCTTCTGCGTTTTGACCAACTAATATATCTTTAATCTTTATATTGATATTTTCTACAGCTTGGTTGACACCCTTACCTAGATAGTTTTTGCCACCATCTCTCAATTCATGTGCTTCAAGCTTCCCTGTGGATGCTCCTGATGGAACAGCCGCTCGACCAAAAGAACCGTCCTTTAAAGTAACCTCAGCCTCAACTGTTGGATTACCTCTAGAATCTAATATATATCTAGCGTGAATTTTATTTATTTCTGTATTCATAACCCTGTTCTCTAAAACTAACAGAAAATAAAAAGTTTTCTATTCTATTTCAGCTTTCTTTGCTTCAACCCATAGTTTTTCAATATCTGAATGTTTTTCAATCTTAGATTCGACATATTTTGCACGATTAATAAATCTTTGTGTTGATTTATTAAGCTGCAATTCAGGATCTGCTTCAATAAATCTAGATACATTTATTAAAGAAAACAGTACATCTCCTAACTCATATTTTCTTTCATCTTTACTAGAAGCATCTTTTAATTCTTCTATCTCAGAAATTAAATCTTCAAGGGCTTCTTCGTAACTTTTGTATGATAAATTTAAACTTTCTGCTTTTCTTTGTGCCTTAAAGGCAGCTGTTATTGAAGGTAAGTTTTTATTAATATCATCAAATATTGAATGTTTATCTTCTTTTTTTATTCTCTCCCACTGTTTCTCTACTTCTTTTGAGGTGTCTAACTTTATATCTCCAAATACATGAGGATGTCTTTTAACAAGTTTCTTATTCAATGAATCTACTACATTAACAATAGAAAAATATCCATTCTCACTTGCTATCTTTGAATGAAGCAAGATTTGTAATAGTAAGTCTCCTAATTCACTTTCTAGATTTTTAAAAGATTCATCTTTATCATTTAACTTTGCTAGGGAATCAAGTAGTTCGTAGGCCTCTTCAATCAAATGCTTGGATAGAGACTCATGTGTTTGCTCTTTATCCCAAGGACAGTCCTCTCTAAGCTTTGAAATAATACTTACTAACTCATCAAACTCTTTCATGAAACTATATTTTCTTCAAAGCTACATGGTTTTCCTCAATTAACCAGTTCACAGTTTTTATAATAAAATCTTCAACTTTTATATATTTAACCTCAAGCTCTTTTTTTGCTTTGGAACCATCATATAAATGGCCGTTAGTTAACACCCTTATTGACTCAGAACAAATGAAGGGAGGTCTTGAAGAAAGTAGTTTCATTAAATCTCCAATTGGACCAACTGTCTTTAGTATTTGTTTAGGTATATAAATAGGACTGCCTTGCCAATCTGTAATAGACTTCAATATATTTATTAGTTCATAACTTTGTAAATAAAAACTATTCAAAACATATCTTTCATTGTCCTTACCTTTTAGTAAGCCCTTGTAGTGACCTTCTGTGCAGTCATCAATATCAATAATTGAAATATTATTTTTTATTAGTGGTGGATATTTTTTTTTCAGAGTTGAAATTAATAATTTTGCTGTTCCCGAAACTCTACCGGGACCCTGTACCGAAGAAGGGTTTATAGATACAAATTCAAAATCTTTTTTGTAACGAAAAGCTTCTTTTTCTGCCAAATATTTTGACTCTTCGTATCTACTTAAAAAGGAGCCTCGATGTTTCGAAGATTCTGAACCAACAGTTCCATGCTCTTCGCCAAGAGTTACAGCTGAAGAAGTATATACAAATTTTTTTATTTTTAAATAATTGCCTAAAGCAAGCATTGATTTCGTTCCATCAATATTTACTCTAAACATATGAGAAGGATCCTTTGAGCACATTTGGTTGACTCCAGCAACATGAAAAATTGCATCTATATTTAAATTAAACAACTTATCTTTTAAAGAGTCATCAAACAAGTCTCCTTTTATAGAAGTTACTCCAATTTTCTCAAAATCATCGTTATTAGTTTTAGACCTATCCAAAGCATATATTTTATGACCTTTGTCAGCTAACTTTTTCAATATTGGTTTACCAACAACTCCGGTTGAACCGGTTATAAATATTTTTTCATAATCCATTATTGATTTTTATAGTACTCTCGAAAATATTGATATCCTGAAATATAAGAAAATATAAGTGCGAGAAATACAACTAATTCATCTAAGTCAAAACTTATTAAGTTAACATCAAAATCTAACATTACAAAACCTATTGACCAAAACTGAAAACTTGCTTTTAATTTTCCAGTAATACTTGGAGGAATCATCTTTCCTTCATTACCAGCTAGTCCTCTTAAAGCCATTACAATAAATTCTCTTGAAATTATTAGAACGGTAATCCAAATATTTACTCTTCCAATTAAAGTAAACCCAATAAAAATAGTTGAAACAAAAATTTTATCAGCAATCGTATCGAGGAAAGCTCCAGTTTTTGACGAAACATTCCATTTCCTCGCAAGCATGCCATCAAAATAATCCGTCCAGGCTGCAATAAAAGCAATAACAGCGGGCACTAACATCAACCCCTCAGAAGAGCCATCAGTTAGTAAAAGAAATAAAATAAGAGGAGAAGATAGAAGTCTAAACCAAGCAAGTAAATCAGGAATATTTTTTTTCATCATACTACATCAATTATTCTTCGCTCAGAAGCTTGTTTTATAGCCATTTCTTTATCTTTAGGAAATACTCTAACAATATCCATAGCATCTTCTAGTAAAAAATTAACTTCTTCAACCTCATCAGAAGTAAACCTAGAAAGCACATATTCTGCTGGATTAATACCGCTAGGAGGCCTCCCTACGCCTATTCTTAAACGAAAATACTCTTTTGAACTAAGAAAATTGTTAATTGATTTAATACCGTTGTGACCGCCGTCACTACTACCTATTTTTAGCCTCAATCTTCCAAAACCTAAGTCAATATCATCATGTATAACTACCATATTTTCATAATTTAAATTTTTGTTTTTTACATACTCTTTTAGTGCATCTCCTGAATTGTTCATAGATACCATAGGAATAACTAGATCAATTTCATATCCGTCTGTCTGATAAGTGCCAATTTGGAATTTTCCAGATTTATGTGTTTTTAAATTAATCTCTTTCTTTTCAGATAAATTAAATAAGCAGTCAGCACCTATATTATGCCTGGTCTTTTTATATTCTTTTTGAGGATTCCAAAGACCAACAAAGATTACTTTTTTTTTATTCTCCACTTTCCTCTGAGGACTGACCTTCATCAGATTGCTGACCAGACTCTTCGCCTTCTTCACCTTCGACACCTTCTTCGCCTTCTTCTCCTTCAAGGCCTTCTTCTCCTTCAAGGCCTTCTTCTAGAACTTCCTCTTCCTCAACAACTGCTCTTGGAATATTCACTGTTACCAATATAGAATCATCATCTTCTGTAGCTAAAGTGACTCCGTCTGGAAGATCAACATCTGTTGCAATTACATTATCACCTACATTTAATTCAGATATATCTATTTCAAGTGACGAGGGTATGGCAGTTGGCAAAGCAACAATAGTGATAGTATTATTAATTGTCTGAACAACACCCCCTTCATCTTTAACCCCAACAGGGACCCCTGTAAAGTCAACGGAAACATCTGCTTCAACAGTTTGTGTAAGATCAATTTGTATAAGATCAACATGAACAATTTGATCTTTATAAGGATGTCTTTGTATCTCTCTTGGAAGTGCTGTAACAGAATCTTTTTTTCCAATTGATAGGTTTAGAATGACATTTGTTCCAGCTTCAGTTTTAAGTGCGTTATTAAATTCTCTTGCATTAATGTATACAGACTTAGGTTCCATTCCTAAACCATAAACAACTGCTGGTATTGAACCTGAAGATCTTAATCTCCTAGATTCTGCAGAGCCTGTATCTTTTCTAACTGTTGCTACTAAATTTGTTTCCATGATTTCCTTACGAAGTATAT
>CAZKFE010000041.1:0-7138 GCA_964551955.1 uncultured Candidatus Actinomarina sp. | reverse complement strand
CATTGTCCCAATCTGATATTCCCAATAAATTCATCATGGTCTCATTTTCAGACATACCCCTAAATGCTTCCTTCTGGGTATCAATCACTAAATTCTCAACACTGTCATTTGCAAAAGCTAAAGGTAGTATAAGAAAATATATGGCTGGAGCTATAGCCCATGTAATTATAAATTTTCTCGGAACACTCAACATATATTTTAAATAATTAAACATTACGCCTTCTCTCTATCATAAAATTCAAAAAAGGCATCTTCTAATTCCTTACCTTCATCTTTTGCTTTCTTTTCGAATGTCTTATATGATTCGTCATAAATTTTTGAACCTACTTTAAGAACAGCCATTGAGTCAGCTATTTTCTCTACCTCAGAAATTATATGTGAAGATAATAAAACAGATGCTCCGTTATTAGAAAATTCTTCAATGGTCTCAAAAAATGTTCTCTGATGAAAAGGATCTAATCCTGAAGTTGGTTCATCAAGAACTAGTGCTTTTGGTTTATGCAACAATGCTAAAATAACAGCAGTTTTTTGTCTGTTTCCTTTTGAAAGTTCTTTAACTATTTGTTTCACATCCAACTCAAACTTTTCTGCTAACTCCATTGCGTAATCTATGGACTGACCTCTCATATCTGCACCAAGTTTAAATAATGACTTAGAATTTAAATTTTGTGGAAGTTGTGGGTCTCCTGGGAGATATCCGATTATTTCTTTAGCTTCAACAGGGTTGGCTATAGTATCTATTCCGCTTACCTTAAGAGAGCCCTCAGATGAATTCAAAAAACCCATAAGACTTCTCATTGTTGTTGATTTCCCTGAACCATTTGGTCCTAGTAACGCTTTAACCTCTCCATCATCAACCGAGATATTGATATCATCTACACCTTTACCATTTTTGTATTTCATGGTTAGATTTTTAATTTCGATCATACGGTAATTATATACTCTTTCTTCTACCCTCTAAAATTAATCTTCCGTATTTTCTTCGTTCTGCTTATTTCTTAACCAGGTTAAAAGCAGTGCTGGTACTAGAAACCAAAGAATTTCATCCCAACCACCTTGATGGAATAAAACAGGAGGAGGGGTTATTTTTGAAAGCATTATAGATAGTTCTGTATCACCCAACGTGATAGGTTAATTAGAGAATCTGGAAGCAAGCCAAAGAAAATTGTTGCAAAAGCAAGAACACTCAAGGAAAGGGCTTCTGACCTCTTTAAAGCAATTTGTTCAACAGGTGCCTCTGGCTTATCAATCGCTGCAACCCATATAGGTCTTAAATAAAAATAAAACCCTGCAACAGTTGATAGCATCAATATAAATACAAGGACATAGTTTTCATAAGACCAAAGATTGGTTATTAAAATAAATTTTGAAATAAAACCACTCGTTAAAGGTATTCCTGCCAAGCCAAGCATGAAAATACTAAAACAAATTGTTAAAAACTTATTCTCAACAAAAAGTCCTGACAAATTTTCAATTGAAAAATCGGAAGAAAGTTTTCCACTGATAATGGTAAATATCATAAATATTCCAATTAATTGAATCGTATATGCAGTGAGATAAAATAGTGAGGCACTGGTCCCATTGACACCAGAAACAATTCCAGACAGTATAAAGCCTGACTGAATAACTCCACTATATGCAATCAGCCTCTTCATGTCGGTCTGAATGGTTGCAGAAAATGAACCGACAAAAATTGAAATAATTACTACTGCTAAGAAGAAGAGTTCAAAGTTGTCCATAACATAACGCAGAGAAACCATGCATAGCCTTCCTATTACAAGAAAAGATGCAACCTTTGCAACTGATGCCATATATCCAACATAACCAGTTGGAGATCCGTGATAAACATCTGGAGCCCAAGACTGAAATGGTGCAGCAGCAACTTTAAATAAAAGACCCACTATGACAAAAAGAAAGCCAATAAATGTTGTTAAGGGTACATTTTCAGCACCAATATATGGAATAGCAATTGCTGAGTCATAAAAACCTGAGATGGAAAGTGATATATAAATTAGTGCAACTCCATATACAAGAACGCAAGATGCAAGGGATCCAAGTAAAAAGTACTTCAAAGCTGCTTCATTACTTAAGAGATCTCCTCTGTTTATCCCTGCTAAAGCATAAAGACTAATTGAGCCTATTTCTAAACCAATAAATAGCATCATAAAGCTCTCAGAATCTACCATTAGCATGAACCCAGATGCGCTCATAAGCGTTAAAATAATGGCCTCTGTTCTTTTATCTTTTAATTCAGTAGATGTATTCCAAATTGAAGAAAAGTTAAATAAAAGTATTAATGAAATAAGTACATTCCCAAAAAGAGAAAATTCATCAAGTAATATTTTCTCTGTGAAGTAAGAAGAAACTCCGTCAGTGGCAAATAAACCAAATTTTAAAAATACTGAGAATATTGTTAATAAGATACCCCCAAAGGTTATGCTTTTTTTCACAAAATCAGATGTCTCAATTGTTATTGTGCAAAATAAAAGAATCAAAGCAGTTGCTAAAAGTACAAGGGTTGGACTAATAACAATGAGATTGAAACCTATTGCTTGACTAATTGTACTCAATTCAACCTCCCACTAAAGATATCTATTATTTCAGATATAAGTAATGCATCTTGAGTTACATAACTCTCTATAAAGCTTGGGTAAATTCCAATAAATAACATTAAAACTAAAAGTGGTACTACAGAAATCATTTCTTTTGAATCTAAATCAACAAGTTCTTTGTTCTCTTTTATAGAAATCTCTCCAGTAAACATTCTCTGGTATGCCCAAAGCATATATATCGCTGCTAACACAACGCCAAATGCTCCGATTCCAGATAAAACTTTATACGTTGCAAAACTGCCCATAAGTATCATGAACTCTCCTACAAAACCATTTAATCCTGGAAGACCAATTGATGCGAAAGAACAAAATAAAAATATTGCTGCATATTTTGGCATTGTTGCTTTTATTCCTCCAAACTCTGAAATTCTTCTTGTGTGGCGCCTCTCATAAAGAAACCCGACAAGCATAAATAAGGCACCTGTTGTTAGGCCGTGATTTACCATCTGAATAATGGCTCCTTCTAAACTTAAATAATTGCCTGCTGATATCCCTAACATTACAAAACCCATATGACTTACTGATGAATAAGCAATAAGTCTCTTAATGTCGATCTGAGCTATTGCTACAATTGCTCCATAAATAATTCCAATTACTGAGAGGACAGCAATTATAAATTTATATTCTAAGAAGCCCTCTGTGAAGAAAGGAATAGAGACTCTTAATATTCCATAAGCTCCAACTTTTAATAAAACTCCAGCTAACAAAATACTCCCTGCAGTAGGTGCTTCAACGTGAGCGTCTGGTAACCAGGTATGGAGAGGAAATATTGGTACCTTAATTAAGAAACCAAAAGTAAACATCAAAAATAATATTCTTGACTGTTCTGAAGTGAAGGAAAGGGAAGATAAAGTCGTAAAATCAAGAGCTAAGCGTCCAGTTACTCCATAACTAATAACACCTGCGTATACGGTTCCAATAAATATAAATACTGAACCAAATACTGTATAAATGATAAATTTAATAGTTGCATACCTTCTATTTTCTCCACCCCAAATGCCCATTAAGAAATACATTGGAATAAGTAAAGCTTCAAAAAATATAAATAAGGAGAGAAGGTCTCCACTTAAAAAGACACCGTTAACAGCAAAATGTAAAACAAGGATAGAGCCTATAAAACCTTTACTTTGAGAATACTTCTCACTTACTGATAAAAAGGAAAGCAACATTAAAATCGCTGTCAAAAACAAAAGCAATAGAGACATGCCGGAGATGCCGAAAGTTAGACTTATTCCATAAGGTTTAATCCAATCAATAGTATGAATATCTACAAATGAACCTTTTGATTTCGAATTTGAAAAAAGATAAAGACATACACCAAACGGAATAATGCTTAAAAATATTGCAATTGGTCTGAAAAGTTCGGATCTGCTTTTGGGCATCATAAAGATAACTAAAGAGCCAAGTAGTGGAAACAACATAAGGGTGTAAATTAAAATACTCATAATACAATCAATGGTGTAGCTACAAAAAGTGAGACCAGCAGAAGTAAGAACAAACCAAAATATACAACATAGTTTCTAACAAGTCCTGACTGAGTTACTGATATTGTCTTTGAAGATTTGTAGAAAAGACTAGAGACTCCATTAACAAAGCCATCAATTACTAAACCATCAACTACTACTGCTACTTTCCTTGTTAATGATTTTGGTATTGCTACAAATAGATAGTGTCCAACTTTGTTTAAATAAAGTACTTCCGACGATAAGCTCCTTACTTCTTTTAAGAAAGGAATCTCAAATTTAAAATAAGAAAATATATCTACAATGTAAATCAGATATGCCATACCAAGCCCTGTAAACCCAGCTCCAATTGATATCAAAGCAAGAATGACTAGAACAATACCCTCAGGTAAGTGCGTTATTTCTACGTCACTTAATGTGTAGTGCAAAACTTTCTCTAATCCATGAAAAAATGGTGTGTTTATGAAACCTATAAAAATTGAAAATATACCTAAAAGCAACAATGGCCTAGTCATCATTTTTGGTGCCTCATGAACTTCTTCAATATTGTTTGTTGGTTCTTTATGGAAAATTAATAACCAGTGCCTACCCATATAAAATGCTGTCATAAATGCTGCAAGTAATGAAAGTGCCCAAAAACCATAGTAAATTCCACCTTTAGCAAAAATAGAAGCCAGAATTTCATCTTTAGACCAGAAGCCTGCCAAAGGGGGAATTCCAGAAATTGCTAAAGTTCCAACACCCATCATTGTCGCTGTCGTTGGCATTTTTTTCTTTAAGCCTCCCATTTTATGAATATTTTGTTCATGATGCATCTCATGTATTACCGCTCCAGCACCTAAGAAAAGTAATGCCTTAAAAAAAGCATGGGTAACTAAATGAAAAATTGCTGCAACATAAGCACCTGCTCCAATTGCTATAAACATAAATCCAAGTTGTGAAATCGTTGAGTAAGCAAGGACCTTCTTGATATCATATTGATTAATGGCAGCAAAAGCTGAAATTAAAGCGGTCAGGAGGCCGAAACTTATAATTAAGATGCTAGAAATTTCTGAAAATTGTAATAGAGGAGATATTCTAACCAACATGAAAACTCCGGCTGTTACCATTGTTGCAGCATGGATCAAAGCACTTGCCGGTGTGGGCCCTTCCATAGCATCTGGTAACCAACTAAATAATGGAAATTGAGCTGATTTTCCAAAAGCGCCAATCATAAGAAAGATAACTATAAGATCAAGATTTTCAGGCTGGTTTAATAATGTTGTCTCAAATATATTTTTGAAAGAAAATGTGTCGAATGTATTTAATATCATCATTAAAGCAACCAGAAAGCCAAAATCGCCAATTCGATTTAATACAAAAGCCTTACTTCCAGCTTTAGCTGCTTTTTTCTTCTCAGACCAAAAAGAAATTAACAAATAGGAACTTAAACCAACAAGTTCCCAACCAAAAAACATGACTAAGAAGTTAGCTGACATAACTAATAGAAGCATTGAAAAAACGAAGAAGTTGAAATATACGAAATATTTAACATATCTTGGATCACCACTCATATAGGAAGTAGAAAAAATTTGTATTACTAAACCTAAGCCAGTAACTAGAAGCATCATGGTTCCTGATAAGCCATCAAGAAGAAATTCAAATTTAATTTCTGGATCGGGAAACCAAGTATACATTTTTAATGAAATTGGCTTAAATTTATCTAATAATAAAGCTCCAAACATCAACAACGAGACTGAAAATGATAGGAGTGCTCCATTTATGGTTATGAATGTAGTTAATCTTTCATTTAGTAATGAAGAGATGGTATTTAAAAATATTGCAACCATAAGTGGGATAAAAACAACAGCTAGCAAAATATATTCCATGACTAACCTTTCGAAGACCTTAATATATCTACTGAAGCTGTTTCTTGTTTCTTAAATATTGAAACAATTATTGCTAAACCTACAACAACTTCAGCAGCTGCAACTACTAAGACGAAAAAAACTGCAACTTGAGCATCGATTGTTCCAAAATGCTTTGATGCTGCAATAAAAGTTAAATTTACTGCGTTAAGCATAAGCTCAATACACATAAACATTATCAATGCATTCTTTCGAACCATCATTCCTATAAAGCCAATTGAAAATAATAAAGCAGCTAATGTTAAATACCAGTCAGTAGTTACTTCAATCATCATCTTTCCTACTTTTAGTGTCATAAGCTAATGCAATGGCTGCTGTTGCGGCAACAATTAAAAGAATGGATATAACTTCAAATGGGAAAACCCAACCAGTAAATAAAGTTGAAGCAATTAAATCTGGAGTTCCCTCAATACTGTAATCAACAGCAGGAAACCATAGATCCCATTTAAATCCTGAGTTTATAAATACATAAGCTAATAGCGAACCGAGTAAAATTAATGTCCCTAAAACAAGAAAGGTTTGACCTTTTATTTCTTCTCTAGTTTGTTCTGCTTTATCTACTCCTATCATCATTATCACAAATAAGAAAAGAGTCATTACAGCTCCGGCATATACCAACATCTGCACCATTGCTACAAAAGTTGCATTTAAAGTTATATAAACAACCGCTAATGAAGCAAGAGTTAGGACCAAACCCATCGAATTGTGAACTGGATTTTTTGCAAATATTACAATTAAAGCTCCCGTTAAAACAAAAAGAGCAGGTATTGCAAATAAAATTAAATCCAACATTCTACTCTTCCTCTAAAGATTGACCTTTTTCAGGCTCTCTTTCCCCAACTCCTAAAGACCCTGTCCAACCAACGGTGTCTTCAAATTCAGGATTACCACTTGAAGATGTCGCCCTCATCCAGCCGTCAGCTTTTTTTAATTCCTCTGGATTAGTTAATTTTGTTTGCTCTTCATGAGTATTTGGATTTCCTTCTTCATCCACTAACAAAACAGATTTATCAAAAACTGCTTCTGATCTATTTGCAACACTCATTTCAAATAAAGACGTCATAGTAATTGCCTCTGTTGGGCATGCCTCAACACATAAGGCACAATAAATACATCTCAACATATTAATTTCATAAATGAAACCGTATCTCTCACC
>CAZKFE010000040.1:0-7210 GCA_964551955.1 uncultured Candidatus Actinomarina sp. | reverse complement strand
TAAGAGGTTTTAAAAGAATAGGAGGAACAACTAATGAAGCCTCATCAACAACTTCACCGATTTCACCAGGAAGTGTTGTGGAAGTGGTACTAGTTGAGGTCGTACTTGTTTCAACAACCTCTTCTGTTGTTTCTGAACCTCCGCCACAAGCAGAAGTTAACATAACAAGTATTGTTAGTAAAATTAGAGATTTTTTTCTCTTCATGTATTACTCCACTTGAACCAATTTTATACGAATAATTTAAAGAATTTCAACAAAAGAGAGTTGAAATTTAGCATTTTATTTTAAAAAAACCCAATGTTTCCTTAGAATGTTACATATGACGCAAGCTGAAATAATTAATACTTTAAAAGCAATTGTTGAAATTCCATCAGTGAGCTCAGACAAGGATCATAAAAAAGATGTAGAAAAGTCTGCAGAATATGTACAAAAATTATTCAGTGACTTAGGTCTTGCTGCGAAAGTTGCACAAAGTAAAGGAGGACAGCCAGCTGTTATAGCTTCAACAGAGATTGACTCAACTAAAAAAACAATACTTCTCTATGCCCATCACGATGTTCAACCGGTTGGGGAACTTGAATTATGGGATACAGATCCTTTTGTTCCGGAAATAATTAACGGCCGAATGTACGGGAGAGGGTCAGGAGATAATAAAGCTGGTGTGATTACACATCATCAGGTAGTAAAGAGACTGAAAGATGATTTACCTGTAAACATTAAAATTTTCATTGAAGGAGAGGAGGAAATAGGCTCTCCTACTATGGCAAAATTTATCTCAGAAAATAAAGAAGACTTAGAAGCTGATGTAATAGTTATTGCAGATTCTGGAAATATAAAATCTGGTATTCCTACAGTCACCACTTCCCTGAGAGGCTTAGTTGATGGGACAATAGTAGTGAATCAACCAATGAAAGCAGTTCACTCAGGGCTAGGAGGGGGGATTGTACCAGATGCTTTTATGATTCTTAGCAGGATAATTTCTTCATTTCACAATGAAAAAGGAGAGCTACAAATTGAAGGACTTAAAGCATCAGATGGAGAAGTTTTTGAAATTCAAAAAGAAGATATAAAAAAATTATTAGGATCAAAAAAGATTAATTTATTCGAAACAGATAGTTACTCAAAAAGACTCTGGCTTGAGCCAGCATTAACTATTCTTGCAATTGACGCACCATCGTTAGATGAGGCAATAAATTTATTAATTCCAAAAGCGAAAGCAAAAGTCAGCTTGAGGCTTGCCCCAACACAAGACCCAGAAATTGCAATGCAACTACTCAAAGATCATATTGAAAAGAACATACCCTGGAACGCAGATGTCGAATTTATTCCAGAATCAAAAGGAAGTGGTGTTGTTGCTAATCCAGAAAAACCCTTTACCAAAAAATTGGTTAAAGAGTTTAAAGAAGTATGGAAAACAGAGCCCGCTTACATGGGTGTTGGAGGCTCTATCCCTTTTGCAAATGTATTTACAGAACAGTTCCCAGATGCAGAATTAGTTTTAATTGGTCCGGGAGATGATGAAGGGAATGCCCACGCCCCAAATGAAAGTGTCTGCATCGAAGATATTGAAAAGTTAATACAAAGTCTTATTAATACAATAAAAAACTTTTAAGCCCCTTTAAAAGTAATAGAATATAAATTAGATGGAGTTAATTTCACAAGTTACAATTGATGATTCTGTATATCTTGCTACAGAACTTATTGAATTAGCTGAAAAAAAAGAAAAAAATAAAGATAAAAGAAGAAAGAAGCAATTCTCAAGAATTCTTAATAACTCAAAAACTATTGAAACAACAATGCATTTAACAGATGAAATCATGAGAGTTTCTTCATCAAAAGCAGCTGGAAAAATATTAAGAGACATAAGTAAAAAAGTAACTTTTAAAGGACTTGGATTTATTGACTTCTTAGGCTTAAAATCTCTTATTTTAATTTCAAATATTTTTCCAGGTTTTGCTAGGTATGTTGTTAAAACTAGAGTCAAGCTAGATTCAAAAGGCATAATCTCAAACTCTGAAAGAAATAAATTAAAAAACTATATTAAAAAAAGAAAAAAAGAAGATATTGATATAAATGTAAACGTGCTGGGTGAGGCTGTACTAGGGGAAGAAGAAGCAGAAAAAAGATTTAGAGAGATTCTATCTGTAATGGAACTAGATGAAGTGACTTATATTTCTGTAAAGATATCTGCAATTGTTAGTCAACTTAAAGAGGTCGACCATGAAGGATCTGTTAAGAGGGTTGCAGAAAAGCTTAGAACAATATATTCGAAAGCAATAGAAGAAAATGTTTTTGTAAATCTTGATATGGAGGAGTACAGAGATTTAGCAGTAACAATTGACGTATTTAAAAAGGTATTAGATGAGGAAAGTTTTGAAAACCTTTATGCGGGGATAGTCCTCCAAGCATACCTACCTGATTCACATTTAGCTTTTCAGGATTTAATCATTTGGGCTAAAAACAGGTATGAAAAAACAGGAGGCAGAGTCAAAGTAAGAATTGTAAAAGGTGCAAACCTAGCGATGGAAATAACTGAAGGCGAGCTTAATGGGTGGGAACCAGCACCATACCAAAGCAAGGAAGAAGTAGATGCTAGTTATGCAAGGTTAATTAATACTGCTATTGATTATGAGATTAAAGACTTTCTAACTATTGGAGTAGCTAGTCATAATTTATTTCATATTGCTTTTGCAAAAAAGCTTGCGGAGATAAGGGGTTGCAATGAACAGGTCGAGATAGAAATGTTAGAAGGTATGGCTAATCCAGAAGCCCTTGCTGTTAAAGAGAGATTTGGATCCGTTCTTCTTTATTCTCCAATAACATCAGATGAAGACTTCCCTTCAGCGGTTGCTTATCTTGTAAGGAGACTAGACGAGAATACTTCTGATGAAAACTATCTAAGAGCATCATTTGATATTGCCCCAGGAAATAAGCAATTTAACCAACAAGCAAAAAGATTTATTGATTCAATACATATGTCTCATATCGTAAATACAGAGAGCAGAAGAAGAGCTGAACAGAACAAGAGTAGAGAGCTGTCTTTTGAAGAAGGGATTTTTGTAAATCAAGCAAATCATGATTTAACTAATCCAAAATTTGTTGAGTTAATTAAAAACAGAGAATATATGTTTGGTAAAACACTGATCCCAGTTGTTGTCAGCGGTAAAGAGTATCTTAATTTGGAAAACAAGAATGGTGTTGAGCCAGGAAAGTTTGGAAAAACTTTATATTCATACAACATATCAACAAAAGATCTAATAGATGATGCATTAAGGATTGCAAAATTTGAACAAACTAACTGGGAGAAAACAAGCATAGAAAAAATTAAAGAAATTATGGGAAACTGTGCAAAAATAATGGAAGAGAACAGACCAAGATTAATAGCTGCAATGATGAGGGATGGGGGAAAAACTATTGCAGAATCAGACCCTGAAGTTTCCGAAGCAATAGATTTTGCAAGATTCTATGCATTATCTGCAGAAAATATTGACAAAGATTCTTCAGCCTCAGGAGTTGTGGTAGTTGCTCCCCCTTGGAACTTTCCCTATGCAATACCTATGGGAGGTATTGCAGCTGCTTTAGTATCAGGAAATAGCGTTGTATTTAAACCAGCTCCAGAAACAGTATTGGTTGCTTGGGAGTTAGTAAATCAATTATGGGAAGCTGGAATTCCGAAATCAGTTTTACATTTTATACCTACAGAAGACAATGAGGTTGGTAAATATTTGATTACCCATAAGGATGTCGACACAGTTGTTCTTACAGGGTCTTATGAAACTGCTCTCTTATTTAAAAAATGGAAACCAACACTAACACTTCTTGCAGAAACAAGCGGAAAAAATTCAATTGTTGTAACCGGAAGTGCTGATATAGACACAGCGGTTAAAGATATTATTGATTCTACTTTTGGTCATGCTGGACAAAAATGTTCTGCAGCAAGTCTGGCTATTGTTGAGGAGTCAATTTACAATAATCCAACTTTCTTTAAACAACTGAAGGATGCAGTGACATCACTTAAAGCTGGAGATCCATCAGATCTTTCAACTTCAGTTGGACCTTTGATTAGTCCTATTAACAAAAAATTATCAAAAGTAATAGAGGAACTTGAAGAAGGGGAAGAGTGGCTTGTTGAGCCTAAGCGATTAGATAGTGTCTATACCTGGTCACCAGGAGTAAAGATTAATGTACAACCAGGTTCATGGTCTCATCAAAATGAGTGGTTTGGACCAGTACTCGGAATAATGAAAGCAAAAGACTTAAAGCAAGCAGTTGATTGGCAAAATTCTGTTGAATATGGATTAACAGCTGGAATTCAATCATTGAATGAAAAAGAGTGTGAATATTGGATTGAAAATATAGAAGCTGGAAATTTGTATGTTAATAGAACAACAACAGGAGCAGTTGTAAACAGACATCCTTTTGGAGGGTGGAAGAAAAGTAGTTTTGGTCCAACTGCAAAAGCAGGAGGAGACCACTATGTTTCAATGTTTCGTAAATATAAATTAGTAGAAAATTTAGAAACTTTAAGATATGAACTCAAGAGAACATGGGAAGAAATTGGAAATAAGTCTATAAAACTTGGGGAGACAGAGTCAGAAAGAAATTTTAAACGATATATTCCATATAAAGATGTATTGGTTGTAACAGATGATAACTTCTCAAAAGAATATACAGACTCAGTCTTCTGGATAGCAGATTTATTGAAAATAAATATAAAGATAGTTTCCATCGACCTTTTATTAGCTGAAGAGTCAACTTTAGATACGACTATTTTTGAAAAGATAAGATGGTTATCAACCAATAAAGAAATTCCAACACATATATTTAACTCGGGGGCAACTGTCGACGAGAGAGGAATGATTCAGAATGGAAGTCAGGAATTGCTTTGCTGGGTAAAAGAACAATCTATATCTATAACAAACCATCGTTACGGGAATATTGGAGCTGGACCACAGCCATTTAAAGATTGGTAATAGTTGCCGGTGTAGGTTATGGAAATATTTAGCCTGGGGTGATAAAGCTTCTTCAGCTTAAGTACAATAAAGAATATACATATAGGAGGTTAATTATGTATGCAGTAGTTGTTAGAGGTCAAGCCCAAGATGGGAAGATGGAAGACCTAAAGAATTTTATTAAAAATGAAGCAATTCCTTCATTAGAGGTTGAGGGAATGATTTCAATTGGGTTTTGTAATCCTGAAGAAAATGTTAATTTGGGGATGGTTTTCCTTACTGATAAAGAAGCATCTGATCGTTTTGGAGAGGCTAGAAATGAGAATATTGCAAAATTACAGGATATTTTAGCAGGACCTCCAAATGTCCAAGAAGGAGAAATAACTTTAGGTAAAATTTATCAAGAAACTTCAGCTGGAGAAGGAGACGGTGCTTTTGTGAGGGTTGTATTTGCAAAGGTAGATGATGCAGAGACTGCAGAAAATTTTGTTAAAGAAAAAATATTTCCAATCTATGAAGAAGCAGAAGGCCTTAGAGGCGCTGGTTTCATGGTTGTAGATGGTGAAGCAATCAGTTGGAATTTTTGGGATTCAGAAGATGCTGCTAATACAGTAGTTCCAAAATTTAATGAGGAGCTTTCTTCAGCTGAGGAAATTTTTAACGAAGCTCCAGTGCCGTATATGGGAACAATTTATGCGGGAAAGAACTTTATAGACATTACAAAAGGAATGGAATAATTACTAAGAGTAAATAATAAATAAATGAAAGGAAAAATATGATAACTAAAAAAGAAGCAAGTCTTGGTTCGACTATGTCTCGAGCCTTTGTTGTTTTAATTATTGTAAGCTTTGGAATTCAAGCCTTTTTAATTCCAACAGATCAAGTAGGTTACAACGAGACTTGGGGGCCAGCTCTATCCGCAATTAACTTTGTATTAAGCTTTGCGTTCTTATTTGTTTTATACATTGGAACAAAATTGTTTGGTGGAGAAAATGATCCTTACGTTAATGTAACTGGAACTATGGCTTTTGTAGCTCATGTGGTAAACACGATGCCATCATTTGGAGCGATAGGTCAAGAAAATGCAATACAAGAAACATTTCTTACTACGAACCAAGTAATTGATGCTACTAGTGCAGCAACTTCTTCTTGGGGTTTGTTTATTGGGATATTTGGTTTAGCTGTATTAAGAAGTACTAAGTCTAACCTTATTCCATCATACGGTATCTATGCAGGATACGGAGGAGCAACCCTCATTATGGTATCAACACTTGGCTGGGCTTATGGGTTATTACCACAAATAGCTGGATTAATAACTTTAATTTTGGGTGGATTAATTCTTTATCCACTTTTTATTTTTGCTTTAGGCAAAGCTATGGAGAATGCTGGAAACGCATAATTAGCTAAGTTTTCCTTGGTTGTTTATATATAATTGTTTTAAATGACCAAGGAAAGAAGACACGATGTAGACGCAATCAGGGCTATAGCTCTGTTTCTCTTGATTGCTTATCACTTAGGGATTTCTTTTACGTCCTTGGCTCCATTTATTTTCTTTATACCAAACATAAAGAGTATCGACTCTATATGGATTCCGATGGCCATGATTAATACATGGCGAATTCCAATTCTTTTTTTAATATCTGGAATTGCTTTTAGATTTTCATTTGAAAAGAGATCACCACTTCAACTAATAAAAGAGAGATTAAAAGTACTTGGCCTTCCCCTATTGTTTGGAAGCTTTACTTCCGGAGCTTTAGTTATTTATTTTGTGACCCTATTTTGGGAAAGAAAAGGAGAGGGAGAAGCTGTTTTTTGGCCCGATTCTGCTCATCTATGGTTTTTAGAGAACATAATTATATATAGTTTGATATTTGTATTGGTGTTACGTTATCTACCTCTATTAAGAAATAAGTCTGAATTTTTATCAAAGTTGCTTTCTAAACCAGGTGGGATATTCTTATTTTCTCTACCAATAATTTATGAAGGGCACCTAGTAGAAACAGGCTATTGGAGGGAAGGTGTAGACTACACACTTTATGTTGACACATCGCATGGAATTTACCTAGGAGCCATATGGTTTTTACTAGGTCTTATCCTGACCTCACAAGGAGAAGCTTTCTGGGAATCGAATAAAATAAATTGGAAAATTCATGCTGTATTTGCATTTAGTTTATATATCTATCGTTTTCTTAATGAATTTGAAGGAGTTGATAATCGGATAATAGCTTTTGAATCCTTTAATTTTATTTTCCTTGTT
>CAZKFE010000039.1:0-7822 GCA_964551955.1 uncultured Candidatus Actinomarina sp. | reverse complement strand
GGGTCGTGGGTTCAAGTCCCATCATCTCCACGATAAGGTATTCTAAATATATGGACAATAAAGATTTTGAAGACCTGAACGATGAAGAACTCTCAGAGTTAAGAGACTCGCTTGAAGAGACAATTCAAGATAGAAAACGAAGACATAAAGCAGAAACCAGTAAAGCAATGGGAACTAAAGGTGTTGCCACAGCATGGATAATTATTGCGATACTTATTTCTATCTATAGATACATTTCTTTTTAAATGGAAATATTAATTGCTTTATTCATTGGTTTTATTATTTTTAGATTTCTAAAGAATTCAATTGGTTCTTTAGCAAACACACCTCCTGAAATTGACCCAACGGATGTTTTAGAAACATCACAATCTTTTATATGTAATGCATGCGGAACAGAACTTACAGTTAACTTCCAATCAGTAGTAGTAAATGACCCACCTAAACACTGCAAAGAAGAAATGATACCAATAGAGGAATGAGCAGTAATTGAATTTCTCTAGAGAGAATCAAATAAACAAGTTAAGTGAAAATAATAATTTTGAGTTATTAATTAGCGATACTCTGTAGTCATTATAAAACCAACCCCAATAAGACCTAGTCCACTCCACAAATACCACTTCGAGACAGAACCTGGAAGTATAGTTAAATAATTGAATACAATTATTAAAACACCAAGAATCATTAAAGAACTCATTGTTAGAACATACCACTTAGAAGAAGGTCCTTTATCCCCTAAGGTTTGAGTAGAAAGTTTTTTTGATTGGGTTGGCTGAGAATTCTTTATTCTTTTTTTGGATTTTGGCATAAGTGGATTCTAAACTAATTGCTTTGAATTTCAATATATTTATTATTTGTTATATTTACAATTCCATCTTTTTCAAGGCTCTCAAGTATTTTATTTAGTTTGATTTCCTTAATATTTAATTTTTTAGAGAGTTCAGAAGAATGAATGCGTCTGGTGTTGGTTAATATATTTACTATTTGTCCTCTTTTCTGACGGTTTGAATTTTTGAAAGGTGTTTGCTTTTTCTTTACTTCTGTAATATATTTCATACAATTTCTCTCTAAAGGACAGATATTACATTTAGGATTTCTATTAGTACAGATTGTCGAACCCAAATCCATTAAAGCTTGATTAAAATCCCTTGATTTGAATCGATATAATAATTCTTTAGAATTTTTTTCTATAAATTTATTTACCTCATCTTTTTTAAAGTATCTTCCAATTACTCTTTTTATGTTTACATCAATTGCTATTATTTTTTTATTATAAGCGAAAGAGAGTAAAGCAGAATTTGTATAGTCCCCAACACCTGGTAATTGTTTGAAATTTGGGTAAAGCTCATCAAAACTTTTCTTGCTTAAAATCTTCGATGACTCATGGAGTCGGATTGCTCTATTGTTATAGCCTAATCCAGACCAAAGTTGAAGTATCTTTCTACTTGAATCTTGGGCCATTTTTTTTGGATTAGGATATTTTGATATAAATTTATCGTAGTATTTATTTGCTCTTTGGAGCTGTGTTTGCTGAGACAATATTTCAATTAAATATATTTTCCATGGATCCTCTGTTTTTCTCCATGAGAATTCTCTACTATTATTTTTGTACCAAGCCTTAAGATGTTTTTTGAATAGATAGCTTTCAGTCTTCAAAAGTTAACTCTATAGGTGTTGATGGGTCAATAAATTCACCTTTTCTCGGAATTTGTTTTACAATTTTCCCATTAGTATCACCGCTTACAGAAGCTAAAAGACCAGCTTCTTCAAGTACTTTTAAGGCATCTTGGTATGTTAACCCTTCTACTTCTGGTACTTCTATTTTTATTCCAAGTGAAACAACTACGGTAATAATTTGATCAGGTGTAACAATTTCTCCCGCTGGTGGAAGGGTGTGTGAAACAAGACCTACTGAAACATCTTCTGAGTACTCTTCCACGAATTCATATTCGAGACCTAATGTTTCTAAAATTTGTATTGCATCTACTAGAGACTTTCTAGATAAGTCACTTATCTCAATTAAACTTGGTCCTTTTGAGACAACTAGGTCAACAGAGGAACCTGGTCCCATTTTTGTTCCAGCAATTGGGTTCTGAGAAATAATAAAGCCTCTAGGAATATTATCATCATTAACTTCAAGTTTTTGGCCTATAGTAAATCCACTTTGCTCAATTATGTAAACACCCCTAGCTACTTCTAAGTCCAATATATACGGAATAGGGAAAGCTTCAGGGCCAACAGAAACAATAATTGTTACTAATGTATCCGGACTAGTTACTGTATTTGCTACTGGCTGAGTCTTAATTACTGCCCCAGGAGGTACGTTTGGATCAGCAGAGTTTTCTATCCCAACCTTAAAACCTAAAGCTTGAAGATCATTTAAGGCTTCTGCTTGATTACTTCCAGTAAGATCTGGTATCTCAATTAAGGTTTGAGTTCCTCCATCAACAGGAAGCCCTTGAAATATTTGTGATAAAGTCCAGAAAGCTCCCAAAACTAAACCGATTGAGACAATTAAAGCAGGAAGGGTAAACTTGTATTTTATAGTTGGATTTGTAAGATCAACCAAATTCTCTTGAGTTTGAATCATTTCTAATTGATTTCTTTGTTGAAGAAGTACTGCTCTTAGATCCTCTGCGCTTTTAAATCTATCCTTCGGTGTCTTATGTAGAAGCTTTAATATTGCAGTTTCAATACCTTTAGGTAGGTCCTTCCTATACTTAGATGGTTTCTCTGGTTTTTCTGTAAGGTGTTTTGTTGCTGTTGCAATAGGAGACTCAGCATCAAAAGGGGGGTTTCCTGTAATTAGTTCATAAAGAACAGTTCCAAGAGAGTAGAGATCAGACTCAAGAGAAACAGGTTTCCCTTGAGCTTGCTCAGGAGAAATATAGCTTGCTGTTCCTAATATTGAACCAGTCTTAGTTATGTCACTCTCCTCGTCTTTTATAGAAACTATCCCAAAATCTGTAACCTTTACTTTTCCTCCTGGTGTTATCATTATATTTCCAGGCTTAATATCTCGATGTACAAGACCTTGAGTGTGTGCAGCTTGTAACCCATTTGCAACTTGTGCTCCTATAAATAAAACATCACTTAAGCTTATAGTTTTCCTGTTTGCAATAATTCCTGTTAGTGTATTTCCTTCAATATATTCCATAACAAAATAAGGCTCTTCTTCAATTCCCCAATCAAAAATTTGTACAATATTAGGATGGTTTAGATTTGCTGCTGTCTGGGCTTCTCTTTTAAATCTTTCCACAAAAGTAGTTTGCTCAACATAGCTAGGCTTAAGTGTTTTTATAGCAACAATTCTTTCTAGTTGCATATCTTTTGCTTTGTAAACATAAGCCATTCCTCCTTCCCCAAGGAGTTCAATTACTTTATATCTTTCTTTTATTATTTGGCCAATTTTCATTTTGAAACAACGTTTATAACAATTGCTGAAACATTATCTTTTGGTTTTTGTAACAATGCTTCACCAACTAGAGTATTTGCGCTCACTCCTTCCTGCAATCTCTTCTTTAGATACTCTTCTCCAAATTCATTGTAAAGCCCATCAGTACAAAGAAAAACAACATCTCCTTTGTTTAGTTGGAAGTCTATTTTTTGAATATCTAACTTCTCTCTAGTTCCAAGTGCTTGTTTTAAAACATTTTGATACCCAGGTACATTTTGATCCTCCGTAATCTTAATAATATTTCTTTTTGAAAGGACATAACACCTACTATCACCAACGTGGGCTACTTCCATGAAGCCATTTTTATTAATATTTATAGCAGTCATAGTTGTCCCCATACCTTTGGCGTCTATATTTTTCTCTTGATAAGAGTTAATATTAGAATTTGCATTTTCAATAATCTTTACAAGACTATCTTCCTCAGCATCCATAGAATCTGTAGCTATTTTGCTTGCAATCTCTCCTTTTGCATGGCCACCTAGACCGTCACATACTGCTGCTTTAAAGGGAGCCATTTTATTACCAGAACTATTTGGGTAAACAGAGTCCTCATTCTTCTCTCTTTCAGGCCCACATTCAGTTCTTACAGACCATATTAGCTTTAAATTATTCATTCATTAATAATCTTAGTTGTGAAATACATTTGTTTTCTTAGACTATATAAAGTAGAAAAAAATAGAAAATAATGTTTAATGATGAGTAGTTTTAATAGATTCATGAGGGTATTTATAATTGTCGCTTTAGGCAGTGCTTTAGGTATTTTTGCTATGAGGTTTTATGAAAATTACTCTTATTCAGAAGATTTAAATTTATTCTTAGTAGATGCTTCAGTTGTTTCTAGTTTACATAAACAATCATCAGAAGATTTTTCTAAGCTATTAGATTTCGATGAAATTAATAGAGAAGAATTTGACAGAACATTAAACCAAATTGTAGACAAGGCTCAAGAAGCTTATAATTTAACATCCAAGATTGATCAAAATTTCTCAAGCAAGGAAAAAGATTTATTAGAAATTGCAGTTTCGTCTTGGCTTAAAGGACTTGAAAAATTCCAAGTTTCTATGATCAATTTAGTTGATAATAAATACCCACAAGAAATTGAAGAATCTATGGCGGAGAGCATAGTTGATCTATCTATAGGGGATAAAGCCTATAAAGATTTTATCTTTCTAATTTCTGAAAGGGCTCAAGAAGACAGTATATTTTTACCAGAGCTTTATAGCATTGAATATACAGAATTAGAATCTAGCTCTTTCAGGTTTGCTGAAATAATCGTAGAGAGGGCTAAGCAAAGCTCAACAGGTTTATTTTTAAGACGGGATCTTGCAATAACAGGAATAGATTTTATACCAAAACCTATTACCTTGACAGAAGAAGGCCACAATGTGTTACTAGATGAACCTGTTGCAATACAGATAGTTATTGCAAACGAAGGTAATGTTGAAGAGTTTGAAGTTATTATATTAATTTTGGTTTCAGATGGAAATGGGGAGTCAATCTATGAGAAAAGAGCTAAAATTAATTCCATTAAATCATTAGAAAGTAGGAGTTACTTTACTGATCCAATAGATATTGAACCTGGTGTATTACATGAATGGTTTATTAAAATTGAAGAGATAGAGAATGAAGAAGAGTTGGATGATAATATATTTACAATTACAGGTTTTATACCACCACAAGGATAGTTAAATGTTAGATTCACAAATATTAAAGAATAATCTTAAAGAATTTAATGAAAACCTCAAAAAGAGAGGTATCTCTATTGATGTAGATGACTTAATAAAGCTTGATGAAAAGAGGAGAAAGGCGAAATTTGAATCCGAACAAATAAGAGCGGAACAAAATAAATTAGGAAAAGAGATTGCAAAAGCTGATAAAAAAGAAAAAGAAGCACTATTAAAAAAAGCAGCAGAGCTTAGTGATAATTTTAAGAATTTATCCGAAAAAGCAGACAAGGAAGAAAAGGAATTTTTAGATCTTTGGATAAAAATACCAAATATCGTTGACCCCTCTTCCCCCGTTGGTTCAACGGAGGAAGACAATAAAGAAATTAAGAAAATTGGAAAAATTAAAGATTTTAAAAATGCAAAAAATCATTTAGAGATTGGGGAGTCATTAAACTTAATTAATGTTGAAAAAGCAGCTGAAGTTTCCGGCTCGCGTTTTTCATATATTTTTGGAGACTTAGTTAAGATTGAATTCAATCTAGTTTCATATGTGCTCGATAAGCTTTCTAGCAAAGGATTTATCCCAACAGTTCCTCCAGTTTTGGTTAGGGAGGATGCACTTTATGGTACAGGATTTTTCCCTGATGATGCAGAACAGGTATATGAAATACAAAATGATGAACTTTATTTAGTTGGTACATCCGAAGTTTCTTTAGCTGCATTACATGGTGACGAAATATTAGACTATGATTCATTACCTTTAAGATATGCTGGTTTCTCAACATGTTTCAGGAGAGAAGCTGGGACTTATGGGAAAGACACAACAGGAATATTTAGAGTTCATCAGTTTGATAAAGTTGAAATGTTTTCTTTTTGTGATCCAGAAAAATCAAAAGAAGAGCATGAGTATCTTTTATCTCTAGAGGAGGAAATACTAAACGATTTAGAGATTCCATATAGGGTTGTAGATGTTTGTTCAGGAGATTTAGGTTCTTCTGCTGCGAAAAAATATGATATAGAAGCTTGGATGCCGGGTCAGGGAAACTACAGAGAGGTAACTTCCTGCTCAAATACGACTGATTACCAATCACGAAGGTTGAACATTAGAACAAAAAAAGATAAAGATGTTTCATTAATTCACACCTTGAATGGAACTGCTCTGGCAGTTGGAAGAATTTTGATATCTTTGATTGAAAATAACCAAAAAGAAGATGGTTCTGTGGTCTTCTCTGATAATTTATCTAAAATAATTGGTGTTCAGAACTTAAGCTAACAATAAACTTGCTACCATACTTAGCCCAAGAATAATATAAACAATTCTTTCAATAGTAGAATTTTTCCTTAACCATCCTTGCAAAGATTCCCCAAGGAATAGCCATATGCCTACACAAAAAGGTAAAACAGAAAAATAGATGACAGCCCCCTGAACACTTGTTATGTTAAATGTAGTTAGTCCAGAAATTGCCATGACAAGTCCTTTTGGATTAATCCATTGAAACAAACAACCTTGTATAAAAGTTAGAGGCTTTTGTAGTCCAGATTCATTCGTTGGAGATGTTTGTGTAGTTGATATTTTATATGCGAGATAAGTGATTACAGCATATCCAAAATATTGTAAATATTTAAAAATAATGTCTGGAATAAAAGATAATATAAAACCACCTACTAAAAATAAAAAAGTAAACCCAAACCAGATACCCAGGAAGTGTGGAACAGATTTTTTTCTACCAAATTTTATTCCCGATGCCATTAACATTGAGTTATTGGGACCAGGAGTTATTGCAGTAACAAATGCGAAAATAAAGAATTCAAACACTATGCAAGTTTAATATTCACGATGGAGTTATATGAAATATGAATCTGATACTGAGAAGATGGAAGTTGCTTTAGAGCAGGCAAAACTTGCATACAATAATGATGAAATTCCTGTAGGTGCAGCATTATTTAATGAAAAAGACGAGCTTATAGCTGCAAATCATAATAGACGAGAGCTAGATCAAGACCCAACCAGTCATGCTGAGATTCTTGTTTTAAAAGATGGATCCAAGACTTATAAATCATGGAGACTTGAAGGCTCTACATTAGCTGTGACACTAGAACCAGACCCAATGTGCGCTGGTGCAATTGTAAATTCAAGAGTTAGAAGATTAATTTATGGGGCTCCTAATGAAAAGGCTGGAGCTGCTTGGACTTTATATAACATTCCTCAAGATAAAAGACTAAATCATTACACTGAGATTACCGATGGAATATTAAGAGAGGAGTCAGAAGAATTATTAACTTCTTTCTTTGAGAACAAGAGGTAACTAAAATAACATACTGAAATTTTTTTTTCGGAGGGATCGCATAGTCTGGCCTAGTGCGCACGCTTGGAAAGCGTGTAAGGGTTTATCCCCTTCGAGGGTTCGAATCCCTCTCCCTCCGCAAAAAAATAATACCTTTTAGGAGGGATGGCCGAGCGGACGAAGGCGATAGTCTTGAAAACTATTGTATGTATTCCATACCGTGGGTTCGAATCCCACTCCCTCCGCAAACTTGGAGAGGTGGCTGAGTGGTCTAAAGCGCTCGCCTGCTAAGCGAGTGGGGGATGAAAATCCCCTCGAGGGTTCAAATCCCTCCCTCTCCGCCAAGCGCCTGTAGCTTAACTGGATAGAGCATCTGATTACGGATCAGAAGGTTGGGGGTTCGACTCCCTCCGGGC
>CAZKFE010000038.1:0-7904 GCA_964551955.1 uncultured Candidatus Actinomarina sp. | reverse complement strand
GCGTCTTTGCTGCTCTCGGATTTTACTTTGGAGCTAATCACGCAATTAAATTAGCTGAAAAAGAAAAAAAAGATACAATACTTTTTGAGAAAGGCTTAACTTGGGCAATTTTTGGAGCAATAATTGGAGCAAGATTTTTTACTATACCAGCACATTTAGGCGATCCAGGATACGGTTTAGATGATGTCTTCTCTGTTGCAGGAAGTTATTCAATTATGGGAGGAATGTCAGGAGGTATCATTGCTGCATATCTCAAAATTAAAATAATTGGTAAAGGAGATTTTAAACAGTATTCAGATTATGCATCAACGGGATTAATTCTCGGGACAGTGATTGGAAGGGTTGGAGACCTTGCAATAGTTGAGCATCTAGGAAGAGCAACAAACTTTGTTTTAGGTTATGAAATACTACCAGGATATGATGTAGCTCCACAACACAACGCTTTAGAATGTACAGAGCCACTGACTACATGTGGAACTTATCACCATGTTGCAATGTATGATTTATTATTTGCGCTTACTGTTTTTTTTATATTTAAATATTTAAGAGATAATTTTACTTTTGGTAAGGGTTCCTGGATTGGCTTATGGGCAGTTTGGTATGGGATACAAAGAGCAATACTAGACACACTAAGGTTTGGTATGGGAGATGCGACAATAGGTAATTTTACTTGGAACCAAATCGGAGGTTCTATTCTTGCGTTACTTGGTTTATTTATATTCCTTAGAAATAAAAATTTAAAATAAAGTATATATAAAAATCGAATAAGAAATTAAAGCAAGGGCCCCAATTAGATAGCTTTTTTTAACGATAGACTTAGAAAGAAAAACAACAAGCAAAGATAGAGCAAACATCAGAGCTATCTCATTGGTAACATCGCTATCAATAATGCCTGGAGCAATCGAAATAGACACACCACCAACTAGTGCAATATTAAATAGGTTTGAACCAAATATATTTCCAAAAACTATATCTGGGTTATTCATTTTTGCAGCTGCAATTGTACCTGCAATTTCTGGGAGACTCGTTCCTAAAGCCACAACAGTAACTCCAATAATTATGGAAGATATATTGAAGTATTCAGCCAAAGTGATTGCATTGTTTACCACTAACGTGCTCCCAAAAACTGTTGCCGTTAGAGAAGCAATAGCTCTTAACCAAACATAATCTTTTTCTTCAATTAGCAAGTCCTCCTGGTCAACAGCTTCTTCTGTTACAAGTTTATAAGTGATAAAAATTACTAATCCTAGTAAGCCAACTCCTAAGAAGATAGGAAACTCTTTAAGTGTTAAATATACACTTACAAATAAAATTGTTACGATAATCATCCATATTGATGAAGTATTGTTAAGTTTAAGCTTTTTTTTGAAATCTTTATTTAATGCAAAATATAAAACAGAAATTGCAACTAATGAGTTAGCAATGTTTGAACCAATAATATTTCCTATTCCTAATGAAAGATTTCCATTTAAGGCTGCACCGGAGCTTGCAAATAGTTCTGGGGCTGATGTTCCAAAACCTATAAATGTTGCACCAATAACTGAATTAGGCATATTGAATTTCATTGCAATTTGAATAGCTGTACGGACCATCTCCTCCGCACCTTTAACAAGAAGAATAAATCCTAATATTAATCCAACAACAGTAATGTAAAGGTCCATTAATTTTTAGCCTTTAGAGTCTCTCCATGAAATCCAATCTTTTATAGGAGATAAGTCGTAACCAGGACCGTTAACAGCTAATGTTACCTCAGTTGCACCAGCTTCAAGTAAGTCATCAGCTTTATCAATTCTCTTAATATCAATTCCGATTGACCTTTCAATTTCTTTAGGGTCTCTTCCAATTTCTTTACACCAATTATCTAATACATTATTTTTATGAGCTACAGTTTCAATCCCTGACCTCTCCTCAGTTCTAATTGCAAAACCATGCCAAATATCTGCATACTTAGCAGTTATTCTTAGTGTTACTTTTTCGCCACCACCGCCAATTAGTATTGGGATTTTTCTAGTTGGTTGAGGGTCTAGTTTCTTCATTCTTTCAACAATTCTTTCCAATGATTTTTCAAGTTCTTTGAGTCTCCAAATTGCAGAACCAAATTCATAACCATATTCGTCATAATCTTGTTCAAACCATCCAGAACCTATTCCTAGAATTACCCTACCTTTTGAGATATGATCAACTGTCCTTGCCATGTCTGCTAACAATTCAGGATTTCGGTAAGAGTTACATGTAACAAGAGGGCCTATGTCAACTTTACTAGTTGCTTCAGCCCAACTAGCCAACATAGTCCAACATTCAAAATGCTTTCCTTCCCTTCTTTCTCCTTCATCCCACTGTGTTCCATCTTCCTTATACAAAGGATAGAAATGATCCCAGTTATAAATAACATCAGCACCGATTTCCTCTGCTTCTATTGCAGCATTTCTTATTTGATCATATTCTGCATGTTGAGGTTGTAAAAAAACAGCTATTCTTGGCTTCATATTTAATTCTCCTTTAATACTTTTTCAATAACTTTTGTATTGAACTTATTTTCAATGTTTATTACAAACTCTATATTAGCTTCTAATCTTTCTAATTTTTGTGCTGCGATTTTCTCTGAAGAAGGCAAAGGATTTTTTGTTATGAAATCTTTTATGTCATTCCCTAATTCTTCATTGTAAATAGATGGAAGAGCATCAAGAATTCTTGATGCTGTCCATGCTGGCATTACTTTTAATAATTCATCAAAATTTTCCTTTATAACTAACCAGGATTCTTTACCAATATATTTATTCATAATCATAGAAGCTAATATATAAGGACAATCTGCACCTCTGATTTTCCCTTCAACCATATATTTAACTATTTGCTGGGGTGCGTCTTTATCTTTAATTGTTCCTAATATTGCTCTATATCTTCCTTGTATTTGAGGAGAAGGTGCATTCATAAATTTATCTAAAAAAACTTTAACCTTATTTGACTTATCTAATGCAGCAACATAAAGGACAGTGCTAAAGAAACTACCTTCTGTTATTGATTCAAAATTATCGCTATTAAATACTTCACTAAAGTAATTAATAAATGATGGATCCTCCAAATTTTTCGCTCTTAGTCTATTAATCAGGTCTCTAAGTTCTTTAGTTTCAGTATCTTCACCTGGCTTAATTTCTACTCCTAGTTCATTACTCAGGGGGAGTGTTAATTCATCTACAAACTTTTTAAAACTACCATGACCTTCTTTGTTAATTGCAGTTGATAAGGTTGATATTATTGAAGCTATATATGACCAAATATCTTCATCTCTCTCATTTTTATAGTACAAAAGAAATTTTAAAAAATTTACTACATCAGCTTCATCTAAATCATGGCTAAATTTTCTAAATTGCATCCACCGATCTTCTACAAGTCTATATTTTTCTATATCATCTAAATGACTAAAGTTATTAAGAATTTTTCCAAAAGTGTCCTCATCATAAAAAACATGATAAAACCCCCACCCTCCACTATTTATGAGAGGAGTATTTCCTTTCTCTTCAATATCTATTTCCTTATTAGCTTCATTTAAAATTAAGTTTATTTTTTCTTCAGTGTCTAGAAACCTGATACTTAAAGGTATTGGCTTATTTGAATTATTATTTTCTTTACTTTTTAACAAGAATCTTTTTTGTTCTAAGTGTAATTTTGAATCTCTAATGGATACAGTAACGCTAGGGTAACCTTTTTCTTTTATCCAATGTGGAAGTATTTCATTTAAGGGTTGACCACTAGCCTTACTTAAACTGTCCCAAAGATCTGAGGAGTTTGTATTATCGTATTTAAATTTATTTAAGTATTCTTGCACCCCTTTTTGAAATACTTCTTCACCAATAAAAACCTCAAACATTCTTAAGACAGTAGACCCTTTTTCATACGTTAAAACATCAAACATTTCTTCTGCCTCTTCTGGTGTTTCGACATCAAACTCTATTGGTCTAGAATTTTCAAGCGAATCAATAGAGAACCCTGCGCTTCTAGAGACGTTCATATCATTCCATTGTTTAAATTCGGGGTACTTGTTATATGAAGCTATAACCTCCATTAAACTTGCAAAAGCTTCATTTAACCATATTCCATCCCACCATTTCATGGTTACTAAATCGCCAAACCACATATGGGCTAGTTCGTGTGCAATTACACTAACAGAATTATGAAGTTCATCTCTAGTCGCTTTCTCTTCGTCAATTAGTAACAGGTTTTCTCTAAATGTGACAGCTCCTACATTTTCCATTGCACCCATAGCAAAATCTGGAATTGCAATTAAATCAAGTTTTGATCCCGGATAAGAGATTTTATAATAATCTTCAAAAAAGTTAAGTAGCTTTATTCCTGCTGTTCCAGCATATTTCGTTTGATTAGAGAAACCTGGACGATGGACTATTCGAACCGTTGTGTTCCCTGCATCACCAATCTCTGTAGCTTCTAACTCCCCAATAACAAAAGCAACAAGATATGTTGACATTTTCATAGAATCAACAAATGTGGTTTCTATCTTTCCATCTTCAAGCTCTTTTTCAGAGAGAACCTTTTCATTGCTTACGCGTAAATATTTTTTATCGGCAATAATAGTTATTGAAAAAACTGCTTTGTAGTCTGGTTCATCCCAACAAGGGAAAGCGTTTCTTGCAGAAGTTGGCTCAAATTGAGTAGTCGCAATCCACTTTTCTTGATCTTCTTTAGTTAAATATTTACTTCTGTAGAAACCTTTTAGATCTTTTGTAATTTCTGATTTAAATTCCAAGTAAAGTTTATAATTGCCCTTCCTAATTTCATCTTTAGAAGAAAGAGATATCATTTCTTCATCTTCAAAATATTCAACAGAAAGATTATTACTTTCTTCATTGTTACCAATTAATGTGGCGTGACTTATTTTAATTCCTAAACTGTTTAGGAAAATTGACTTAGTGTTTTCTAGAACTTCCATTTCTACTGTTTGAGTACCAAGATATGAAAAATTTTCTAAATCAATGTCTAGTTTTATTTCATATCTTTTTGGTGAAGAGATTTCTGGTAGTTTATTTTTATTCATTAAATTAACTTAATCCCAATCTATGTTTATATCTTTTTCAGAGTCAATTAGCTGTACTTTATGTCTTCCAAAAAAGTCTCTTTGAGCCTGTATTAAATTTGCAGGATTGCTTAATGAATTTAAATTTAGATACCAGTTATATGACGCTGACAAAACAGGAGTTGAGATTTCGCTCAATGCTGCCTCAGAAATAATTGTTTTTGTTGAGTTTAAAGTATTATTAAATATTTTTTTTAGCCTTTCGTCTTTTAGAAAATTTTTTGAGGTTGAATTTATATCATTTAATTCTTTTAATAGGCTGGACCTGATAATACAACCACCAGTCCAATTATTTAAAACAATCCCAAGATTAATTTCTTCTAAAAATCTTTTTATTAATTCTAATCCTTGGATCATTGATGAAACTCTTCCAAAATATAAACAGTTACTTAAATCTTCCTCAGCAGAAATGCCACCTTGGTTATTAATTTCTCCCCAGTCTTTTTTCGTATTGCTTTGAATCCTTGCATCATAAGCAGCAAAAATTGAGGGTGCAGGAACTTTAAGATTTAAGGATGTTTCAACAGTAAGTTTTCCAGTGCCTTTGTCGCTTGCAAAAGGCTTAATTTTATCAAGAATATATGTTTCATCTTTTTTTTGGCGTAAAATTTTTGCTGTTATTTCAATAAGATAAGATGACCTTCCTTCTTCCTTTAATTTATCAAAAAAACTAGCTATCTCTTCATTTGTTTTTTTAGACCTTTTTAAAATTTCATAAACTTCTGCAATTAATTGCATTTCGGCATATTCAATCCCATTGTGGACCATTTTTATAAAATGACCAGATCCAAATCCATCATAAAAACCTATACAGTCCTGTTCAGTTTTTGCGGAAATGGCACTTAAAGTATTTTTCAATTCTTCACTAATTTTGTTTTTATAACCAACCATTATTGCTGGACCATTTCGCGCCCCTTCTTCACCACCGGAGACGCCCATCCCAATAAAATTTATTTTCTTTTCGTTTAAATTTATTCCATTTTCTTCACTTGCAAGATAAAAAGAGTTTCCACCATCAATAATTACGTCACCCTCATCAAGAAAATCGCTAATTTTTTCAATAACATCTTTTGTTATTTTTCCGGATGGGACCATTAATAGAATCGTTCTGGGTCTCGAGAGATTTACGACGAGATCCTTAATATTTGTGTAGCCCTCAAATGATCCAGAAAATTCCTTTTTAATCTCTTCTAGTTTTTCCTTTGAATCATTGAAACCTTTAATGGCTACCCCATTATCAGAGAGGTTTAATGCTATATTTTTACCCATTACCCCAAGGCCAATAAGACCAATTTCTTTAAGCACTTTCATAATTTCCCATTATCTTGTTTGAACAAAGTCTGTTTATTAATTTTTCTCTCATATTTAATTCTATTACTAAATAGTCAGATTCATTTTCTACATTTAAAATTTTTCCAAATTTGCTAATTTTCTCTAAGTTATTAGGTTTTACTATATATTTTCCAATTAAAGTTTCACCATAAATTTCTTCAGCGATACTTTCTATAAGTTTTGGCAGGCCTTTATTTTTTAATGAAGATATAAATATTGCGTGAGGATATTTTTCTATAAGTTGATTGTAGGAAGCCTTATCAATCTTATCTATTTTATTAAATACCATTAATTCATTTGCTTTTGTGCCTATTTGTTTCAATATTCCTTCAACTGTATTTATATGTAATTCTGGAATAGCAGTTGCTGCATCAACAACATGTATTAACAAGTCTGCTTCTGTAGTAACGAGAAGAGTTGACTTAAATGACTCTATTAAAGTGGTTGGGAGATTTTGTATAAACCCAACAGTATCAGAAATAATTAAGGGATCTTGAATATCATTTATTTTTAATTCACGTTGCAGAGAGTCCACTGTTGCAAATAGTTCGTCTGCAGCATATGCGTCAGCTTTTGTTAATTTTTGAAGAAGAGTTGATTTTCCAGCATTTGTATAGCCGACTATAGAAACAAGAGGAGTGTTGTTTCTGTCTCTAGAGTTAGACTGAAGTACTCTTTGTTTTTCAATTTTTTTTAATTCTTTTCTGAGACGGTTGATTCGATTATCAATTAATCGACTATCTGTTTCTAATTTTGTTTCTCCTGGACCACGAGTACCAATTCCACCACCTTGTTGGTTTAATGTTGCTCCAAGACCAGCAAGGCGTGGTTTTAAATATACAGACATTGCCAACTCAACCTGTAAGCTTGCTTCTCTTGACTGAGCATGGAGTGCAAAAATATCTAAAATTAAACCAGTCCTATCAACAACGTCACATTGGAATATGGCGCGCAGTTCTTTCTGTTGGTTTGGCGTTAGTTCACAATCAAAAATTACTACATCAATATCATTCGATTTTGAAATTTCTTCAAGTTCAATTATTGAACCTTTGCCTATAAAAGTTTTCGGATTAATTTTGTCTACACGTTTCGTTTGAATTATTGAGGGATTAGATCCTGCAGTTTTTACTAAGTTAGTTAACTCTTTAAGAGACTCTTCTTTATCTGCCCTTGTTTCATTACTAAGAATTATTCCAACAAGCAATGCTTTTTGGACAGTAACAAAGATATCCCTATCAGAAACCGTAAGCAATCTTCTGTCTGTCTGATTTGGGTTATTTCTCTGGTTCAATTATTCCTAAATTTATATCTTTAATAATAATAAACAATTCTAAATAAACTAGCGGAGGTGGACGGGAATCGAACCCGCCAAAGATTATTAAACCTTTCACCGGTTTTGAAGACCGGGGAGCCCACCAGGCGCTCATTCACCTCCATTATTAAGACTAATTGTATAAAAATATATATATTGAATACAATTAGT
>CAZKFE010000037.1:2335-7939 GCA_964551955.1 uncultured Candidatus Actinomarina sp. | reverse complement strand
AAACATGTGCTGAATTTAGATAAGGTTATCTTTACAGTTTTTTTCTTAATATAATTATCTTGATGGACTTATCAAGAACACCAATAGAGCTTGTTGAATCAGTATATAAATCATTAACTGAGAATATTGCAACGCTAAGAGAGAGAAAAGGAACTCCCTTAACTCTTGCAGAAAAAATTTTGTTTGGCCATGCTAAAGATCCTTCATCAATTTCATTAGAGAAGGGTGAAGATTATGGAGATTTTGCACCTGATAGAGTAGCGATGCAAGACGCAACAGCTCAGATGGCACTTTTACAATTCATGCAGGCTGGAATGGAAAAAACAGCTGTCCCATCAACTGTCCATTGCGATCACCTTATTCAAGCATATGAAGGTGCTACTAGTGATCTAGAGGTTGCAAATAAAACACATAAGGAAGTTTTTGATTTCTTACGTTCAGCATCACAAAAATATGGAATAGGTTTTTGGGGACCAGGAGCTGGAATCATACATCAAGTTGTTCTAGAACAGTATGCATTCCCAGGTGGAATGATGATTGGTACAGATAGCCATACACCTAATGCCGGAGGTCTTGGAATGGTAGCCATTGGCGTTGGTGGAGCTGATGCTGTAGATGTTATGGCAGGAATGCCATTTAATACAAAAATTCCAAAATTAATTGGTGTAAAACTGACTGGATCTTTAAGTGGATGGACATCTCCTAAAGATATAATTCTTAAAGTAGCTGAAATTTTAACTGTTAAGGGTGGAACGAATGCAATAGTTGAATATTTTGGTGAAGGAACTACCTCAATTTCAACTACAGGTAAATCAACTATTACCAATATGGGTGCAGAAATAGGAGCAACATGCTCAATTTTTCCATTTGATAGTAAAGGACAAGATTATTTAGTTTCAACTGGAAGATCAGACATTGCAGAGCTTGCAGAAACAAGAATGGATTTATTAACTGCAGACCAAGAAGTGCTAGATGAGCCAGAAAAGTATTTCGACCAGGTTATAGAGATAGATTTAGATACTTTAGAACCACATATTGTAGGTCCTCACACACCAGATTTAGCTAGATCAATTACAGATTTGAAAGAAGATGTTGAAGAAAATGAGTATCCAATAAAAATTTCAAGCGCTCTAATTGGTTCTTGTACAAACTCTTCTTATGAAGATATTGGTAGAGCAGCCTTTATTGCACGAGAAGCTGCAAAGCATGGTCTTAAAGCGAAAGTTCCATTGATGGTTACTCCAGGTTCAGAACAAACAAGAGCAACTATTGAAAGAGATGGTTATTTGAAAGACCTAGAGGATATTGGGGCAACAGTATTAGCAAATGCCTGTGGTCCATGTATTGGTCAATGGAAAAGAGATGATATTAAAGAAGGAGAGAGTAACTCAATTGTCTCCTCTTTTAATAGAAACTTTCCTGCACGTAATGATGGGAATGCAGAAACACTTTCCTTTATTGGATCTCCAGAAACAGTCATAGGACTAGCACTAGGTGGAAGATTAGATTTTAACTTTTTAAGCGATACATTAACTGATAAAGATGGAAATGAAATCTCATTAAGTCCACCGGTTGCTGATGAGTTACCTGATGCTGGATTTGAAACAACTCTTGAAGGATTTATCCAACCAGGAGAAGGTGAAGTAGAGGTAGTGATTGACCCTGAATCAAATAGATTGCAAGCATTAGTTCCTTTCACTCCTTTTGAAAGCGACAATTATCTTTCAATGACAGTATTAATGAAAGCAAATGGCAAATGTACAACTGATCACATTTCTCCAGCTGGAAAATGGTTACAGTACAGAGGTCACTTAGAAAATATTTCACAAAACTTATTTATCGGCGTTAACAATGCATTTACTGAAAATGCCGGGGAAGGTATAAATCAGTTAGATAATTCAGTTATGTCTTTACCAGACATTGCAAAGTCATATCATAAAGAGGGTCTCAACTGGATAGCTGTTGGAGATGAAAATTATGGTGAAGGTTCTTCAAGAGAGCATGCAGCAATGGAGCCAAGATTTAGAGGGTGTAAGGTTGTTTTAGTAAAAAGCTTTGCACGAATTCATGAAGCAAATCTTAAAAAGCAAGGCATTCTTCCTCTGACTTTTGAAAACAAGGAAGACTACGACTTGATTGATCAAGAAGATAAAATAACAATAAAAAATTTAGAGGAAATTGCACCAGACGTACCAGTTGTTATATCAATAGAGAAAACTGGTGGAGAGACAAAAGATATAAAAGCTAATCACTCTCTTTCAGATGAACAAATAGAGTGGTTTAAAGCTGGTTCTGCCTTAAATTCTATATAAATGGAAAATATTTCAGACAAGATTCAAAAGATACGTTCAGAGTATGGAGATAAAGCTTTAGTTCCAGAAGATTTAAAAAGTGACCCAATACAACAATTTGAATCTTGGTTAGCGGATGCAATTGAGGTAGAAGCGAGTGAACCAAATGCAATGGCTATTTCTACAGTAGATTCTGAAAACAACCCGAGATCACGTTATGTTTTGTTTAAAAATATAGTTAATGATTCATTGGTTTTCCATACTCATTATGAAAGCTCAAAAGCTAAAGAAATTAATAACAATCCAAATGTTTCAGGGATTTTTTTCTGGCCTGAAATTTATAGACAAATTAGATTTGAAGGCGTCGCAAGTATTGCTGACTCAAAAGTTTCTGATGAATATTTCAAATCAAGACCAAGAGGAGGACAGCTAAGTGCATGGGCTTCTCACCAGAGTGAAGAGATTGAAGGTAGAGAGATATTAGAGGAAAGAATAAAAGAGTTAGAAAAAGAATTTGAGGGTAAAGAAATCCCAAGACCTGAATTTTGGGGTGGTTACCTGATTGATGTTCATCATTGGGAGTTTTGGCAAGGGAGAAAAAATAGAACACATGATAGGTTTTCTTATTCTAAAGTAGATACTGAATGGAAAACAGTAAGGCTATCACCATAATATGAGAAACATAAAAATTACAAAAGACTTTATAAATTCAAAAAATACATCTGTCTTATATGAGTCAGGAAACACAAAAGTATTAATAACTGTTTCCATCTCTGATAGGCTGCCTGGTTGGCTTGAAAATTCAGATTCAGGTTGGCTTACTGCAGAATATAATATGTTGCCAGGATCTTCTGGAAATAGAGTTTCAAGAAAAGCTTATGAAGGCGGAAGGTCAAAGGAAATATCTAGATTAATTGGAAGATCGCTTAGAGCAATTTGTAATCTTAAATTACTGAATGGATATATGGTCACAGTCGATTGCGATGTTTTGGAAGCTGACGGGGGAACGAGGACCGCTTCAATTAATGGTTCCTGGATAGCTTTAAATGAAACATTTAATAAATTGGTTGAAAATGGTGAATTAGTTCAAAATCCTTTAGAGAATCAGATAGCTGCAGTTTCTGTTGGGATAGTTGATGGAGAATATATTGTTGATTTGGATTATGAAAATGATTCCCAAGCAGAAGTTGACCTAAATTTAGTCTTGAATGACAAGTATGAAATTCTAGAAATTCAAGGTACGGCAGAAAAGAAACCATTTTCAAAAGAAGATTTAGATAAATTATTTGAAATAACAAAAAATGAAATTAATGAAATATTTGAAGTTCAAAAAAATTAATGGAAATTTTATTAGCTACTAAAAATAAGAATAAGTTTATAGAGTTAAAAAATATTTTTGATCAATCAAACTCTCAACATGAGCTTCTCTTTTATCCAGATTTAATTGAAGTGGAAGAAGATAAAGAAACTATTTTTGATAACGCTAAGAAGAAAGCAATTGAGGTATACAACCAGTATGAAAAAGCTGTTATTGCAGATGATTCTGGTTTATTTGTTGACTCTTTAAATGGTCATCCTGGAGTTAAATCAGCACGTTATGCAGGAGATGAAGCTAATGATGAAGATAATATTCAAAAGTTATTAAATGAAATGGCAAATGAAGAAAATAGAGCAGCTTCTTTTAAAACTGTATTGTTTTTCTACGACGGAAAAAATGAATTAATAACAGAAGGAATTTTGGACGGTCAAATTACACATGAGAGAAGAGGGGATAATGGATTTGGATATGATCCAATATTTCAACACCATGAAAGAACCCTTGCAGAGCTTTCATTAAATGAAAAAACAGAGATAAGTCATAGAAATATTGCATGCACTAAGATGGTTGAGTTGTTAAATGAAAAAATATAAAAATCTATTAATAATCTTTTTGTGCATATTCTTTTCTTCATGTCAGGCTGAATGGATTATGGATCTTGAAATTAACGAGGATGAGTCAGGAAAGTATTCTATTTCTATTTTACTAGATCAAGAAGCACAGATATTCGCCATAGAAACTGGTCAGACTGAAATAGGAGGTCTGGAATCAATTGTTGAATCTTTGCCTGAAGGTTTTGGCTCAACTGTTTATCAAAAAGATAAAATGTTTGGAATAATGATACGTAATTCATTTAATAGTATTGAAGAGTTTGAACAACAACTTGATATTTTGTTAAGTGGTGAAAATACTGCATTGTTGCTCTTGCCTCTTCAGGAAATCAAACTTGAGAAAGATGAAAAAGAATTTAAAGTATATGGAGAATTTTCTGCATTACTTAATGGTGAAAATATCACACCAGAAGCAGCAGAAAATTTATATTCAGGAAAATTAATGGTAAAAGCACCAGGCAGGATAACAAAACCAAAATTAGATGAAATAAACAATAATACAATTATTTTTACTCATGCAGGATTATTAGAACAGTCTTTCGAAGTAGAATCTACAACATCAAAAATAAATATTTCACGTATTTTGATTTTCAGCATTTTAGCTTTAGCAATATATTTTTTTGGTAGACAAGTAATAAAAAATAAGTAGTATTAATCAATGATGAATATCATAATTATTATTTAAGAACAACGAAGTAGTCGTTGTTTCCCTTGCGTTGCAGGGGTTTTTTTTTGGAAGAGCGAGAATGAAAATAGACATATTTGATACAACCCTTAGAGATGGGTTCCAGCAGGAAGGAATTTCACCTTCTGTTAAGGATAAGCTCGCTATTGCTAAGTTACTTGATGATTTGGGTGTAGATTATATTGAAGGTGGTTGGCCTGGGGCATCACCTAAGGAAGAAGAGTTTTTTGATAAGGCCAAAAAAGAATTAAAACTTACAAATGCAAAATTAGTTAGTTTTGGCTCTACAAGAAAACTAAATATAAACGCTGAAGATGATCCTCAAGTTAAAGCCCTAGTTGATGCTGGAACAGATTATGTTTGCATTGTTGGTAAATCTTCTAATTTACACATTACAAAAGCTATAGAAACTGACGTAGAAGAAGCAATCAAGATGGCAACTGATACTATTAGATATTTAAAATCAAACGGTAAGAAAGTATTTTTTGATGCTGAACATTTCTTTGATGGATTTAAAGAGAACTCAGACGTAAGTTATAAAATCCTTGGAGCAGTCATAAAAGAGGGCGTTGATTGTTTTATTTTTTGTGATACGAATGGTGGAACCCTTCCTCATGAGGTAACTGAGATATTAGGTGAGATAACAAAAAAATATGATAAGCAGAAATTTGGTGTGCATTTTCAAAATGATAACGGATG
>CAZKFE010000037.1:0-2235 GCA_964551955.1 uncultured Candidatus Actinomarina sp. | reverse complement strand
TCATCAGCATTTACACATAAAGCTGGTCTACATGCTTCAGGTATGGCGAAAGATAGTTCACTTTATGAACATATCGATTCAAGTAAAGTTGGGAACTTTACAAGGACAACAGTTTCTGAGCTAGCTGGAAGAGCTAGCGTTATAACAAAAGCAAAAGAATTCAATATTGAGCTTTCAAATGAAGATGCAAAAAAATTAATAGAAGAAGTACAGAATCTTGAACATCAAGGTTTCCAATTTGAAGCTGCTGATGGCTCTTTATTTTTATTAATGAATAAGATAAAAGGTTCAAATCCGGATTATTTTGATTTTGAAAGCTTTAGAGTATTTTCTGAAAGAAGAAATTCTGAGAATGTTGTTTCAGAAGCTGTTTGCAAGATTAACGTCAACGATCAAAGATATGTCACTACAGGTGAAGGAGTGGGTCCTGTTGATGCATTAAGCAAAGCTTTAGTAACTGCCCTTCGTAATGACTATCCAGACATAGAAGTTGTTAAGCTAATAGACTACAAAGTTAGAATAATTGACTCAACTGATGGAACAGAAGCTACAACAAGAGTGTTAGTTGAGTTTACAGATGGAAAAAGAAAATGGAATACTGTAGGGGTGCACCAAAATATTATCAACGCATCTTGGAATGCCCTGTGTGATGGTTTCAATTTTTATTTTATGTCTTCTTAAATAGATTTTTTTAAAATATTTTATTTATACTATTTAATATAAGGAAAATAACATGAATGAAAAAATTGAGAACTTATTAAACGAAGATCGTCTATTTGAACCAAGTGAAGAATTAAAAAATAATGCAAATGCAACATCAGAATGGTTTAAAAATGCTGAAGAAGATAGATTAGAGTATTGGAAGCAACAAGCCCTTAATAGAATAACTTGGTTTAAAGAGCCTACTCAAGTTTTAGATGATTCAAATGCACCATTTTTTAAATGGTTTAGTGATGGGGAGTTGAACCTTTCATATAACTGCCTTGATAGACATTTAGAAACAGATGGCGATAGAGTCGCATATTACTGGGAAGGCGAGCCTGGGGACACTCAAGAGATTACCTATAGAGATCTTTATGAAAGAGTATGTAAGTTATCAAATGCACTTAAAAGTTTAGGAGTTCAAAAAGGAGATAGGATAGCTATTTATCTTGGTATGACCCCTGAGATAGTAGTTTCTATGCTTGCCTGTGCACGAATTGGAGCAGTGCACTCTGTAGTATTTGGTGGATTCTCAGCTGAAGCACTAGCCGATCGTATAAATGATGCTGAAGCAAAGGTTGTTATAACAGCTGATGGTGCATGGAGAAGAGGAGATATTGTCCCTCTTAAGGAGAACGTCGACAACTCATTAGAGCTAACTGAATTTATAGAAAGTGTGGTTGTAGTAAAAAGAACCGGACAAGAAGTAAATATGAAAGATGGTAGAGATTATTGGTATGAGGAAATTGTTGGAGAACAATCTACAGAGTGCGAACCTGAAGTTATGAATGCAGAAGACTTGCTTTATATACTTTATACTTCTGGGACTACTGCAAAACCAAAAGGGATTGTTCATACACAAGCTGGTTATTTAACTGGTGTAACTACTACTCATAATGCAGTATTTGATGTCAAAGATGAAGATATTTATTGGTGTGCAGCAGACTGTGGGTGGGTGACTGGACATAGTTATATTGTCTATGGACCATTAGCTAACAAAACAACAAGTGTTATGTATGAAGGAGCACCAAATGCTCCAGATGAAAAAAGGCTATGGAGCATAGTTGAGAAATATAAAGTAAATATTTTTTATACAGCACCAACTGCGATTAGAGCATTTATGAAGTGGGGTGTTGAACATCCTAAAGCTCATGATTTAAGTTCACTAAGATTACTTGGATCTGTTGGAGAACCAATAAACCCTGAAGCTTGGATGTGGTATCACGAAAATATTGGCAATGAGCAATGCCCTATTGTTGATACATGGTGGCAGACAGAAACAGGCTCAATTATGATTTCACCTCTACCTGGAATAACGAGTACAAAACCTGGATCAGCATGTGGACCATTACCTGGAATTGATTCTGTAGTTATTGATGAGAAAGGTAATGAAGTAGGGAAAGGTGAAGGGGGTTATCTTGCTATTAAGTCTCCTTGGCCATCCATGTTAAGAACTGTATATGGAGACGATAAAAGATATATCGATACATATTGGTCTCAGCACGAAGGTCTATATTTCGCAGGCGATGGAGC
>CAZKFE010000036.1:0-7985 GCA_964551955.1 uncultured Candidatus Actinomarina sp. | reverse complement strand
CGTGGTTGGAAAACTGTAATTGGAAAAGAATTCCAGATTGTTAATTATTATGATGCTGACTTTCACATCTTTCTTGCTAATCCAAATACTGTTGATGAAATGTGTTTTCCTTTACAAACAAATGGAATCTACTCATGTAGAAATGGAAATCAAATAATTTACAACTATTTTAGATGGCTATCTGGAGCAAAAGATTTTGGAATTGATATAGCAACTTATAGACTTTATCTTATTAATCACGAAGTAGGACACATGCTCGGCTGGGGTCATACAAACTGTCCTTCTTCAAATGCTTTAGCACCATTAATGATGCAACAATCAAAATCAACTGATGGATGCATTCCAAATGGGTGGCCTATTTATGAAAGAATTAACTACCTTTACGAATCTGTAGACAATTTTAAATAATTAATAGTTTTTAACTATTTGCTTCTAAAATATCCTGATCTTGTTCAGGATTATTAATTAATGAGACTGTATTTGAGATATTAATCGCTTTTGTATTTGGTTCTATTCCACGGCTATTATTCCAACACATCCATGCTACGGCTGCTAAAACTCCGATAAAAGCAACACTAACTGAATGAACTGGTACGTTCGATTCAACACCACCTAGGAAGTTGCTTAAAGCAAATCCTGAAAACATTACTGAATAAAATCTCATAATAATTTTCTGAGCATAAATTTCATCAATATATCTAGCCCAACTTGATAATAATGAAACTGAAATACATAAAATCCAAACCACTCTTGAAGAATTAATCCAGGAACCGTCAACCTGAGATAGATAAGAAATATTAAAAATATTTGAAACAGTAGAAGGAGCTATAGCTAAGCCAATTGCGAATAGCCCACTAAACATAGCTATTACAGTATTTATTGTCTTATAATCAGTAAATTTGTTATTTAACATACATACATTATGGAATATAAACTACTTATACACAAGAGTTTTTTTAGTATTAACAAAATTTTTTATTTGGTGCCAGCAAACAACTAAATTGTATAACAATTATGGCTGTATTCCTGCTCTAAGACAACAATTATTATAAGTTTTTATTTACTACTGAAGACAAATCATTATTTAAAATATCTTTAATATTTTTAATAAGTTGTTGACCAGCTCTTAGTTGGGCTTCTTTAGTTGAAGCACCTAAATGAGGAAGAGTAACTACTTTACTGTTTTCAAACTCTTTATTTATTTCAGGAGGTTCTACTTCATAAACATCCAAACCAGCAGAATATAATCTATTTTCTTTAACTAGCTTGAATAGTTCTTGCTCATCTATTAATCCACCTCTAGATGTATTAATGATCACTGATCCTTTTTTCATAAGTGACAATTTTTCTTTAGAAATTAGATTCTCTGTTTCTTTGTTCTTAGGAATATGTATTGAAACAAAATCTGAAGTATTTAATAGTTCATCAAGCTCTACTTTTTTTTCATTTTCAGTTGAATTATCTACAAATGGATCATAGAAAACTATCTCCATATTAAAACTTTGCATTCTTATAGATACTAATTTTGCAACTTTTCCAAAACCTATTAAACCTAGTTGTTTTTTATATAATTCAACACCCATAAATTCAGACCTTTCCCATTTACTTTTTTTAACTGAATTGTTAGCAACAGTAATATTCCTAGCAGCAGAAATTATTAATCCAACTGTTAGTTCAGCTGCTGAAATAACATTAGCCTCAGGAGTGTTAGTTACATGAATATTTCTTGATGATGCTTCAGCTAAATCTATATTGTCAGTACCAACCCCACAACGACCTATAATTTTTAGTTTTTTACTAATATCGATTAATTCTTTGTTTATTTGAGTATCACTTCTAACTAAAATTACTTCAGCATCAATAATATTTTCTTTAATCTTTTCTTTTTTGTTCTTTTCTTCTGAAACGTCGATACAATTTCCTAATTTATTTAATTCTTCTATAGCAAGTGTGTCCAATTTATCACAAATAAGTATTTTCATTATTTATCTCTCAACCTATCTAATGCTAACTCAAATACTTTATTAGAGTATTGATATTAATTTTGATAAATATTTATTTTCTCTAATAGCTCTGGGTCTGTTGGCTCTACTAAATATGTCCCATCTTCAAATATAATTGTTGGTATCCTAGGCTTTCTCTTTTGTAATTCGGCAACCTTTTTATAAGCTTCTTTATCCAAGTCAATGTCTATCTCCTCATAATGAATATCCAAATTGTCTAATAATTTTTTTGATCTTACACAATCCCCACACCATTCCGTACTATAAAACTTAATGTTATTCATAACTATCTCTCTAATTCTATTTGTAGAGCTAATATAGCTTTTAGCATCATTAACTAATAGCTAAAATCTTATCTTTTATAACTTCTTTTGACTGAACCCCTACAAATCTTTCTTTTATTTCTCCATTTTTAAGAATAACTACTGTTGGAACACCCATTACTTGATTTGCGCCAGAAATTTCTGGAAACTGGTCAACATCAAGTTTTACAAATTCTACATTTTCCATTTCACTTTGTAGCTCTTCAAGTATAGGGCTTAGTATTTTACAAGGCCCACACCATGTTGCATGAAAGTCAATAACTACAGTATTTTCAGATTCTTTTAGTTGTTCATATTCTTCTGCATTTATGTCTTTAACCATTTCTCTTTTCTCCTTGAATCAATAAATTGAGTATATAAATAAATCGTTTATATAAGAGATTGTTAAATAAAATATTTTCACTTTTTATTTATAATCTCTGATTTCTTTTGAAATTCTTTTCTCGTCTATCTTTTTTCTTTTATCGTAATCTTTTTTTCCTTTTGCTAAAGCAATTTCTACTTTAATAAAGCCATTTTTTTCAAAAACCTTTGTTGCAATTAAAGTACTCCCTTTTTTTGAAGTAAGTCCAATTAATCTTTTTATCTCTTTCTTGTGTAATAAAATTTTTCTTGGTCTCTTAGGTTCATAATCGGTTAAGTCAGAATATTTATATGGTTCTACATTCATTTCACGAATAAATGCTTCCTCATTTTCAATTATTGCAAAAGAATCAATAATTGAAACCCCTCCATTACGAATGCTTTTTGTTTCTGGCCCAGTTAATACTATCCCCGCTTCAAAAAATTCTAGAAATTCATAAGAATTTTTGGCTTTACTGTTCTGAGCAAATACTTTCATAATTTAATCAAGAATCAAGAAAACAATAAGGATTCATTCTACCTCTTGATGTTGGATCTAGGTATGGACGACTGCAATTTGCAGAGCTAGGGTTTTTTAATCTTACTTCAAAATGTAAATGAGGCCCTGTAGTCCTTCCTGTTGTCCCAACAGTACCGATAACATCTCCTGTAACTACTGTCTGTCCTGCAGATACATAAATTGTTTTCATGTGAAAGTAAAGAGTAGTCATACCACCGCCGTGATCAATAAATACTGATTTTCCCGCTGCTCCGTAATATCTAGCTATAATTACAACACCTCCTGCAGCAGCTTTAATAGGAGTACCAGTGCTTGATGGTATATCTATCGCACCATGGAAACTTGTTACTCCTCCTAATCTTCTCCATTTGTATCCACTTGAAACGTAACTGCCAGTTATTGGCCAAGAGAGTTTACCTGGAGCAACACCTCCTAATGTACTCAACCTATCAATATCTGCTTGAATCGCATCTTCTAATTTCTCCAAGTCTGCATGTTCTTTATCTAGTTGTTCCAACTGGTTATTAGCTTGGTTTAATAAGTTCTGAGCATTTCTTCTTTCTGCTAAAACTTTTGCTTTCTTATTTTCTACTTGTTGCTTCTCTGATTCAACTATATTTCTTTTCTCTTCAACATCCTCTGCGTACTCTTCAGCCTCAATAGATATTTGATTTTTCTTTTCTTCTTCTTCTTGTAAATTAGTTATAGAAGTCTCTCGCTCAGTCTCTCTAACTGTAAGAAATTCAGTCTGAGTTTCAGCTAGCCTTTCAAATGCATTTAGCTGCTCAACTATTTCATATGCTGAATCAACAATACTTGAAGCGTAGCCAAGGGCTGCTAAAAAATCAGACAACTCATCTAAGCTAATAAATAAAGCAGTAGATGGGCTCATTACCCCATTTATATAAAGCTCTACAGCCTGTTTTTGAAGATCGTCTTTTGCAAGATTTAAATTCTTTTGTGTTTCAAATAATTCTTCTTTAACATCTGTAATTTCATTCTTTATTTTCCCAAGTTTTGTTTGTTCTTTAATAATGTTTTGTTGAACAGCTGCTAGGTTTTCAAGGGACTGATCATAGCCTGCTAAAGCTTCTCCTAAATCCTTCTCTGCTTGTTGCAACCGTGATTGAACTTGAGATAGTTCTTGATTTACTTGGCTAAGTGCACTGTCATTAGCTAATATTGCTTTTTCTAAGTTAGTTTTTTCTCCTTCATATTGTTTTATTTGGTTAGCTACAGCTTTTAATTGATTTTCAACTTCTATCAGACGCTCTTCTGCAGTATTTGCATTTAAGTCTTCAATTGAAATAAACTGAAAAGTTAATGAAAATAAAAGTACTGAAATTATTATTCTTTTATTCATTAAGTACTTTCCTAATCCCTACAAAGCTTGCAAATAAACCAAATAATATTGAAGACATGATTAAACCTAAAGTTAAATTAATTAAATAAGTATCAGATATGGTTATATCAAATATACTTTCAGCTATTACTGATCCTTTCGAATATTGTATTACTCCCCAACCTAATCCAATGGCAATAGATGTCCCAACTAAAGATTCAAATATTGCTTCAAAAATAAAAGGCAACCTAATATAGGTAGAAGAAGCTCCTAAAGTCTTCATTATTTTTATTTCTCTTCTTTTGGCATATGCAGTAAGTCTTAATGTATTAATTATTAATATAAATGCTGCGAACGCTATTAACACTGCAAAAATTGACGCTGAAATTACTAATGTATTTGTTAAACTTAAAAGCCTATCTATTGCTTCTCCAGATGCTCTTATTTCTTTAACTGCTGGATTACCATCCATCCTCTCAATAATCAACTCATAATCTGAGGGGTTATTCAAATTTACTCTTAACGATGATGGGAGAATTTCAAAATCTACTTCTTGGAGTAGCTCGGGTTGATCTTTAAATAAAAATTTAAACTCTTCTGTAGCTTCTGCTTTGCTAAAGTAATCTACCATTCTAACTTCTGGATAACTCTCTAAAGATTCTTGTAATTGCTTATGTGCAGTAGTAGTTACTCTATCATCAAGAAAAATTACAACATGAACTCCATTTTGCCATCTTGAAGTATTATTCTGAACAACCGCTCTACCTGAAAGAGTTGTAAATACTAAGAAACTAGAAACTAGTACAGCAAGCATTGTTGCAATAACAAGTAGCGGATTTCTTCTCATATTTATGAAAGTATTTTTTACTACATAAGAAAGCTTATTCATGAATACATCCTAAATATAACTTCCTTGGGCTGCGTCACTAACAATTTTTCCATCCTTTAGCTGGATAACTCTTTTTTTTCTTCTATTTACGATAGACGAATCATGCGTAGCCATTACAACTGTTGTTCCTGCTCTATTAATTTTCTCTAACAAAGTAACAATTTGTGTGCTTAGCTGAGGATCTAGATTGCCCGTTGGTTCGTCGCATAATAAAACTAACGGATTGCTTGCAAGTGCCCTTGCTATGCTAACTCTAGTTTGCTCACCTCCAGATAGTTGATAAGGAAATTTGAAGGTACTATCTTTGAGTTCAACCAAATCAATTAGTGTATTTGTCTTTTCTTCAATTTCTTCTGTCTCGTAACCAAGAATCTCTAAAGCAAAGCTTATGTTTTCAAAAGACGTTCTGTCTTCTAGCAATTGAGGTTCCTGTGTAACGATTCCTAACTTTCTCCTTAATATTGGTAATTTCCATTTTGGTAGCGAGGTAACTTCCATATCAACAATTTCTATATTTCCTTTTGTGGCAAAATATTCTCGATAAAGTAATTTTAGAAATGAAGATTTTCCACTTCCTGAAGGTCCTATCAAATATACAAACTCACCTTCAGATATAGAAGTTGAAACATTTGACAATGCAACACTTCCTCCTGGAAAAACTAATGAAACATTTTCTAATTTAATCATTTAACCCCTGTCTACGCCATTTTAGATACTCTTTTATAAAAATGTAAATATCACCATCTAAAACTGCCTGTATGTTGCCTACTTCAATATTAGTTCTACCATCTTTTACTTGTTGATAGGGCTGCATAACATAAGAGCGGATTTGTCTACCCCACCCAGCTTCTACTTGTTCTCCTCTGATATCATCTAATTTCTTTAATTGTTGTTCTCTTTCTAATAAAGTAATTTTTGATTTTAGTAACCCTAAAGCTCTAATTTTATTTTGTAATTGTGATCTTTCAGCTTGGCAAGCAACAACTATCCCTGTTGGAAGGTGTGTTATTCTAACTGCTGAATCTGTTGTATTAACATGTTGTCCTCCAGCTCCTGATGACCTATACACATCAACCCTTATTTCATCATCTTTTATAACAACTTCATCAGAATTATCAATCAAGGGAACTACATCTATACCCGCAAAACTAGTATGTCTTCTCTTATTACTGTCAAAAGGACTTATCCTTACAAGTCTATGGACCCCTCTTTCGCTTTCAAGAAACCCGTAAGCTCGATAAGATTTTACCCTTATCGAAACAGATTTAATACCAGCTTCTTCACCACTTGAGATCTCTTCAATTTCATATTCCATATTTTTACTATCTAGAAACCTTGTATACATTCGGAACAATATTTCTGCCCAGTCGTGTGCATCAACACCTCCAGCACCAGCATTTATATTTAGCACAGCACTTAAATCATCATACTCACCATTAAATAATGATTCTTCCTCTAGTAATTCAAGTTTTTCTTCAAACCTATTGATTTGAATTTTTACTTGATCTAATTCGGACATCTCATTTTTACTTAACTCAAGTAACTCTTTTAAGTCATTTAATTCAATTTCAAGGTTCATTAATAAAGTTACTACTTTTTCTATTGCTGAAGCTTCTTTAGTGATAGATTTTGCATCATTATTACTAGACCAAAAATTTTTATCTGAGATTAAAGAATTAAGTTCTTCTAGTTTTTTTCTCTTAAAATTAAAGTCAAAGATACTCCTTAGCAGAAATAAGTCTTTCAAAAAGACTTTGTAGACGATTCAACAATTCTTTATACATAATTTATCCATGACACTTTTTGTATTTTAATCCAGACCCGCAATGACATGGGTCATTTCTTCCAATCTTTTGATTATTGCTCTGTTTTTCAATGTTTTTTGGCTTTGTAGCATCTTCTTTTTTGATAGCAGAAGACTCAAAATTAAGTAAAAGTCTAATTACAGATAATTTAACATTGTAAATTAGTTCTTCAAATAGGTCATATCCTTCTTTTTGATACTCTACTAAAGGATCCCTTTGTCCCATAGCTCTCAAGCCAATTCCTGATCTTAAATAGTCCATTTCTGATAAATGGTTTTTCCAAAATTGATCAATGAAAGAAAGAGAAGCTAATCTTCCTATGTTCCAAAAATCTATAGGATTAGAATCATTATTTTGTTCAAATAATTCATTTATTGAATCAGAAATGTCTATTTCATCATTTATTTTTGTTTGATTTAAAATTTTTGATTTATTATTTTCATTCAATACTAAATTTAACTCTTCATTAACTAAATTCTCAAAATGATCTATGTTTTCATAGTTTCTTTTATGGATCTCAATATTATTTTGTAAATTTTGACTTATATCTTCTAACCATTCATAAATTAAATCTGATATATCTTCTGACTTTAATAACCTTCTTCTCCATTTATAAATTACTTCTCTTTGCTGGTTTAATACTTGATCAAATTTAAGGACATTTTTTCTAATTTCAAAATTTAATGACTCTACCTGTGCTTGTGCTCTTTCTATACTTTTTGTAACCATACTTTGTTCTATTCTCTCATTGTCAGGCAGTT
>CAZKFE010000035.1:0-8195 GCA_964551955.1 uncultured Candidatus Actinomarina sp. | reverse complement strand
GGTTGTGGGTTCAAGTCCCACCCTCGGAGCAAATAATTATCAACAGAGTTTTAATCATGTATATAATTAACTAATAGTTAATAGGAGGAAGATGTCAGAAGCATTAGATTTTGTAAAGCAAAATGCTGAAGGTAAAGACCTTAGTGTTTTACCAGGATCAATAAAATGGGTTGTAGATTCTCAAATAGTTTTTATGAATCCTGAAAACGGTGAAATAACAGATGAGGATGCCGAAGCAGCTTGTACAATCACAACAGACATGGAAACATTTAAGGGCATGTATGATAAATCAGTCAGCCCTCAAGCAGCTTTCATGACAGGAAAAATGAAAATTGCTGGAGATATGGGAATTGCACTTAAATTGCAATCTGTCATAGGCTAATTTAAGGGCCTGTAGCTCAGTCTGGTTAGAGCAACGGACTCATAATCCGTCGGTCGCAGGTTCGAGTCCTGCCGGGCCCACTATATGAAAGGTATTATGAATTTAACTGAAGATAAAGTTAAATTAGTTGGATACACTTTTGCACTAAGTCTTTTAATTCCACCAAATGTTGGGTTGAATATTATGGGATTAAATTTTGAAGATTTGCCTCTAATACTTTTATTTGTTTATCTTTTTTACTTAAAAATAGATGATTTTACAAAAAATAATTTCAATAAATTTGATCTTTACTTTTTTTTATTTCTATCATTATTTATCTTATACACAAATTTATTTGTTGAAAATAAGGTAATATTTAATCAAACAAATTTTAGATTTTATTTTTATTTCTTTTTATCCTATTTAGTTTTAAATAATTTTGACAGCAATAACAACAGGATAATAAATATTTTCGAACCTTTATACATCGTTATGATTGTAAATTTTTTAATTATCTTCACTAAGTTTGAAATTAATGGAAACTTAAATGGCTGGATCTCAAATAACACAGCAGAAAGTAATATTTTTACTTCAGGTCGTTTAGGTGGTATTCAAGGTGGTGGCCCTAATGTGATTGGTATTATATCTGCAATATCAGCAATAGTTTGTATATTTAAAATTTTAAGTTCGGAAAATTCTTTTAATTATTTAAAAAATGAAAAATTTAATTCATTTATATTATTGATTTCTCTATTTAATTTGTATCTTACTTATTCAAGAGGATCTTACCTAGCTCTCGCTATCGGTTGTATAATTTTACTGTTAATAACCGATAGTTTAAAAAGAAAAATAAAATTCTATTTATTTACTTTATTAACTATTTTTACTTTAATTTTTATTTATTTAAATCCATCAATCTTCCTTAAGCAAACAAACCGAAGCTTTCTTACTGACCTTGGAATAAGCAATGTTAGTTTATTTAAAGGCGCTGGTGGAGGGAATTACATCAAGAGTGTTTACAAAGAATATTTGGTCACATTAGATGATAAAATTCTTATGGATAAATTTAATATAACTTACTTTGATTCAGAAAAAAGTAATAATAAAGTATCAACAATAAATAGTCCAGAAAATATAACTGATGGGTATTTAAAACTAAAATTTGACTATAGAGATCGATACTTACCAAGGTCAATTGTGTCTTTTTATTTTTCTAATAATGGAATTGACTGGGAACAAATTGGATTTGACCACACTAATGGTGAGTTAATCAATTTAATTGAAAATGATTCTTATTTTGAAGTTGGAGGATGGGGAGATGGTCAATCCAATGATGGGTCTTATCTAGATGGCAATATTAAGAAGGTAATTATGAATTCAAACTCAGAAAGCTATATATATGAATTCCCGAAATTTAGAAGAGGTCATGATTATTATATTTTAACTCCAGTGTTAAGAAATGTTTATAGAGGAGAAATACAATTTACTGATTCCGGTGTTGTATTAGAGAGACCAAGAGACTACTGGTTAGCTTTACCAAATTATATAAATATCTCTAAGAAAGACTTTGAAGTAATAGTAAATTTAGAAATAGATAGTATTCCTAAAGGCAATGAAACAATATTTAGCCAAAGTTCTATTTTAAGAATAAATGATGATTTTAATGATCAATCATGGAAGTGGGCAATCGTGGAAGGGAGAATGTATTTCTTTTGGATAGAGAATGTAGATAATGGTTATGTTAATTATTTAGGTGGAAAAAGTTTAAGATCGGGAAATTTAATATCTTATGATGGAAAATTTGATACATCTAATATCCCTAAATTCGATATTTCCCAATATGATGAGATAACAACTTCACACAATGGTTTTTTAACAATGGCTGTAGAGTATGGTTTATTTCCTGTATTGTTAATTCTGTTCTCCTTCTTATATTTTATAATTAATAATTTTCAAAAAAAACACACTATCGAACTCACATTATTTCTGATGTTTTTATTACAGAATTTGACAAACGATTTAATATATTCGCCAGATGTAAGCATCTATTTTTGGATTATTCCAATGTATCTTTTTAAAAATATAATTAAGAGTCGATAACTGAATTTTTTAATAGGTAATCGTATATACTTTCTTTCAAAACTAAGACTTGTCTACCATCATCTAAAGTAACATAATCTATAGGAGTTACAAGTTTACTTACTTTTGCTAAGTCAAAATCTCTTAAAGTCCATAGTAATTCTACGGCTTTGTTGAGTGTTAAATTTTCATCAATTACAAATGCTTCTTCTAATGCTTTAACAAAACTATTAAGTTCATTAATAGAATTAAATTGACCAAGCTCTTTTATTAATTGAGTTACTACATATTGCTGTCTATCAATTCGTGATAAATCACTAACACCTGACATTAATTCCCATGTAGAGTTATCATTGCCTTCATTATCAACTGTTTTTTCCCCTACTAAAACTTCGGTAGATCTTGATACAACCCAATTTAAAGTAGTTAGACCATTTACTATTTGGCAACCTTGCTGAAGTTCAAAACTATAACCTTCTTTTTGAGTTCTATCAACACAAATTTCTACTCCACCTACTGAATCAATTATTGATTCAAATCCGTTAAATTCAAAGCTTGCAAAATGGTTAACTTTTAAACCTGAAATACTATATATTGAAGCTGCAAGATTCTCAGCACTATTACCACAAGCATTTTTGGAATATGCAGCATTTATTCTTTCTATTTTTTCAGTACAGTTATTTTTTATTAATAAGTCTCTAGGAAAAGAAAGTAAAGTTGTTTTCTGATTTTCTTTATTAATCATTCCTAAAATTATTACATCAGCTCTTTTCCCATCAACCTTGCCTCTTGTTTTAATAGTTTCGCCCTGTCTTTCGTCAGACCCTATTAACATATAAATATCAAAACCAGTAATCTCTTTGTTTGAAGTATTATGTATTAATAATTTTTCAATTTTATTTTCTTCTTCCTCTGTTATGTTTAAATCTTCACCTTGATCAATTATTATTTCTTCTATGGCTGCATTATTTTCTTCTATGGGAGCATTAGTTGTTGTAGTTACTCCTTCAATAATGTCATCAATAACTTCTTGGCTAAACTCTTCTGTTTGGAAATTTGGAATGATTACAGTTAGAGTTATGAGTATTACTGCTGATAATCCCATGATTAAGTAAGTATATTTATTTAAAAATTTCATTTATAACCAAATTACATACTATAGCTCTATAATCTTTAATTGTGACAAAAATAAAATGTGTTATTGCTGCAGGCGGTCTCGGAACAAGGCTATTAGGTTTTCGTGATAATGATAAAACTAAAATGATTCTTGAAGTCAACGGAAGTCCTATGATTAATAGACAAATTGATCAATTGATAGGTTGGGGACTTAATGATTTTGTAATAATTACCAATCCTGAGTTTAAAGATTTAATGAAAGAAGTAATAAAAGATAGATTTCCTGAAAAAAATTTTGAATATGCTATTCAAGAAAAACCGAAAGGAATTTCCCACGCATTGCTTCAAGGGAGGGAATATTTGAAGAATGTTGATACTACTGTTTTTGTTTTAGGAGATAATTTTTTTGAGAAAAATCCTTTAGCTAGTGTTCACATTGAATCAGATAGTTTTAAAAAGGGATGCTCAATCTTTACCTATGACGTTACCAATCCAAGTGACTTTGGGGTTGCTGTTATGGACTCAGAAGGAAAAGTAATTGCTATAGAAGAGAAACCTGAAAACCCAAAAAGTAATAAAGCTATTGTAGGTCTTTATATTTATGACAATACAGTACTAGAAAAAATAGAAACCTTAAAACCATCAGCAAGGGGAGAATATGAAATTACAGATTTAAATAATTTATATATTCAAGAAGATCTGTGTAAAAATATTGAGATAAATGGATGGTGGATAGATGCAGGTACTCCAGAAAGAATACGAGAGTTAGAAACTAAATTATTCTAAAATATTCATTTTTCTTATTTTCAAAAATGAAAAAATAAACAAGCTAAACAATACAAACAAAGAAACATAAGCTAGCAGACCATCGTTGACAATTGAAATAAGAATAAGAATAAAACATGTAATAATGTACAAGATAAAAGATAACAATACGTTAGTTGCTGAGATATTTTTTGCCAATAGTCTATGAGAGATATGGTCAGTCCCACCTATTGTTGGAGAAATTCCTTTTTTTATTCTATGAGAAATTACTATTGACGAATCCAATAAAGGTATTATAAAAAACAATAATAAAGGATTAATAAATGATGTGTATATTGTGTTTTCAACTGGAGTCCAATTAAACAAGATGCTGATAAAACCTAAGCAATATCCTATAAATAAACTTCCTGAATCACCAAGATACAACTTGGCTGGAGGATAGTTAAAAATAAAAAATCCAATTATTGTAACAAATAGCAATAACGAAATGTCTGTTAACTTATATTGATTTAAGTAATTTGCTAGAAAAGCAATTTGCAAACAGATGCTTCCTGATACTACAACAGCTAATCCATCCATATTGTCAATAAAGTTTATTGAATTAATTATTATTAATATCCAAAGCGTAGAGCCGAAAAAATTTAAAGCATTGTTTAAGTCAAGTCCTAAAAAAGATTCAATATTTAGAAATAAATTTAAATTATAAAGAGGATAAGAAACAAATATAATTTGAAAAAATAATTTAATATACCATCTTAAATTATAAATATCATCAAAGACTCCTAATAGTGAAACAATAACTGCAAATATTCCTATAAATATAAACTCATCATCAGCTCTTCCAATTAGCCTTGTTGATAATAAAAAAGCTAATGAGCATGCTATACCTCCAAAGGGTGGTACAAGCTGAGTTGAAAGTCTTTTCTCGTTACTCTTTCTTTTTAAATTAATATTTTTTGAATACTTTAAAATTATAAAATTAAATAATGTAGATAGGGCTAGTGCAACAATAAGAGCTTGAAAAAGTGGTATCTGGAAATCAATCATTTTTAACTACTTGCCAGATTATTATAAATATCGTTATATTGATTAGATATTATTTTAGTTGTATACTTTTTTTTGATTATTTCTCTGTTGCTTTCTGCATTAGCTTTTGAAAACTTATACTCATTAAAATTATTAATTACTTCAGAAATATCATTTATGTTATTATTTTTTACTAAGAATCCATTATTAAATTCTTTAAGCCATTCAGTTCCAGGGATGTTATTACTTATGCAAAATAAACCAACATAGAGAGACTCTAGTAAAATTCTTGAAAATCCTTCATATTTAGACATGACTATTGAAACGTCATAATTACATAACTCTTCTTCTACATTTATAGGCCCAATATATTTTATGTTATTTTCATTTTTGATATTTTTTAAGTCGTTTGCTGTTATTGAATTAGGATTACCCTCATCAATATCTCCCGCTAAATAAAAATCTATATTTGGCTTTAAAATATTTTTTGTTAGCTCAATATACTCATTAACCCCTTTATCTATTAAAAGTCTTGAAACAAATATAACTTTTAATTTTTCTTTTTGATATAACTCTTTTTTAATATAATTATCTATTTCAATACCGGAACCTTTAATTAGAGAGGTCTTACCAGAGTAATTTGAAAACTTTAAAAATGTTTCTTTATCACTTACATTTTGAAAAATAATTTCTTTAAAGCTTTTGTTGAAAATTTGTTTAATAACAATTCTTAATAAAAGCTTTAAAGATTTTGCTTTAAAGTTATTGCTGAAAAGATACCCTAGCCCATTTATAGAAAGAACACCATTTATATTTTTATTTACAAATAAATTAGCAATTGAATATAGGATTCCAGTTTTTAATGTAAATGAATGGACAACAGATCCTTCTTCAAAAGAATTCAATATTTTTTTTAGATTAAGAACACTCTTGAAATCAAAAGTTTTAGTTCTATTAATTTTCCAATTAATATGGTCCTTATAGATTAATTTTAATTCTTCCGAATAAATTCCTTCAGGACATACTGCTTTAAAATTTATTTCATCTAAATTTGATACAATATCTTTTCTAGATTTGTATAAATTCCAATCCCAATGTGACAAATAAACAATCATTAATAATATTTTAAGTGTTAAAATTGTTAACATTGCATAATATGAATATTGTCATAATCGGAACCGGATATGTTGGGCTTGTTACAGGTGTAGGTTTTGCTAGTTTAGGTAATAAAGTTACTTTTATTGATTTAGATAAAGAAAAAATAAGTAAATTAAATAATAAAAAATTACCATTTTACGAACCAAGATTGGATCAATATTTTGAAGATGATGAATTATTTAAAAGAATGGAATTTGTATCTAAATATTCAGATGTCAATTGGGAAGATCAAGAAATAGTTTTTGTATGTGTTCAGACACCTAATAATCTTGACACTAATTCAGTAGATACCAAATTTTTAGAGTCAGCAATTACTGAAGTAAACAATGTTAAAAATAAAAATTTAGTAATCACTATTAAATCTACTATTCCTCCTTATGAAATTGAAAAAATATGCGATAAGGTAGGTTTAAATATTGATTCTCTGACTTTTAATCCAGAATTTCTAAGAGAAGGAACAGCAGTAGAAGATTTCTTCAAACCAGATAGGATTGTAATTGGAGGTAATGACTCTACAAAAGTTGAAAAATTAATAGATTTATATAATGACTTTGATGCAGAAATAATAATTACAGACCCTATAAGTTCACAGTTAATCAAATATTTGGCAAATACTTATCTTCCTTTGAGGTTATCTTTTGTAAATGAAGCAGCAAGGCTTGTGAATAGCTCTGGAGGAAATTTAGATGATGTGTTAAAAGGTGTTGGAATGGATTCGAGGATAGGGCAGCATTATTTTAGACCTTCTCCTGCTTGGGGCGGCTCATGTTTTCCCAAAGATGTTGTTGAAGTAAATAATTTTTATAATCCTGAAGAAATAAATCTTCCGTTAATTGCAAATATAATTGAATCAAACAACATTCAAACAAAATGGACAACTAATATGCTTAAATCAATCCATGATGATAAAAAATTATCAGGCATAATACTTGTCGGTGCAGCATTCAAAGAAGATACAGATGATTTAAGAAACTCCCCAACTTTAACTATTTATAGACGACTAAAAGATGAAAATTATAATACTAAGATCTATGATGATTTAATTAAATCGGACGATTATCTTTCAATGGAAGATTTTGAAAATATAGAAAGCCCGCACTTAATTGCTTTAATGTACCCTATAAAAGAAGAACTTATGTCAAAAATTAATAATATTTTAACTAAAACAAATTCATTTTTGTATACTCCGTGGCAAATATGAATATATTAATTACAGGAGGTTCTGGTTTTATAGGTTCCCATCTTTCTGAAAAATTATTAATTAATGCAGAAAATAAACTATTTTTATTAGATAATTTATTAACAGGGAGTGCAAAAAACATCGAACATCTAGATAAAGATAAAGTTGTTTTAATAGAACACGACGTACAAGATCATATTGAGATTGATGAACAAATCGATTATGTTTTTCATTTCGCTAGCGCTGCTTCCCCTGTTGCTTATACAGAACATCCTGTAAATACTTTAAAAGCAGGAAGCATTGGAACTATAAATACTCTTGGTTTAGCTAAAAAACATAATGCAGAATATTTACTTGCTTCTACATCTGAAGTATATGGGGACCCCTTAGTCACACCACAGACAGAAGATTATTGGGGTAATGTTAACCCAAATGGTGAAAGAAGCATGTATGACGAAGCAAAAAGATTTGCAGAAGCAGCAACTGCTACATATGCAAGAACTTACAATA
>CAZKFE010000034.1:0-8399 GCA_964551955.1 uncultured Candidatus Actinomarina sp. | reverse complement strand
GCAGCTATTTTAATATCTACTTCCTTAGGTAATGTGTATACCTTTGATTCTAATTTTTCATGATTATCTTTTATCCATTCTGATGCTAAAGCTTGGTTTGCAAACGACATATCCATTACTGAAGCTGGATGCCCGCTTGCTGCTGCAAGATTCACTAATCTTCCTTCAGCTAAAACTAATATTTCTTTACCTTTATATTTATAACTCTCTACATGTTCTCTTACTCTTTGAACCTCTGTACTTTCACTCTTAAGAGCTTCTAAATTTATTTCTACATCAAAATGTCCTGCATTGGCTAGTACAACTCCATCTTTCATAACATCAAAGTGTTTTGTGTCGAGTGCATGTAAATTTCCTGTAACAGAAATAACGACATCTGCAATTTTTGCAGCATTTATAGAAGTTTTAACTTCATACCCATGCATAAGTGCTTCAAGAGCCCTTACAGAATTTGGTTCAACAACGGTAACTTTTGCTCCCATTCCATAAGCTCTTTCTGCGACCCCTTTACCACAGTCACCAAAACCAATAACAACAACATTCAAACCTGCTATTAATAAATCTGTTGCCCTAACTACACCATCCATTGCACTCTGTCCTGTTCCAAACCTGTTATCAAATAAATGTTTCGTATCCGAATCATTTACAGCTACCACTGGAAATCTTAATTTGTTATTCTTTTCCATTGACTTAAGTCTTATTACTCCTGTTGTTGTTTCTTCCATAGAGCCCATTATGGGCAAGTCTGTTCTTTCAGTGTGTAGTAATGAAACGAGATCAGCGCCATCGTCCATTGTTATGTCAGGTTTGGTATCTAAAACTGCGTTAATATGTTTAAAAAATTCTTCATTCGAAACTCCCCATACAGCATGTACTTCAATATCATTTTCAGCAAGATAAGCAGCAACTGAATCTTTTGTAGATAAAGGATTAGATGCACATAAAGCAACCTTGGCTCCTCCTTCTTTCAAAGTTAACATTAAGTTCGCGGTTTCTTTTGTTACATGCATACAGGCACCGATGTTTAAACCTTCTAAAGGTTTGTTCTTTGAAAAATCATTTTTTATTTCTTCAAGAACAAGCATTTGCCTAGCAGCCCAATCCACTTCTTCATTCCCTAATTCCGCTAATTTTATATCTTTAATTGTTGACAACTTAATCCTCCAATAATTTTTTTAAGTTTTCTATTCCTTCAATATCTTCTGGAATCATTTTTAGTTCATCTGCTAAACATAAACTAAAAAGGTCACCCAATAATACCAACTCCATGAATTTAATTAATGTTCTACCTTTAGATCTTGGTTTTATATTGAAAATGTTTATTTTTTCACCAAGTAATTTTTTTGTTAAATTAAATCTTTTTGCTATTTGGGGATTTTCTTTATCATCCCTCAAAAAAATTAAAACAAAATTTGACTTGCTTCCTTTAAGGTCTGCATCCCAAGATAATATCTCATTATGGTGAACCTCCGGCATTGACCCAACGAAAGCTTTAGATTTTGCATTTTCATTAATTTGAGTTTTCCATCTTGAAGCCACTAACTCACTCATTTCTGTTCCGCCGTAAATAATACAAGTTTTTTTATTTACTTCACTTGCGATATTTTTTGCTTCTATAAATATTTCAGAATTCTCTTTTTTATTGAGAATCTCATTTAAGTAATCTCCTACCTCTCTTAATTCTTTTAATAAATCCGTTCCTTCAACAATGTCAACAATTTTACAAACAGCTTGAGTTAAATATCCAAAGGCAGCTCGTGGTTGAAGACCCTCTGGTATTTTTACATATTCTTTACCATGCTCTAATGCAAGTTCAGTTAATTTACCTCCACTAGAAATAACAGCCCAATCTAAATTATTTTTTATAGCATCTTCCAATCCTGAAATTGTTTCTTCCGTATTTCCTGAATAAGATATAAACAAACAAAAAGGTTTTTGTTCTATTAATTTCTTTGGTACTGAATAGGACTTCCTTACAGTAATGTTTTTTATACTTACTTCATTTGACAATAATGAAAGTACATCTCCTGCAACACCCGAACCCCCCATTCCCATGACTAATAAAGAATCGTATTTTATTGAGTCAATATTCTTTGAGTATTCCAGCTTTTCTTTAGTTTGATTTCCTAGTTCAAATGCTACATTTACCATTTATACCTTAATTATATTTGTTATCTCGTTTATGAGGCGATTAAGATTCTCTTCATTGTCTGCTTCAGCATTAAGTCTTAATTTTGGTTCAGTATTAGAACCTCTTACATTAAACCAATAATTTTCAGCAAAATAAGTAATTCCATCTAATTTATCAAATGAATTTTGAAAATAATTTTCAATTTTTTGAAGGCTTTCTTTAACACTTTTAACTTCAAAGTTTATTTCACCTGATGATGGTGGAAAATTATAACTACCAATTAGCTCTGAGGATTTTAAATTCTTCTCTGAAAGTATTTGCAAAAATATTAATAACGTAACAATTCCGGAATCTGCATAATAATTTTCCTTCAAGTAAAAGTGAGCACTATGTTCTCCTCCAAAATCTGCATCTTCTTCTCTCATTACTTGTTTAATGTAAGAGTGACCAACTTTAGATCTAATTGTAGTGACCCCTTTTTCTTGTAAATATTTGACCACTGAAGGGGAGACATTAACATTATGGACTATTTTCAATTTATCTTTTTTTTCATTTAACCAGTCTGAAACAATAGCTGTCATTAAACTACCTGAAATTAAATTACCTTTATTGTCTAAAAAGACTGCTCTGTCTGCATCTCCATCAAAAGCTACTCCAAATGCTTTGTTTCTAGAAATTACTAACTCTTTTAATTCTTTAAGATTTTCTGGGTCCGAAGGATCCGCAGGGTGGTTTGGAAAGTTTCCATCAACATCCATATATAATTCATCAAAATTAAGATTGTAAGAATTATCTAGTTTTTCTATAACAGAACCTAATGCTCCATTTCCTGCGTCAACAATAAAACTAATTGAATTTTTTATATCTACTGGTTTTACTATTGAATTTAAGTGCTCAATATATGAATCAACTAAATTTTCTTCCTTAAAGTCAGTTTGAATATCAATATCAATATCAATATCAAAATTTTCTACTTTCTCCTTAATATCTAATAGTCCAGTTTCAATTCCTATAGGCGTTGCTCCTTTATTACAAAATTTTAATCCTGTCCATTCCTTTGGGTTGTGAGATGCAGTAATCACAACACCTGGTAGATTTTGTATCCCTGATAAAGAATACACAACGTCGGTCGGAACAATTCCTATATATAAAATTGATTTATTTTTTTTCTTTATACCCGAGGCAACAGCATTAAGCATTTCTTTATTTGACAATCTACCATCATGTCCAATTATTATTGTTTCAGATTCTACAAAATCTGCAAAAGCATATCCAATTTTATATGCTGTTTCTGTAGTTAAGGTTTCACCGAAAATTCCTCTTATATCATAAGCCTTAAAAATTAAATCAAGTTTATTTTCACTCACTATTTAGTTATTGTAATGATAATGGGAGCCAACTTTACAATAAATAATTTTTCAGTAGTAGTACCTATATACAATGAAGAAGAGATATTAATAGATTCATGCTACAAAATTCTTGAAATTTGCAACAAAATGGAATTGGATTTTGAGATTATATTTTCTGAAAATGGTTCTACTGATAAAACATTAACTTTGATAAATGATTTTTCTTCTGGAAGGGCGGAATGTAAAGTTATTTCAAATAATTTAGCTAATTACGGAATAGCTTTAAGAAATGGTTTTAAAGAAGCAAAAAATGAAATGATTATTTCATTTGATATAGACTATTTTTCAGAACAATTCCTTATCGACTCATTATCTTTAGACGAAAAGTTTTCAGCAATAACTGCATCAAAAAGATTAAATGAATCTCAAGACGAAAGAAAAATTATACGAAGAATTGCTACTAATTTCTTTGTCTTAATATTAAAAATACTATTTCAAACATCAATGTCTGACACACATGGAATGAAAGGAATTAGAAGATCTAGCTCTGAAGAGCATATACAAAATGTGGTGTCAACTCAAGACCTATTTGATACAGAACTACTTTTAAGAATTGAGAGATCTGGTGGAAATATTTATGAAGTACCTGCAATGGTAAATGAAATAAGACCAAGTGTTTCAGTTATATACTCAAGAATTCCTAGAACAATTTTTAGTTTAATTAAATTAAGAATTCAATTATTCAAAGAATCCTTAAAAACAAAAAACTTATAAATCAAGTACTTCAAAGGAAGAATCGCTCCATGAATGATTATGGTTGCAGCTAAAAATTGTATTTCATTCTCTTGTATAGATGATTTGAATCTATCAATAAGGTACCAGATAAATAACGGGAGTATAAGATTTATTAAATTTGTAACTAAAAAATTTATAAATTCTTTTAATTTTCCTTTTCTAATTGAAAGTTTAAATATAATTTTTCTAGAAATAAAATATGAAATAATTACACCTATGGAAAAAGAAAATATATTAGTTAAGTAAGTTCTAAGTGGAACTCCTACAGAACTTAACACTAGAAATTGAAAAATATAACTTAGCAAGAGTCCAAAAACTAAATTAAACCCTCCAACTATATAAGTTCTAAGAAGTTGAGCTGACGAGGTATCCCCACTAAGAAAAGGTATTTTGTTAACTATTGAAAGTAACTTTTCATACATTCTGTTTAAATCTCCAAAAAAGTATTAATGATAAGGCTAATGAAAATAATCCAAAATAGAAAGAGTAGGTTTCAATGTTAGTTCTTTCAAAAGACAGTAAAACATCATTCTCATATGGAACAATAGACATAAATGATGGAGAGATTCTATAAGGACCTAAACCTTTATCTATTTTCCAGTTAGGAAAATAGGACACTTTAATGATATGAAGCTCATTAGGTTTATTTGTAGTAAATTTAATTTGATCAGAGGAAATTGTTAAATTACTAATTTTCAAATCAGAATCATTTGATGAATTTAAATTTACACCCACGGGAAGCTCAACAACTCTATACTCATCTAAATAGCGAAAATTATTATAAGCTTTTTCAAAAAAGTTTTCATATTCAGTATCTCTAAATATAGAGCTACTGGTTCTTTCATAAAATGAAATTCTTGGAAATGTTTCTAATCTTTGGTTAACTAATTCAATTTTATTTGTTTCAATTTTAAATACTGAAAAAGGGTCTGAAACGAACAATAGACTAAGGTCTTTATTATTAATCGCCTTATCTGTAATAAACTCCGTATAAGATATGAAGTAATCAATACCAAGATCTTTTAAGTATTCAACACCTTTTTCAAAATCATTATTTATATAAGAAAGACCACCTACAGGGTTTGAAGGCTTTTCAGCAAGACCAGAAACAGCTATAAAGTGAAAAGGTGTTGTAATGCTTGAATCAAAATAAAGACCCTCCATGCTTGAGTGATCTGTAAATAAAGGAATTGTCATAAGAACCATGGGTGTTCCGTATTTGTTTAAATCAGAATTTGGTTCCCACATTATTCGTCCTTGAGGTATATTTTCTAATGACGAATAAAGTGCCTCAATTTCTTGCCAGTCTTCTTTACCTTCATATCCTGTAAAATTCCAATTAACCCAATGTGGTAAGAATGACATTGAAGATATAACGAAAACAAAAACTCCCAAAGAAAATAATTTGTATGAAGAACTATAAAAAAGTATCAAGCCTAACAAAGTTAAGCCAATTATTGCGAAAACAAATAATTTATATCTATTAAATTCAATCCACTTATCATAAAAAATATACATACAAACAACTATTGAAGAAAGTATTATCAGATTTGTGTTTAATTTACCTTGTTGGAATTGAAGAATATCATTTAATAAGCAATCTAGGATTTTGAAGAAAATGATTATTATTCCTAAATTGAAAAATGGAACTAACCTTCCATTCCATAAAGCCCCAATTGGAACAAAAAAATATAAACTTACTGAAATTAAAAGTAGATAAAATTCGAATATAGAAAAAATTTTATTTTCTATTAATTTTTTAAAATTAAATCTTCCTAAAAGAAATAAGAATAATAGAAATGCATATGGCAAAATATCAGGTTTAATTAGATCTTTTATTCTAGTGTATGGCGTATAGCTCATATTTGTAGTGAACTCTAAGTTATAAATTAAAGGAACAGTAAATCTAGTCACCAAAGTTGTAAATATGAAAATAGACATAAACTTTAATTCAATTTTTTCTCTCTTAATCAGCCAATAAATTGCGTAAGCAGGAAGATATAAAATAAATGGAATTATATGTGATAGCAAACATAAGGACAAAAAAATTGAACTTATTGGAACTTTATATTTATGCTTTGATTTAGTTATATAAAAAATAGCTAGATTAGCGAAACCTAAGGAGTAAGTAAATGAAAACTGCCCTGCAAGAGTTGAAGCTAAGTTACCTCCATAGATTGTAAATGACTCTGTAAAAGCAAACATTAAAGCTGCTCCAATGCCTATATGTGAAAATAGGTAATCTTCTTTTCTGAATAATTTCTCAATTGAATAAATAATAACAAAAATTGATCCAGCAACCATGAGCTTAAAAGCAATTCCATAAGGAACTACTAAGTTAAACAAATAAGTAACAATAGCTGGGAATGGAAAGTAGAAAAAATAAAGTGGGTACCCAGCAAACCAGTCATTAGACCATCCATTAATCTTAAAACTTGATGCAAAATTCTCAATAAAATATTTTATAGGAACTACATGTGCACCCATATCTCCACCAGTGGGAGTATTATCTATAAAGATTAAATCAACTCTCAGAAGAATTAGAATCATTGAATAGTAAATAACCTGAGTTAAGTCAAATTTTATTCTTTTTTCATTCAATGATTTCATTTAATATTTTTCCTAAATATTTAGTCTTTCTTTTACCAGACTCTGTCCATTCAGCATACCAATAAGGTCCATGTGGACAAGAATTGCAAGATTCTCTTCCGCATTTAATCTCTTTACTTCTGTAGGATATTTTTTTTGGATTAATATCACCATCAAGTTTATTATCAATTAAAAGCTTAAGTCTTTTTAAATCTGATTCAGATAATTCTGCAATTGCTTCTAAGATATCTTTATCTACCATTATTAAAATGTTACATGAATATTTAATAGAGTTAATTTAAGTATATGAAAAAAATAGTTTATTTATCAGGTGGTATTGGCGGTGCTAAGCTCGCAAAGGGGTTTTATCACTCAAAAGACGTCGACTTAACAATAATTATTAATACCGGTGACGATGAAGTAATACATGGTGTTCCACTATCACCAGATATCGATTCTGTAATGTATGCATTAGCTGGAATTGATGGTGAAATGGGTTGGGGCATAGCAAACGATACATTCACTATAAGTAACGAATATAAAAAATTTAATCCCCAAAATTTTAGTATTGGAGATAAAGATTTGGCATTAAACCTTTACAGAAATCAATTACTTTCAGAAGGTAAATCTTTAACTCAGATTACAAAATTTTTTTCTGAGCACCTTAATTTGGAATGTAAGTTAATTCCGATGACAGATGACGTTGTAAGTACAAAATTAAAAACAGACGATGGTTCTTTATTAAACTTTCAGGAATATTTTGTAGAAAAACAAGCAAAACCGAAATTAACTGAAGTTGTTTACAGTGGTGCGGAGAATGCAAAAGTCTCTGATGAATTAATTATGAATATTGAAGAGTCAGAAATAGTAGTTATAGGTCCTTCGAACCCAATATTGTCTATTGGACCAATACTTTCATTAAAAAAACTTAGAAATAAATTGTCTGGACATAATAATGTTTATGTAATAAATCCTTTTATTGAGAATAAAGCGATCAAAGGGCCTTCAAAAAATAACTTTGAAGATCTGGGCTATACATCAGATATCCAAGGAATAAAAAAATTCTACAAAGATGTAGGAAATAAATTTATTGTTCATCCGGGAGATTCCGATGGGGCTAAAGACACAATTGAACAGAATATTCTATTTAATAAACTAGAAGATTCAAAAATATTAGTAGAATTTATTGTTAATCATGAATAAGGTTTCAGTTCTTCCAGTAATGAATTTACCTGAGTTTGATACAGGCCATGAAATAGTTGAAGAGCTAATTGGAAGTTTAGAAGAAAATAAAATTTTCTTAGAAGATAGTGATGTCGTAGTGATTACCCAAAAAATTATTTCCAAAGTAGAGGGAAGAAAAATAGATATCAATAAGGAAGATTTAGAAGAAGTAATTAAAAAAGAATCTTTGCAAATTATAAGAAAAAGAGGTGAAACAATAATAGCACAAACAAAACATGGTTTTATTTGTGCAAACGCTGGAATAGATAAATCAAATATCGAAGAAGGTTTTGCTCTCCTTCTTCCAGAAG
>CAZKFE010000033.1:0-8748 GCA_964551955.1 uncultured Candidatus Actinomarina sp. | reverse complement strand
CACCAACGCGTTGTATGGATTCTTTCATTTTTCAATCTCCTTTGATTGATTAATTAATCGCCGTAATTTTACGACAAATCCAGTATAAGATATTTACACTTACCCAACATTAAAGATTGATTTTTTACTATTTCTACTTGTAACCAAAAAAAACTAAAACAAGTCTTCATTGATAGCGTTTTTAATCTAAAACCCCATTATTATTGGTTATTGATATGGATGTAGAGTCAACAATGCTCCCTTTGGGAACTAAAATACCTGATTTTTCACTTATTGGAATTGATGGAAAAGAATATACAAATACTGACTATTTAAACAAAAAAGGTTTTCTTGTCATGTTTATTTGTAATCATTGTCCTTTTGTAAAACATGTAAATGAACAAATAGTTAAATTAACAAATGAGTTAATGGAAGAAAATATTGGTGTTATCGGTATTAACTCAAATGATAGCTCACAGGAAAAGTATGCAGAAGACAGTTTAGAAAAGATGAAGGAATATGCTAGTAACCTTAATTATAAATTCCCGTATGTAGTTGATCCTGACCAATCAGTTGCAAAAAACTTTACTGCTCAATGTACACCAGATTTTTTCTTGTTTGGAAACAATCAAGAATTATTTTACAGGGGACAGCTAGATGGTTCAAGACCTGGGAATGAGATACCTGTTACTGGTGAATCTTTACGTAATGCAATTAATGAATTGCTAGCAAATAATGAACCCCCAGACCCACAATTGCCAAGTATGGGTTGTAATATAAAATGGAAAATAGGTGAAGAACCTGAATACTTTTTAAATATTAAAAATTAACTTATGTCGTTAGTTTGAATAAATAACCTTCTTGATCTTGCACAGTCAAGTTCAACAAAGAAAACTCTTTGCCAACGTCCAAGTAAGATTTCTCCGTCAACAATTGGAAGTGTAATTGCGGTTGACCCTACAATTGAACCCCTAACATGAGACCTTCCGTTAACATTCTCATCTTCCTGCATATTCTCAGTTCTGACATCCCAGTCGTCATGTTCATAATAAGATTCGGAAGGTATCAACTCTTCTATTCTTCTTTTAAAGTCATTAATATAACCTCTCTCAGACTCATTTATTAAGATAGCCGTCGTAGTGTGTGGTGTAAATATGTTTACTGACCCATGCTTTATATTTAAATTAGAAACTATAGAAACTATTTCATCAGTAAAATCACAAAACTGATTTGTATCTTCTGTGTTGAAATGTAAAGCATATGTAGCAGAACCCTGGAGTTCAGATTTATATATCTCCACAAGTTCTGTTTGTAACTTAGATAAATCTTTTCTATCTGTTTCTTTTTTCATTATTCGCCTATTTAATAATAACTAAAAAATAAATTAACTAAGTTCTAATAAATCAAATTGTTTTTTCCAGTATCTATATAGTTGGTTATCTACTAAAGCCACATCTTCAATAGCTATAGGGTCTCCTTTTTTTATTTTTTTATTTGATATATTATTTTCAGCAATCCCTAAAGGTAAGAGATTTCTAACCTTTTTTGCTTCCATTGCTTTCCCATATATTAAATTACCCCCAATTGAACCTAGGTTTGTACCAGGTGAAATGTCTTCTTTTGCATGGGCTATAACCTCAATATTCCAATGCTCAGCACTAAGCCTTGTTTCTTTATTTACAATTAAATTCATTATGGTCCTAGGAATTTCTAAACTAGTTAAGTGATATGGCCGTGCAAGAGTCCAGTAAGGCCCCTTGCCCATTTTTAAATATTCCATCTCATAGTTGACGTATTCATCATCAGAATAAACTACAGCAAATACACCTGGAGCTATTCCAAAAGCAAAATCTACAATATTTATACTATTGAGAATTCCCCCATCATTTTTTGGAATATAAGTTGTATTAAGATCTTCATATGTTGCTTCAGCGCCATGCATTCCATCTATGTCTATATTGAAATCAAGATAATTCCCAAGTGCTGCCATCTCAATCATTGTCTTACTTCCATCAACAAAACTTGTAAGCATATAAGGGTTCATATTTTTTTGAAGAGCTTCTTCTTTTAATAACTTAGGGGTAGCAAAAATATTAAATGGATTATTTTTACCTTTCCCAATTGCCACAACTTCCATTCCTATTTCTTTTGCAAAATTATATAATTCAACAGCAGCAACTGGTTCGTCCCCATCTCCAACTGTAACTATGCAATTGTTACTTTTAGCTTCTTCATTTAGTGCTAAACCAATCGTTGCTTCTGTCTCAACATTCAGAAGTATTAAATCAATACCTCTATTTAATACTTTATTTGCAACATCAGCCCCAGAGGAGGGTGTCCCTGTTGCTTCAATCACAATATCTGGTTTAATATCATCAATGGCATCGATAGACTTTGCTATGGTGACCTGGTTATTATTTCCTTTAGTATATTTAGCTTTTGCTGAATCTAACTTTTCATCATTTTTATCTACTACTAATAGAAGATCTACTCCTGTCATTTTATTCAATTGAGCAACTATTCCTTGACCCATTTGGCCAGCCCCAACCAAAGCCACTTTTATATTTGCATCTCTAGACTCAATCTCAACAGAAAACTTTTTTAGTAAACTCAATTCTCTCCCTTTAGTAATATTTGAATTTTATCTAAATCTTCTTTAAAAGTTATTTTTTTATTTAAATTACTTCCCTCAACCAAACTAGCTTCCAAACCTATTTCTTTAGACACTCTTTCTGTCGTATCAACTGAATCAAAATTATTACCTCCAACATTTATATATGCTTTTTCTAGAGTCTTAAAGTTAAATATTTGAGGTGTTTGTATTTCAACAATATTCTCATTTACATATTCAAACAAATCTTTTGAGACTAACGAGGTCCTAATAAAAGGTGCTGCAGATTGGTTCTCTTTAGCATGGTTTATTAATTTAAGAAGCAACTGTGGAGGCAAAAAGGCTCTTGCGCTGTCATGAATAACTATCAAATCATCTCCATGAACATTTCTATCTTTAAGCATTTTTAGTGCCTTTTGTTCGCTTTCTTGTCTCGAGCTACCTCCTAAAATTAAATCTATTTGAATATCTGTTTCCATGTCTATCAATAATTGATTGATCCTACTTTCATTTTTCTTGTTACAAACAATTATTAGAGTATCTATGTTACGAGAATTTAAGAAAGTTTCTAAAGGGTAATAAATAAGAGGCCTTTTGTTGACTTCAGAAAACAACTTATCCCCTTGAAATCTACTGCTTTCGCCTGCTGCTAATAAAACTCCATGAACTTTCAATATATTTTTATACTATGAGGTTTCGAACGTTTTGAGAATCTATTTGTGAAAGAATTTCCTCTGAACTTATATGGGACAACTGATTATTAGCTTTAAGTATTGAACTTAAAATTAAAGGGGCTTGAGATGGTGCAATACTAAAAATCCTTAAACCTAGCAAGTATAAAATTAGAGCTCCTTCTTGATCTGAGGCCATATCTCCACATACGGAAACTTCTATATTTAACTCATTACCAACCTGAATAACATTATTAATTAAATTCAGTACTGCTGGATTTAAAGGGTCTTGATATTTATTTAACTCAGCGACTCCTCTGTCTGCTGCATATGTATATTGAATCAAATCGTTTGTTCCTATTGAGAAGAAATCTACATGCCCTCCAAAAATTCTAGCGTTTATGGCGGCTGCAGGAGTCTCAACCATAATACCTAAAGGAGGAGCTTTTACCCCTAACTTTTTTGCTTCTTCAAAAACAATATCTTTCGCTTTAAGATAGTCTTCCAAAATAGATACCATTGGAAACATTATTTTCACTTTATTAATAAGACTTGAATTCAAAATTGATACAATTTGCTCCCTAAATAAATCTTCTTCTTTAAAAGAATGTCTTATACCTCTTATTCCAAGAAAAGGATTTTCTTCCTTTGGTAGGTGAAGGTATTTTACTTCTTTATCCCCTCCAATGTCTAATGTCCTAAATACAATTTCATTAGTAAATTTTGAAGAAAGTTTTTCATTTACTTTAATTTGATCTTCAAGTGAAGGCTTAGATAATTTATCAATATAAATAAATTCCGACCTAAATAGTCCAACAGATTGAATTAAATCATCACTAAATTGATCTATTTCTTCATTGCTTCCAATGTTTGCTCTAAGTTCAATCTGACTTGAGTCAATATTTTGTTTTGTGTACCCTTTTTTTAATTTTTCATTAGTAACTTTATACTTTTCCACTTCATTAATAATTTTTTCATCTGGATTTAAGAACACTTCACCAGTTAATCCATTTATCGCAACTGTATAGTCAGATTCTTTTTTTAAACTCTCAATGTCAATACCAATCACACAAGGGATACCCAGGTTCTTTGCAACTATTACCGCATGAGAGGTTGGACCAGCATCTTTAACAATAAACCCTGAGACTTTTTTTAAATTTAATGATGAAGTGTCATTAGGAGTTAGCTCTTTAGCAATAACAATAATATTGTCTTCTTGATCAGGATCGGATTCAATCGACTGCATTGTATAGATTAGTTCTTTTCCTATAGAAAAAATATCCTCTGCTCTCTGCTTAAAATATTCATCTTCAAGAGCATCTAGTAAATTTGCAGAATTAGCAAAAACATTATAAATTGCTTCAATATCCTCTTGATTAATTTTTTCAAATTCTTTTTTAATTTCAGGATCGTTAAGTATTAATTTATATGAATCTATTATCTCAGATTCTAAATCTCTATTGGCATTTTTCAATTCTTCAATTAAATAATCATATCTTTCATTTAATGACTCAATACTTTCAATTAAGCTCCTATTAGGTTTAATTGAAAAATCAACTTCGTTACTAATAAAATAAGGCTTTCCTATGGTTAGACCAGGAGAAGCCCCTGTTCCTTTGAAACTGCTCATAGAGTAAAGTTAGTGAAAAATTTCAAGAATGCAATACTTCTTAATGGTTAAAACATGTATCTTTTACTTATGGACATAATGAATCTAATTGAAAAGAATAATTCTCTTTACTTTTTTAATGATGAAAGAAGTAATAAGAAATTGACTCTGGTATCTGAAGAAAATTTTAATGAAATTAAATCTAGCCACATAGTAATTAATAATGAATTAAGTTTAAAGATGAATAAATTAAATCTTGAATCAAAAGATATCGACAATATAAACATGGTTAGCATTAATCCAATTACTAATGCACTTAAGTTGGTAGAAAAAGGTAAAATAATAAAACATATAGACAGGAAGGATTTTCTTAAAATAAGCTACCCTATAATAGCAACGAAAGAAGATCTTCATACTCATTTAATCTCAAATGATTATTCTTGGAATTTAAATTTATTTGTAAAAAATAACAACTTTAAAATTTTTGAGATTTAGATTTTGAATCATTAATTACTTGCAATATTCCTACAGCAAGGATAATAAAAAAACCTATTAACTGGTTTACTCTTATATTTTCATTCAGGATTAAAACGCCCAAGATTACGCCGGTTGTTGGCTCTAAGTAAGTTATTGTACTAACAGATATAGGTTTAATTATTTTTACTACATACCAATACGTAGAAAGACCAATGGCTGTCAGAAATACTCCCAAAAATAAACTTATTCCTATATTTGAGGTCATCCATTTGTAACCTTCTATCGTAAAATAAATTAAACATATTCCGGCAACTAGTAGTTGTGTGAAAGCAACTTTTAGACCCCCAAGCTTGGTTGCATACTTTTCACCTATTGTGATAATCAGTGACAAGCTAATCGCACTTAAAATACCATAAAATACTCCTAAAACTGAATCTATATAATTTATATCTAGCAAAATAATTAGCCCTATAAAACCAAAAATTATTATTAGAACCTGATTTATTGATAGTATTTTCCCCCTTATTTTTTCAATAATTAATACAAATATAGGATAAGAAAAGACTGTACCAATTCCTACAGTTACAGAATTAAGCTCAATTGATTCAAACATTGTAACCCAATGTATAGCAAGTAAGGGACCCAAAATTAACCCTGGCTTAATAAGATCTTTGATAGGTAGTCCTTTTCGAATAACAAATAATGATAGGAAAATGGACCCAATAAATGTTCTTATCCCAACTAGAGAAATTGAACTTATTTCAGATGTTTTAATGATTAAAGGTATAGTCCCCCATGAAACTGCCAAGACAGTTATGGCTAAATAAGCCTTAAAAGCTTTGTTCACTATTCTTCTTGTTTTGAATAGTTACTGAATTGAGTATATTCCTTACTAAAGTAGAGATCTACCCTTCCTGTAGAGCCTGATCTATGTTTTACAATATTTACTTCTGCGACTCCTGGTCTTTCAGTAGCTGGATTATAGTAATCATCCCTATAAAGCATCATTACAATATCTGCATCTTGTTCGATTGCTCCTGATTCTCTTAAATCTCCAAGCCTTGGTCTCTTATCCTCACGTGCTTCTGCTGCTCTGTTCAGTTGAGATAAAGCTAATATTGGAACTTTAAGCTCTCTTGCTAAGTTCTTCAAGTTCCTACTAATTTCTGCAATTTCTTGTTGTCTGTTGTCTCCAGATAATCCTTGCATTAATTGAAGATAATCTACAACAATTAAATCGAGTCCTTTTGAAGCTTTAAGCCTTCTTGATTTAGCTCTAATATCAGTAACAGTGATTACAGAGGCGTCATCAAAATATAATGGCATATTGTTTACCTTGGATGCAGCTTCAACGACTCTTGACCATTTCTCTGGACCTAATTGACCTTTTCTAGCATCCCCAGATGTCACTTTTGCTTCTGCAAATAAAACTCGTTGCACTAACTCTTCTTTTGTCATTTCAAGAGAAAAGAAAGCTGTTACCTTTTTCTCCTTTGAGACGTTGGTTGCAATATTTAGAGCTAATGATGATTTACCCATACTTGGACGAGCTGCAATAACTACAAGGTTTCCATCTTGTAAGCCAGCTAATGTAGAGTCTAAATCTGCAAAGTGTGTAGCTAAACCTGATAAACCTGTACCTTGATTTTCTATTTCTTCTATTCTTTCAATAGCACCATCTAAAACATCTGCTACGCCAATCAACCCTTCTCCTATTGCATCATCTGATGCGCTAAAAATTGACTGTTCTGCTTCGTCCATAACATTATGAATGTCTTTATCTGTTGCGTAGGCTAAAAGTTCAATCCTACTGCTTGCTTTTAAAAGCTTCCTTCTGTTTGATTGTTCTAAAACAATTTCAATATACCTTTCAAAATTAGCTGAACTTGGTACATTATCAACGAGCCGTGCAATAGTTGAAGTTTTAAGACTTGTTGTATTCTTTTTATCCTTAAATACAACCTCTGAAACAGTTAAAGTATCAATTGGTTTTCCTGAATCAAACAATTCTTTCATTGCCTCAAATATTGTTTGATTTGTAGGGCTGTAGAAATCACCTGCTTTAATAGCTTCCATCAATCTACTTGATGCATCTCTAGATAATAAAGCGCTTCCTAATAATGCTTCCTCTGCTTCAATACTATTTGGTGGTGTCTTCTGAAGGTCTGTTGCGCCTCTTGAAGAGATTGCTTCTGGTCCAGCCATTATCCAGACTCCGGAATTACTTCAAGGATAACATCGAAGTCAACATCTTCACTTAATTTAATTTTTATATTATGTAATCCAATTTCTTTTACTTGATCTTCTATGTCAATTTGGTTTTCTTCTACAAGAAAACCTGAGAATTTTTCTATTGCTTCGACTATTTCACCATTACCTACTGCAGCATAAAGTGTTCCCTCGTCCGTTGAGTTTTGTGAAATAACTAAATGAGCATCTGCAAGTGCAAGCTTTATAGACTCAGCTAATTCTTTATTCTCTGATATTTCTGCTTTTCTTTTTTCTTGTAGTTTTTCAGCGAAGGCTATATTCGAATCTGTAGCAATAATAGCTAAATTTTTTGGAAGAAGATAATTTCTAGCATATCCTTTTGCAACATCTACGACATCTCCTTTTCTTCCAAGTTTTGTAACATCTGAGTTAAGTATTAACTTCATCTTCTGTTGTAGGATTGTTTATATGTGCTTGTTGTTACATAAGGTAATAAGGCAAGCTCTCTAGCTATTTTTATAAGTCTTGCTACTTTAGCTTGTTCTTGTTTTGTAATTCCAGTAATTAAACTAGATCTTATTTTCCCCCTATCAGAAATAAATTTTTCTAGTAACTTAACATCCTTATAGGTTGCTTTAGCAATCTGGTCTTTTGTTATTCTTCTTTGCTTTGGAGCTTCATACTTTGAACTCTTAAACTTTGTTGTTTTTCTTTGTTGTCCCATAATATTCTCCTTTAGAAAGGTGCTTCATTCTCTTCAAAGTCATCTCTTGCTTTTGGAGCATCAGTCCCTGCTGATGAAGAACCGGATGTTCTCTCTATATTTGCTCGTGCCCAACGTAAGCTAGGTGCAACCTCATCGATGGCTATATCAACTACGGATCTATTTTGACCTTCTTGGTTTTCCCATGATCTATAATTGAGTCTTCCTACAACTATTACTCTCATTCCTTTTTGTAAAGAAGATGCAGCATTTTCTGCCATATCATTCCAAACTGTTCCCTGGAAATACATTGGTTCTCCCTCTTCCCAGGAACCATCTGAGTTTCTCTTCCTCTTATTTTGTGCAATCCTTATTTCAGCTAATGTTGCACCTGAGTCAGTAACCCTAACTTCTGGATCTGCGGTTAAGTTACCTACTATTGTTACTGTGTTATCTACCATTTTTATCTACCTCTAGCTTTCCATCT
>CAZKFE010000032.1:0-8966 GCA_964551955.1 uncultured Candidatus Actinomarina sp. | reverse complement strand
GGCAACTTTACTATATTGAAATTAATAAGGTAGTTTTTTTATAATTTCTTGTAAATATCTTCAGCTAACTTGGTTGCTTCTTGCTTAGAAACCTCTCCATCATTGATTCTTTGCTCATATAAGGCTTTCATGATCTTTCCAACGTCTGGGCCTGGTGCTAGGTCAAACATCTCCATTATTTCATTTCCAGAAATAGCTGGTCTCAATTTAGATAACTCTTCTTTTTCATTTACCTCTTTTATTCTTTCTTCCATCTCGTCTAAATACTTATTTATCTCTTGATATTTTTCTTTATTTTTTGTTGTTATATCCGCTCTTACTAATTCGTTTAACTCATTCATTAAGTCTCCGGCATCAATAATATATCTTCTAACAGCAGAGTCTGTCCAGCCCATCTTAAAAGTATGTGGTCTAAGATGGTTTTCAACTAAAAGAGCTACCTTGTTTATAGTATTTTTTTCATACTTCAGCCTTTTCATAATTTCTTTACTCATCTTTGCACCAACAACTTCGTGATGCCTAAAATGTACCTTTCCATCCTCTATTCCTTTAGTTTTTGGTTTTGCTATGTCGTGGAGAAGCGCTGACATTCTAGAAACAAGAGTCGGAGAAACTCTATCAACAACAACCATCGTGTGCTCATATACGTCTTTGTGATGATAGTTTGGATCAACTTCAATTTTTAATTCATTTAATTCTGGTATTATTAATTTACTTAAACCACTCTCTACAAAAGCTTTTATTCCTAGTGATGGATTTTCACCTATAAGTAATTTTGTAAGTTCGTCTCTTATTCTTTCAATACTTACTATTTCTATCCTCTCTAGGTTTTTAGAAATTGCTTCAAACACATTTTTTTTTGGGGTGAACCCATGAGTACTTATAAACCTACAAGCTCTGACCATTCTTAAAGGATCTTCAGAAAAAGAAATCTCTGGACTGTCTGGTGTTCTTATTATTCCTTCTGAAAGATCTTTAAGCCCACTATAGGGATCAATAATTTCATTTTTGTTTATATCGTATGCAACAGCATTAATTGTAAAATCCCTTCTCTTGAGATCTGTATTAAGATCTTTGGAAGCTTTAATCTCTGGTTTTCTTGAACCCTTATCGTATGTATCTTCTCTGTATGTAGTTATATGAATAGAGAATTCCTCGACTCTTGTTTCTACTGTTCCGAAAGCTTTTCCTATTTGTGTTGTTTTATAACCTTTTTTATCAAGTATCTTTAAAGATTCCTCTGGGCTTGCGTTTGTTGTAAAATCAAAATCCTTAGTCTCAATTCCTAGAATTCCATCCCTAACAGCTCCCCCAACAAGGTATATAGCAAAGCCAGCTTCTTCGTAAAAGCTAGAAAGTTCTTTCAAAAAAGACTTCCCCTCTAAAACATTTTTTAATGTTGTTGGTACCATATTGTTAGCTTAGAAGAAGAATTGGAAGAATAAAGGATGAATTCTAAAGTAGATTTTGCAGCAGGTGGAATAGTTCTAATAAACAATAAGGTTCTTTTGGTAAAAAATCGACTAAGAAAAGAGTATGAAAAGTATTACAGCTCTGGCTTTTGGGGTTTTCCAAAAGGACACTTAGAAGAGGGAGAGACCCCTCTTCAAGCTGCTGAAAGAGAAGTTTTTGAAGAAACAGGTTTTGAAGTTAAGTGTATTAGTGAAAAACCTATAGCTGAATCAAGATACTCAATTGAATATGGAGAAACTATTCAAAAAACAGTTTGGTTTTATGAAATGAATGTTGTGAAAGAATTCATTAAAGAGCCCGATAAAGAAATAGAAGAAATAGCTATTGTTTCAGAAAAAAAGGGTCTTGAGCTATTAACTTATGATGAAGATAAGAAAATATTACAATATGTATTCAACAGATGAGAAAAGATTAAATCTTAAAGTAAGCGGTTCGTTCTATACAAGAAAATGGAATGATTATGTTGACTGTATTTATTTTGAAAAAATTCTTGGTGGAAAATCCCTTTTAATAAATATAAATAAAGAATCAAAGGAATTGAAGTTGTCATTTAATTCCTCAATGGTTAATGCAGAAGAGGCGAAGAAGTGGTCAGAGTCTGGTTGGTTTAAAAAGCATAGCTTACTTGTTTGTGAATCAAACCTTAAAAGCCTTAAAAAAACAAACCGAGGTAATTACGAATCTATAAAACACAAAATATTTAATTTGTCAGACATAGAGATCTTGTTGAAAATAGATGGAAAAATCTTTGAGCCTTACTGGAAAAACTCTTATTCAAATTTTATTGAAACAATGAAAAGCTGTAACACCAATTATTTGTTTAAAATTTTTTCAGATACTGAATTAAGGGGGTATGCAATTCTTGGAGAATCTCGTGGCTTTACCTATCTTCAAAGATTTGGTATTGATAAATCCTTTCAAAATCGAGGCCTGGGGAAAGATTTACTTCAATACATTTTATTATTTGCAAGGTCAAATAATTTTAAAAAGATGAAATTAAACACTCAAGAAAATAATGAGGCTGCTTTAAATCTTTATACAAATAACTCTTTCAGGATTTCTAAAAGAAAACTTGTAATAATGAGTTCCTTTAATCAAAAGGGAATTTAATAAGTTCATTAATAAACTTAAGTGGCTTATCATAACAATATGGAAGAAGATAGCTTTATAGAGTCTATAGATGGTCTAATAAAAACAATAAAAGACCTTATTGTTAGGCCTATTCAACGTTTTACAGGATTTGCAAGCCTAGGTTTGTTGCTTGTTGTTCTGTTATTAACTTCCTTAGTTTTTTTATTTATGGGGGTAATTAAAATAATGCAGGGACTCGGTGTTTTGCTTGGAGTTAATCCAACTGGTTTTGCTTTAGCTGCACTTGGTTTGGTTTTTTTGTTTTTATCTTTTAACAGTTATAGAAAGAAGAGAAATGCATAATGTAGCAATTATTGGTTCTGGGCCTGCTGGCTATACGGCTGGTATTTACGCATCAAGAGCAAATCTTGAGCCTGTTCTTTTTGAAGGCTTAGAATCTGGTGGGCAACTTATGCTAACAACTGATGTAGAAAATTATCCTGGTTTTGACTCTGGAGTAATGGGACCTGATTTAATGCAAATATTTAAAAAGCAGGCTGAAAGGTTTGGAACTCAAATTAAAACCGAAACAATTAATAAAGTAGAGAAAAGTGATAAGGGATTTAGACTTGAGAGCGAAAAAGATGTTTATGAGTTTAAATCAGTAATCATTTCCTCAGGGGCGTCTGCAAAATGGCTTGATATAAAAGGAGAAAAGGAACTTCAAGGCCATGGGGTCTCTGCTTGTGCTACTTGTGATGGTTTCTTCTTTAAAGAAAAAGAAGTAATTGTAGTTGGTGGTGGGGACTCTGCAATGGAAGAAGCTCTTTTCTTAACAAAATTTGCAAAAAAGGTTTTTATTGTACATAGGAGGGACTCTTTTAGAGCTAGTAAAATTATGCAAGACAGGGTTCTGAAGAATGAAAAAATTGAAGTGTTTTGGAATACAGAAGTTGTTGAAATTCATGGAGATAAAGGTGTAGAATCTGTATCTCTTAGTGATACTAAAGACGATTCTTCTTCTAAATTAAGTATAGATGGTGTGTTTATGGCTATTGGTCACACACCAAACGTAGCTTTTTTGGACGGTCTGGTTCAATTAGATGAAAAAGGATATATAAAAACTGGATTCACAACTGATACAAGCACTTCTGTTCCCGGGATCTTTGCAGCAGGAGATGTTGCTGATTCAGTTTACAGGCAAGCAGTAACTGCTGCTGGTACTGGTTGTCAGGCTGCAATTGATTCCGAAAGGTGGCTTGACCATTAATCTAGATTCTCTTTCTTTTATAGATGAGCTTTCAGAGGTTGAATTACAAGATCTTAAAGAAAGGTTAAATTATGTTGGATACTCATCAACAGGAGAAAAAACTGAAATTAAATCTATTCTTTCGTTATTTTTAGAAGATAGGAGTCTTGAAAATCTTTCAACAAAGGAAGAGCTGTGGATTGAATTGGTTAATTACGGTTATAAGCTGGGAGATAGGATTTTGACAAAAACCAACCCAAACCTTTATGGAGCAGACATAGAAGAACTGCAAGAACTTTTATCTAGGCTGGGTTTCTACTCAGAGCCTATTAATGGAATTTTTACAAATGAAGTTGTATCTTCAGTAATAAAATTCCAAGAAAATAGAGGTTTAGATATTGATGGAACTGTTGGGCTAAATACAGTTAATGAAATTAAAAGACTAATAAGACCTGGTTTTGATACTTCTTTAAATGAAGCAATTAAAACTATTTCACCTAGTTTTGTGAGTGGAACTATTGGGTATTCAGTTTCTTTTAATATTCCAAACATTGAAAATTATAAGGAACAACTTCTAGTTTATGAAAAAATAAAAAAACTATGTCTAGATAAAAACATCCTTCCATCCTTTGCCTCTGAAGCGGGGGAAAAAGTAGAAGAAAATAACGTTATAAACTATATAAACAGTAAACAGCCTGCTCTTTTTGTTACATTTAAACAATCTGAAAAAGATTTTGTAGAACACTTTAAAGGTAGTTTTTCAGAAAGTATTCTTGGGAAGAAAATAAGTGAGTCTATTGGTCGAGAATTTAATATAGCTGCTGTGGGAAGATCGTCAAATCTACTAAAAAATACTAAATCTGTTTCTATTATATTAAATGGCAATTTTTACCAAATTAATCAAATAGAAGAAGTTATTAATTTTCTTTTAGATTCTTTAAACGACCACCTGTCTACTTAAATCTATTTATAAAGTCCTTGAGTTCGGCTTCCGTTGGAAAATTTAATATTACTTTAAATTTACTGTTACTTTTTTTTATATCCGCTTTTGAACCTGTTTTATCTTCAAAAAAATTTTTATAATACAATAGCTCGTCCGATGTTCTATTGTTTGGATCTGAAATTTTTCTTACTCTTTCTTCTACTTCACGACTAGATAATTTTAAATTTAAAATTTCAACAAGAAGTTCATTTTGTTTTTCCTCTTCTAAGTTTATTAATGGCTTAACTTGACCCATTGTTACAACTTCATCTTGAAGTGCCTTATAAACCTTGTTGCTTAATTTTGATAACCTAAGTAAATTAGAAACATACGACCTACTTTTTCCAACTAGTGTTGCTATGTCTTTTGTTTCTAAATTATATTCTTCTATAAGCTTTTTGTATCCCGCTGCCTCTTCTGTGGTATTAAGTTGTTTTCTTTGTATGTTCTCAACCAAACCAATTACTGCAGCATCTCTAGAGCTAACATCTTTAATTAAACAGGGGACAGATTTTAGTCCTGCTTCTTTTGAGGCTCTTAATCTTCTCTCTCCAGCAATCAGTTTGTATTGATTTGGTCCTACTTCTTGAACTATTAATGGTTGTAGAATTCCATTTTTAACAATTGATTGGCTTAATTCTAACAACTTACCCTTATCAAAATTTGTGCGTGCTTGTGTTTCGCTTTTCTGAATGTGAGATATTTCTAACTCTACGGCCTTGAACTCCCTAACATTGGTATCTGTAATTAATGAGCTAAGTGGTCTTTTCATCTATTTCAACTCTTTCTATAATTTCTTCTGCTAATTTATTAAATTCAATTTTTGCTTTACTCTCATCATTAAAATCTATCACAGTTTTCTCGTAAAAGGGGCTGTCTGCAATTTCTGTTAAGTGAGAAATTTTTGTATTTAATAGTCTATCTCCGAGTAAGTATTCTAACTCAGTTAAAAATTCCTTATAGCTAGACCTTTTTATTTCGACCTGGTTGAGTAAAACACCTAAAAACACTGTGTTTGTATTAGGTATGTTTTTTAATGTTGTTTTTGCAAAATTCATTGCTTGGGCTACTCCTTCAATAGCTAAAAATTCTGGTTTGGTAGGTATTAAGTAATAGTCCGATGCAGCAATTCCTTCCTGAACTAAAGAACTCATTGTTGGGGGTGTGTCTATAAAAACAACGTCAAAACCATCGAAAAGTCCCTCTTGTTTAATTTTCCTAATTTTTGATCCCCCAATTATCTTTTCTTCGTTGTAACTAACTATTTCTTTGTTTGAAGGAATAATTGAAAGTCTTTCATTTAATTCTCCTGGTGTTATTTTTTTTACACCTTGTAACAAATCAATACTGTTTGTAACTTCTTTTGTGTTTTTATCAAAATTTAGATATGTGGAAACATTCCCTTGTGGATCTAAATCAATAATTAGTGTTTTATAACCTTTTCTTGAGAAAATAGTAGATAAATTAACAACCGTAGTTGTTTTACCCACCCCTCCTTTTTGACAAATTATTGAAATTGTTTTCACATACTTGTTATAACATCAATAAATCGATAGTCGTTTTTATTGATAAGAAATTTTTCTTGTTTCACGTGAAACTTTTCATTCGTTTTTTGTCTATTTTTTTCGTTGGAGGAAACAAGATATATATTTTTGTTTACTGATTTTATTGATTCTTTAATCAAATTAGATGTTGATAAATAGCACCTGAGTGTAAAAATAACACTTTCCTCTTTATTTATTACCTCTATGGCATCTCTTTCTTCTGGAATAAGATCTTCTATTTTTAATATATTTATTAGTCTTTCTAGCTCAAATATTCTACTTTTTTTATTATCAATTAAGGTGACCTTTGTGTTGCTTGCTATAGCTATTGGTATTCCAGGAACTCCTCCACCACTACCTAGGTCAAAAATACTTCTCTTTTCAAGCCCTAGATCTTGAATTATTTTATAAAAATACAAAGAATGTACTATAAATTCATCCCAAATATATTGATCTGTTTTTCTACTAATTAAACCTGTTTTAACACCCGTAGTAGAAAGCCATTTATGGTATTTAACAAGGTTTTCCTTGTTTTTTTCTAGGTAATTCTCTCCCCACGTTGGAATTTGGGGAACGTAAGTCATTCTTCTTCTTGTTCGACTGGAGCAAAAACAACTGATCTATAGGGCTCCCTACCTTCAGAGTATGACTTTATACCGTTGATTTCAGAAACAGCATCGTGTAATGTTTTTCTGTCAACTGAGTTCATTGGCTCTAACATGACCTCTTGATTGTCTTCAAGTATTTGTTTTGTTAGCCTTTCTGCATAAATTGTTAATGCTTCTTTTCTTTTTTGTGCATATTCTGCAACATCTAACCTGAGCCTTGTCCCAGCACCTGTTTTTCTTTGTATAACCGTTCTTGTAAGTTCGTGCAAAGATCGAATAATATTTCCTTTTTCTCCAACAAGAGCTTCTGTTTGCTCTCCAGAAACACTCACAATAAGGTTTCTATCCTCTATTTCTCCACCTACAGATCCCTCTAGCCCAAAAGATTTAATAAGCCCCTCTAAAAAAGATATTGAAACTTCTAATTGTTCTTTTGGATCAGCCTCTATCCTTGGTTTCTTTGGTTCGAATTTTTCTTTTCGATACTCTGGTCTACCCGTTCTGCTTCGTTGTTTATATTTTCTTCCATTTTTGTTTTTATAGCCATTCCTTACTGAAATTCTAACCAAAGCTTTTGTTCCACCAACTCCAAAAACGCCTCCTTCTGGTTCTCTTAATATGTTTATATCTGCTTCTGTTGCGTCATCTAGTTCTAATTCTTTTAATCCTGCTTTAATTGCGTCATCAATGGTTTTTGCTTCAACCTCAACCCATTTATTAGACATCATTTTCTCCTTCTTTTTTTTCTTTTTTTACGAGAATCTTTATTGACCGGTCCTTCTGTGTTTTCTTCTTTTTCCTGGTCTTTTTCTTTGTTTTTCTCGTTTTCTTTATTGCTTTTATCAGATTGGCTTTCCTCAAGTTTAACAATTAGAGCCTGTTGACCAATTCTGAAAATATTCCCCGTTAAAAAGTAAACAACCAACCCCGATGGAAGCGTCCAAGATATAAAACCAAAAAATAATGGCATAACCTTGCCAACCATTTGCATTTGTTGTTGTTGTGGGTTGTTAGATTTTCCTTGTTTTTTAGTTAGTTGGTTTTGCTGAATTAAAGCAGTACCAACAACCAAAAGTATTAAGATAATGTATGGCGCTCTGTCAATCCACTCACCTATTGCTGATGCAGGAATTTGTAAATCCATATTAAAAAATAAAACACTAGATCTATCTCCAAGTTGTGAATAAAGAAATGCTTCTTTTGGTATAAACAAAAGAGGCTCTCTTAAAACCCTAAAAAGAGCAAACCATACAGGCATTTGGACCAGAAGAGGAACAACACAGCCAAGGGGGTTTATCCCTTTTTCTTTATAGTATTCGGCAATCTTTTTGTTAAGCTCTTCTTTATCGTCTTTGTATTGTTTTTGGAGTCTCTTTAGTTCTGGTTGGGCGTCCTGCATTCTTTTTGTTGACTTAGTTTGTCTGAGCGTAAGTGGGAAAATTATTATATTAATTATTATTGTCAATATAACTATTGATAAACCATAAGAAACTACAAAGTCATACACATAGGAAAGTAGAAAACCTATAGCTAAAGCGAATGGTTCTATTATTGCCAATTTTTACCAATTTTTCTGTATATTGGATTACAGATATAAGCTCTGTATAAAAGCAAAGGAATTGACCGAATAAAACCTTTTTTGGTTGTTTCTTCAAGTAATACTGAAGAACATGTTGGATAATACATGCAATTTCCCTGACCTAAACCAAGAAATCCAAGGGTATTTCTAAATATTAAAAATATAAAACTTGTAATCTTCACTTTTGTTTTAGTTTTGGATGAGATGCAATAATTTTGCTTAATTCTCTATATTTAAGTTCGGTTCCTTTTTTTGATCCAATAATATAAATTTTAAAATTATTTTTTGCCTCTAAACCTCTAACTACCTCTTTAATCTTTCTTCTAAACTTGTTTCGTTTAACTGCATTTGCTTCTGATTTAGGAATGCTTATTCCCAGTCTTGACAGCTCCTCGTTGCTATCTTCTATATAAACTCTCAAGCCTTGTTCAGTTAAACAATTTTCTTCTTTTTTCAGGTC
>CAZKFE010000031.1:0-9220 GCA_964551955.1 uncultured Candidatus Actinomarina sp. | reverse complement strand
ATAATAAAATAATACAGTAACATTCGAATAAACAAAATACTCAAATAATAAAAGATAAAAGGACTTTTTATGGCAGAAAATCAATTGATTCCTGGTCAACCATTGAGAAATGGTATGGATCTTATTGCTGATAAAAAAACAGGAGCACTAATTGTTATTGGGACATCTTCAAAGTTAGAAAGAATATCCTCTGGCGGTATAAGTTTAATTAATTGTTCATACACACCTGAGATGTTGTCTGAATTAGCAAAAATGGACGGCGCTATTGTTGTTGATACTGAAGTAAACAACATTTTAAAAGCTAATGTTCACTTAAATCCTTCTGACGATATACCAACTTCACAGACAGGGACAAGACATAGAACAGCAGAAAGAGTCTCTGTAGAGACAGGCCTCAGCGTGGTTGCTGTCTCAGAAGAGTCTTCAACAATTAAAGTTTTTAAAGGGAGTGACTTTAACGAGCTTGAAGAATCTTCAATAATATTTGGTAGAGTAAATGAATCACTTCAATCGATTGATAGAACTAGAAGAAGATTTGATGATGCTGTATTAGAACTTGGAGAGCTAGAAATTGAAAACACTTTAACAAAACAACAGGTGCTTGAAGTTATTCAAAGAGGGGAGCTGCTTGAAAGATTGTCAAAGCAAGTAAGAAAAGAGGCAGCTGGATTAGGGGAAGACGCAGGTTTAGTTATGATTCAGATTGATTCATTTGAGTCTGGGGTTAGGAGTACCTTGGATTTAGTTTTGAGAGATCATTTACCAACAAGAAGATTTAGAAATATAAATAAAGCTGTTGAAGCAATAGCAAACTTAACCTATGAAGAGCTAAATACAGTTGAGTATTTAGGTTCAGTGCTATTCATGGAACCTTTAGATGAAATTTCAGTTTCTAAAGGCTACAGAGTTCTAGGAAGACTCCCTGGGTTGCCTGATAATCTTCATGATTCATTAATTCAGAAATTTAAAACACTTCCAAATTTATTAAATGCTTCAACTGATAAATTATTTCAAGTTGATGGTATTGGTAGGAATAGAGCCCAACAATTAAGAGAGTATTTCGATACACTCTTAAAAAATGTAGGTTTTTCTTACATTAATGGTCATTAGATAGATTTTAAGTTATAGTATTGTTGACACTTATGGCAACAAAAGCAAAAAAAACTAAAGATAAATACAAACCAAATCAATTTGTAGTACACCCACATCATGGAGCAGCGAAAATACTAAGAAAAGTAAATAAAAATGTTGAAATTCTTATTGAAGGAGAACCTAAGTCAAAAAGAATTCAATATTACGAAATAGAGGTTTTACTTGATGGCTTGACAGTTAGTGTGCCAGTAGAAAATGTTGATGAAGTTATAAGACCTGTAATTTCAAAGAATGCAGTTTCTAGAAAAGTTTTTCCAATATTTAAAGAAAAACCAGAAGAAGCAGGAACGAATTGGAGTAGATGGTATAAAGTTTTAACTGAAAAAATGACATCAGGAGACATAATACAAGTTGCAGAGGTTGTTAGAGACTTAACACATGCACAAATAAATAAAGGTATCTCGCCAGCTTTGAAAAGAATGCTTGCTAAAGCAAAGATGACATTAGCAAGTGAAATAGCTTGTGCATTAGAGATTGATGAAGAAGCAGCTATAGAGAAAATATCTCAATATCTACCAGAAGAAGATCCTGACGACGGTTTATAATTTAGTAAATAGCTTCATTAAAAAAGGTTAGATATGTTAATTGGTAATGGTTGGGATATACACAAACATTCTCCTTCTGAGGTTATGTACCTTGCTGGGTTAAAGTTTCAAGAAGATGGTTTTGAAGCTTACTCAGATGGAGATATTGTTCTACATGCATTATGCGATGCGCTTTTAGGTTCAGTAGGTAAGAAAGACCTAGGACACTATTTTCCCTCTAAACAACCTACAAAAGAAGATATAAGAAGTACAGAAATTCTAGAAAAAATTTTAGAAATAATCGAATATGATAAATTAAAAGTAAGCAATATTGATATAACGATTATTTCACAACTTATTTTAGTAAACGAGAAGAGGGAAATGTTGGTTGAAAGTATTTCAAAATTATTAAATATAGATGTTGAAAAAGTAAACATAAAAGGAAAAACAACTGATTCCTTAGGTCTAATTGGGGACAAGAAAGCATCAGCATGTCTTGTTACAATACTTATAGATAATGCTTAAATTATACAATTCATTCAGCAATTCAATAGAAGAAGTTGACTTAAATAAAGAAGAAGTAAAAATTTATCTATGTGGGCCAACAGTGCAGTCATCACCCCACTTAGGGCATGGCAGGTCAGCTGTTGTTTTTGATTTTCTCGTTAGGTATTTAAAATATTTAGAATACAAGGTTACATTTGTTAGAAATATTACAGATATAGACGATAAGATAATTGAAAAGTCTTTCGAAGAGAATATTTCCTACACAGAACTTGGTACAAGAGTTTCTAAGGAATTTCAAAATGCTTATGAAGAGCTTAATTGTATTAAACCTGATATTGAACCTAAGGCAACTGAATTTATAGATGAGATTATAAAATATATTGAAATTTTGGTAGAAAATAAATTTGCATATACAAGCAAATCTGGGGTTTATTATGACATATCAAAATTTGATAATTATTTGTTATTATCTGGAAGAAAAAAAGAGGATGTTATATCAGGAACAAGAGTTGAAATTGAAGAGGATAAAAAATCCCCAGAGGACTTTGCCCTGTGGAAATTTTCAAAAGAAAATGAACCATATTGGGAATCACCATGGGGTAACGGAAGGCCTGGTTGGCATATTGAATGTTCTTCAATGATTGAAACAACACTTGGTAAAACAATAGATATTCATTGTGGTGGTAACGACCTAATTTTCCCTCATCACGAAAATGAAATTGCACAATCAAAAGGTGCTTATCCTAAAGAAGATTTTGTTAAATATTGGCTACATAACGGAATGTTAAATCTATCAGGCAAGAAAATGTCTAAATCTGAAGGAAATGTTAAGTTATTAAATGATTATTTAAATGAATTTAATGGACAAGTTGTACGGTTTTTCTTTTTAAGATCTCAATATAGGAGTCCTCAGGAATTTAGCATAGAACTATTAAAAGAATCAGAATCAACACTAAACAATTTAATTGAATTTACAAAAGGAGTAAATCCTGAACCAACGAGCGGAAAAGTTTTAAGTGTCTTTGAAGGCTCGATGAATGAAGATTTAAATACAGCAAAAATGCTTGGAGATTTATTTAAGTTAATAAATAAATCAGACACCTTAAAGGAAGAAAAGTTAAAGGAGTTAAAATCAAGTATCAAGTTTGTATTTAATGTACTCGGATTTGAGTTAACAAGGAAAGATGACAATCACAACCGAAGGGAAGAACTTATAGAATTTTTTAAGAAACATGATATTAAATTTGAAGACATTGATCAAGCAGTAAAAGAATTTATAAATAAAAGAGAAAACTTAAGAAAAGAAAAAGATTTTGATACCGCAGACAAAATGAGAGACAGTATTTTAGATGTTGGAATAAGTTTAGAAGATGGAACAGATAGTGGATGGTCTTGGAAAACTAGTTGAAGGTTTTAATTCCGTAGAAGCTGCTTTACATTCAAATAGAGTAAATGAAATAATTATTTTAAATAGGAAGATTAAATCAAAAAAAATTGAATCATTAGTTGGAATCGCTAAAAAGAAAAAATTAAAAATACGAGAAGTAAAAAACAAAAAAGAATGGGATTATAATAGCCGGCACTCAGTTGTAGCACTTTGTAAGCCTTTAGTAACTTATAGAGAGTCGGATATAGCAAAATTTAAAGGTTCAGATTTTCTTGTTTGTGACCATATACAGGACACAAACAATTTAGGAGCTGTTGTTAGAAGTGCCTCAGCATTTGGTTTTAATGTTTTAGCAATACCATTAAAAAGGTCAGTAAAGTTATCAGAAAAAGTATTTTCAATTTCATCCGGAGGGTTGGAGAAAGTAAATATTTTAATGTACAATTCTATTTTTTCTCTTATAAAGAAACTCAACGCTCTTGATATATGGACTATAGGTCTAGATATGGAAGGGGATATGAAAATGAATGAGATTAACTTCAATAAACAAAATGTTGCTATATTTTTGGGTTCAGAAGAAAAAGGTATCAGTAGAGAAGTAAAAAATAAATTAGATGTAATTTCAAAGATAGAAATGTTAAATAATACTGAATCACTAAATGTATCTGTTGCTGCTGCTATAGCAATGCATGAAATATTTATTAAAAAATAAATTAACTCAAATTTATTGTTTGCTATTATTTTACTATTCGCCGGAGTAGCTCAGTGGCCAGAGCAGCCGACTTGTAATCGGCAGGTCAGGGGTTCGACTCCCCTCTCCGGCTCTAAGTGAAAAATTATCAAAATACTGTAAAATTCATATTTGGCTTATTAGTTATTTTACAAATTTCTTTAATATTTTTTGGTTATTTAAGGCCTTCTATAATTTATGATTACTTAGATTATTGGCCAATAACTTTAGTTCCATTACTAATTTTATTTATATTTAGAAAAACAAACATTAGAGAACAGGTATCTTTTTATTGCTATGTTTTTTTAATAATAGTTTTTATTTTTTTTCAAGCAGGACACTTTACAAAGGCAGGGTTTTTAACTACGTATTCCTATGATTCAAGTTTTCAAAACTTAAATTTGGATCCAAAACTAGAGCATCAAATAATTATTGATGGGGATAATTCTATTGAATTAAATTATTTTTTAGGAAATGGATATAAGACTGAAATTTTAAATAAGCCAGGAAAATCAGGATACCCTGAGACTATTGAGACCCTTATAGGCGAACCCAGAGTAATTTTATTTAGAGAAATTGATACTAGTTCTTTATTAAGAATTAAAGGATGGAAAGTTGAGTTAGGTTCAGAGAATATATGGAAGCTAAACATTTTCTCAATGGATTCTATTATTTACTTAGATAATATGAATTTAACCCCTTCTTCTTTATCAGGGACAGGTCAGATATACTTAGGCTCTAATCTTGATTTAAGCCATCTTGTCCTTAATGGAGAATATGAAGTTATAGTATCAAAAGATTTACCTATAGTAGTTAAAGGAAAGGCAGAAATACCATCTTCTTGGCTTAATGCAACTATAGGCTACCTTAATCAATTTGATGAAACATATAAATTAGAGATTGAAATAATTGATGGATCCGAAGTAATATTTAAAGATGAATGAAATGAGATTATGATCGATCAGCTTGGTAATGGTTTACTTTTAGGAATAATAATTTCAGTAGCTTCTGTAGCTTTATCTTTGCTATACGGAGTTACAAGGATAGTAAACTTTGCTCATGGTGAGGTTATTGCTCTAGGGGCAATTGTAACTTTATTTTTTTCGGCACCTATAGATTCGAGAGTTCTTTTTCTAGATAGATTTTCGCCACTAGGGATAGATTTCTCTGCCTCTGTTATTATAGCTCTTCTAATTTGTGGAGCATTTGGAGCATTTTTAGAATTAGTTTTATTTAGACCATTAAGAAAAGCAGAAGTAGGTAATATAGCAGTTTTAGTAGTAACAATTGGGTTGTCAATATTTATACGTCACCTTTATCTTTTATTTGCAACCGGTAAAGTTCAAGATTTTCCACTTGGATTACAAAGAAGGCAGACATATTTATTTTTTGATATGACTCCAAGAAATTTCAAAGTATTGATTGCCGGATTAGTAGTAATGATCATAATAGGCTTATTTCTAACATTTACTCGCATGGGTAAGGCTATGAGAGCTGTTAGAGACTCAAACGAATTAGCAAGTGTTTCTGGAATTAATTCGGATAATATAATCTTATTTACCTGGATATCATCCAGTATGCTCGCAGGTTTAGCAGGAATTTTCCAAGCGATTATCAACGATGTTAGATACAACATGGGTTTTCTAATTTTATTACTTATATTTGCTGGAACTGTTCTTGGTGGGATAGGAACATCATTTGGTGCTATGGTAGGTGGATTATTAATAGGAATTCTTGTTCAAGTTTCCGTTGCTTTACCATTTATGGAAGGACATACTGAAGCGAAAAATGCAGTTGCACTAGCAATTATGATTTTAATTTTACTATTTAGACCTCAAGGAATATTTGGAGAAAAAGAGAGAATTTCGTGAAACTTTCAATTAAATGGGTAGTTACAATAGTGCTAACGTCCTTTTCAATTTATATGGTTTTCGCATTAAACCCTGAAGGGCAACTAAGAATACTTTTCAATGTTTTAACTTTTGCTGGAATCTATGGACTTGCTGCAGTTGGCTTAAATGTTCATTTTGGTTTAACAGGACTATTAAATTTTGGGCATGCATCATTTATGGGTGTTGGTGCGTATGTTACATTACTCCTTATACCCCATGCAGCTGGCAGAGAAGGTCAAATAACTGAAACGGGTTTACCTTTTTTATTAGCTTTGGTTGTTGGTATTGTTTCTGCTGCACTATTTGGCTTATTACTTGGACTACCAGCAATAAGATTAAGGGGTGATTATTTAGCTATAGTAACAATTGCTGCAGCTGAAATATTTAGACTTTTAGTCAGAGACCTAGAGTCAGTTACTGGAGGTGTATACGGCATAATAAATTTTTCAGACTCTCTTCAGAAATACAGGCCTAATTTTATTGAGACCTTTGTTTCTAAGTATGATTTAAATGCAGGACAGATTTGGGTTGGTTTTCTCTCGTGGATTTCAATATTTTTTGTCTTGCTGTTATTAAAAAGACTTAGTAGTTCTCCTTGGGGGCGAGCGTTAAGAGCAGTTAGAGAAGATGAAGATGCTGTAAGGGCTTTAGGGAAAAATGCTGTTTGGCTTAAGCTACAAAGTTTTATGTTAGGTGCAGGAATTGCAGGTTTATCAGGAGTCTTTTTAGCATTTAATTATGGTTCACTTCAAACAACACTTTTTGTGCCATTACTTACTTTTTATGTATGGGCAATAATGATTCTTGGAGGTGTAGGGAGTTTAAGTGGTCCAATATTTGGTTCCGTTATTTTTTGGGTAATAATCTCGGAAACAGATAGACTAGCTGCTTTAATATTTGAAAATGCAAATGGCCAACAATTAGCGGGAGTAAGGTTTGTTTTAGTAGGTTTATTAATTATGGTTCTAATGATTTTTAGACCAAGTGGATTATTGGGAAAGAAAGAGGAGCTGTTGTTAAATGTCAAATAGTTTAATGAGAGTAAATAATCTTAAGAAAAGTTTTGGAGGTGTTAAGGCCGTAGATATCGATAATCTTGTATTTAATAAAAATGAACTTACTTCAATAATAGGGCCTAATGGCGCTGGAAAAACTACCCTTTTTGATTTAATTTCTGGTTTTCAAGAAGAAGATAGCGGAGAAATATTTTATCAGGAAAAAAATATAACTAAGAGCCAACCTTATAAAATTGCAAGATTGGGAATGGTTAGGACATTCCAATTAACAAAAGTTTTTGACAGAATGACTGTGTTGGAAAATTTAATGTTCGCTGGGTCTAACATCTCAAACGATTCTTTATTTCAATCAATTATGCAATTTCCAAAACAAAAAAATTATGAAAACTCACTAGAAGAAGAAGCATTAAGAGTTATGAAAGATCTTAATATTGAACAAATGTCAAATTCTTACGCAAGAGAGCTTTCAGGAGGACAAAAAAAATTATTAGAGCTGGGACGGTCAATAATAAGAAAGCCAGACGTTCTTTTGTTGGATGAACCTTTAGCTGGGGTAAACCCAAAACTTACTGAAGAAATACTTGAAATTATAGAAAAACTCTCAAATGATGGAATAACAATTTTGATGGTGGAGCACAATATTGAGGCAGTAATGAAAATTTCTGAAAGAGTTATTGTTTTAGCCGAAGGATCATTAATAGCTGACGGACTCCCTCAAGAAGTAAGAGAAAACCAGAAAGTAATTGAAGCGTATTTGGGAGGTGGTGATGAGTAAAGCAATATTGGAATGCAATGGTATAGCTGCAGGATATGTAAAGGGACTCAACATCTTACAAGGCGTTGATTTGGTTGTATCAGAAGGAGAGATTGTTTCAATCATTGGTCCTAATGGAGCAGGAAAGTCGACATTACTAAAAGGAATAATGGGATTAATAAATGTTTCTGCAGGAAGGTTTTATATTAATGGCACAGATAAGACTAATTTACCTACTCATAAAATTGTTAATGAAGGGATAGGATATGTTCCACAGGTTGAAAATGTTTTCCCTTCATTAACAATTGAAGAAAATATAGAAATTGGAGCATGGTCATTAAATAAATATAGAAAAAGTAGCGTAAATAAGATATTAGAAGATTTTCCTATGCTCAATGAAAGAAAAAAAGAAAAAGCTGGAAATTTATCAGGAGGACAGAGACAAATACTTGCATTAGCAAGATCTTTAGTTACTTCTCCTGGTTTGCTTTTACTAGATGAACCATCCGCAGGCCTTTCACCTGTTGCAATAAACGAGGTATTTACAACAATAAAAGAAATAAATGATAAAGGAGTATCTATATTATTAGTAGAACAAAATGCAAAAAGAGCTCTAAGTTTTAGTAATAGAGGATACGTTTTAGATCAAGGTAGAAATGCTTATCAGGGTGAAGGGTCAGAGCTATTAAACGATCCTAGAGTTGTAGATTTATATCTAGGTAAACTATAAAAAAAAGGCCTGTTTTCACAGGCCTTTTTTAAATTATTTAGAGATTCTTACGGCTTAAAATCTACTGATTCTAGAGTCGGATTTTCATCTCCACTAATTTGCCAAATATCATATGTGGCAGCTGTTGGGTCACCATTTGCGTCGAGCATAATATCTCCTGATGCTCCAACATAATCGAAGTCTTCTCCTGCTGCTGCAAGTGGCATACAGTCAACACCAATACATGGTGTACCTCCACCAGAAGCTGCAACAAGTCCAGCACCAATTTCTGATCCTGTGACTCCATTTGCAATAGCTGATAATACCATCAACATTGCTGCGTCGTAAGCTTGTGGAGCAAAGATAAATGTTTCTGATCCATCTTCGCTAACTGCTGAATAAGCCGCACTAAATCTAGTCATTGCTTCTCCAGCTGCTGCTCCAGGAGCTGTTCCCTTCATTCCGTCTAATGCACCGTTAAGTCCACAGTTAGAATCAAGTTGAGCGTCCTTTACACCATCGGTAAAGTACCAAGGTGTATCAAGCAAA
>CAZKFE010000030.1:7979-9446 GCA_964551955.1 uncultured Candidatus Actinomarina sp. | reverse complement strand
GGTGGTGCTAGAGCTGGAATGATTGCTCCTGATGAAATTACCTATGAATATCTAAAGAATAAGAATTACGCTCCAAAAAGTGATAGCTGGGATAAAGCTATTGACGAGTGGAAAGAACTTTATTCTGATGTTGATGCTGAATTTGATAAAGTTATAGAAATAAATGTGAATGATCTTAAACCTTCTGTATCATGGGGTACAAATCCATCTCAGGTAATTTTTATAGATGAAGAAGTTCCAAGCCCAGATAGTTTCCAAAATAAAGCAGATAAAGAAGCTGCCCAAAGAGCCTTGGAGTATATGGATTTAAAGCCCGGACAAAAATTTAATGATATCTCCTTGGATAGAGTTTTTATTGGTAGCTGTACAAATGGAAGACTAGAAGACCTACGAGCTGCAGCAAAGGTGCTGGAAGGAGAAAAGGTCCATGAAAATGTAGATGCAATGGTTGTACCAGGATCAACTCTCGTAAAAAAACAGGCTGAGGAAGAAGGTTTAGACAAGATTTTCATAAATGCTGGTTTTGATTGGAGGGAAGCTGGTTGTTCTATGTGTTTAGGAATGAATCCTGATATATTACAGCCTGGTGAAAGGTGTGCGTCTACTTCAAACAGAAACTATGAAGGAAGACAAGGTGTAGGGGGAAGAACTCACTTAGTAAGTCCACAGATGGCAGCAGCTGCAGCAATTAATGGTTATTTTGTTGATATTAGAGAGAGTAAATAAAAATGAAAAAGCTTAGTTACATAGAAAGTATTATGCTCCCACTCCCAATGTCAAATATTGATACTGACCAAATAATGCCAAAAGAATTCTTAAAAAGAGTTGAAAGATCTGGGTATGGAGAATTTTTATTTTACGATTGGAAAAAAGATGATGATTTTCCATTGAATAATGAAATTTACAAAGAATCAAAAGTTTTACTAGCAGGAACAAATTTTGGAACTGGATCTTCAAGAGAACATGCCCCTTGGGGGCTCCAAGACTGGGGGTTTGATGCAATTATTTCATCTAAATTTGCAGATATTTTTAGATTGAATTCAATAAATATTGGGCTTCTCCCAATAGAAGCAAGTGAAGATATAGTTGAAAAACTATTTCAAAAAGTTTCAGAAAATCCAAAAACAAAAATAGAAATATCTATAGAAGAAAAGTCTGTGGTTTGTGAGGAGATTGAATTTAATTTCTTTATAGATGATTTCTCTCAAAATAGAATCTTGAATGGTATTGATAAAATCGATATATCTTTAGGGTACGAAGAAAAAATAGATGAATTTATGCAGGGGAGAAATAAGTGGGCACCTAAACTAACTTAGAAACACTTAAACTTAAACTATCTCCAACTTCTTCTGAAAGCAATAACCCATTATGTATTTGTAATGAAGGACTAAGATTCTTATCGTTTTTATAATTTTCAAACCAGTCTTCCTCTAGTAGGAAATATACATACTTTTGCAAAGCTGTTGA
>CAZKFE010000030.1:4204-7879 GCA_964551955.1 uncultured Candidatus Actinomarina sp. | reverse complement strand
ATCACTGTTCCCTTTTCCATTTTTGATATATCCTCGTTGCTAATGACAATAGGTGGTCTCTTCCCTGGAATTAGAACTGCTCCAACAACTAAATCAGCAGATCTAATTGCATCTGTAGATTCTGGTGTGTCTCCTTTTATAGTGTTTATTGAATCTCCATAAACTTTTTTTAAATATTCAAGTACTTTTTCATTTAAATCTATGGCTGTAACATTTGCTCCAATATTTATTGCTTTGCTTATTGAGCTTTTTCCTACTTCACCGCAACCAATGACTGTAACATTCGAATTCTTTTTCTCAGAAATAGAAGATACCAAAACTCCCTTTCCTCCTGATGAATACTCAAGAAATTGCATTCCTTTCTGTATTGCTAAGTTTCCTGCAATTTTTGACATAGGAATTAATAAAGGATACGTGCTGTTATACATAATCATTTCAGTTGCTATTCCAGTTAGCTTTTTTTCCAATAGTTTTTTTGTTAAGTCTAAGTTTGAAGCAAGATGTAAATAGCCAAATAATACATGGGAAGAATTAAGTAAATCAAACTCTTGCTCTTGAGGTTCTTTAACTTTGCAGATTATATCTGAGTTCCGATATAGTTCCTCAGCACTATTAACTATCTTCGCTCCTGCTTCTATATAGTGACTATCTGAAAATCCTGATCCTATTCCAGCTCCTGATTCAAGAAAAATATCAGCAAGCCCTGTGAACTGGGTTATATGTTCAGGTATAAGGCTGACCCTTCCCTCGTCTTTTTTGACTTCCTTTGGTATCCCAATCTTTTTAATCATCTTTAGGTACTGTTTCTTGAAGATGTTTATCTAAATATTTCATAAATGGCGTTCCGCCTGTTCCTACAATATTTGAATTAGATTGTGTCTTCAAAGCTTGGTCAAAAATATAATCTCTTGCATATTCTAAATGTTTATTTCTAAATTGATGAACCTCCATAATAATCTCATTGACAACTTCTTTGTTCTCTTTTGTTTTGCCGTTAGAGCCTTCGTTAAGAAATTTATCTAGCCCTGAGAGCAGCTCCCTGTGGTCAGAAGGCATATAAATTCTCATCTCATCTAAATATTCTCTCAATGGATCATTTGAGTGGGTAATCCCTAATAAAGCATCTAATGCTGGAACGATTGAGCTCTGTGCTCCTGTTTCTCCTCTAAAAAGTTGTGGTTCATTTTTATACTCTTCAACGCCCTCATAAATAACACCTTTTGGAGTTGCGGGATTGTTCTTCCATCCAAATATATAGGGTCTAACTCTATTGTAATAAATATAAGGATCACATTTTTCAGGCATCCTATTCATGATTTCATTTATTTTTTTAATACTTATAAGAGCATCTTCAAGATGTTTTGGTTCTTTATCTTCATCGAGGTAATATTTTTTTAATGATCCAAGTATATTTTTAGCTTCATATTCAATAGCAACATGTATCATAATGAACCAATCTTCATCAACACCTGCTAAAAAGTTTTGCAAAATTCTTATATTATCAAGTGTTAGTGGTTTGTTCTTATCTAGTAGAGACCAGTTATTTAGAGCGTATGATGCATAAGACAAAATCGGTGGTCTATCAAGCTTTTCAGCAATGTTGTACCATGTTAAAGCGATATTTTGAGGTATAACATCCTCAACTTCTTCTTTACCCCACATATAAGCATGCCCAATATAAGAATAAAGCAACATAGCTCTTTCTAGTTCAGGAATTGTTAAGGAAGATATCTCTTTTTCTTGATTTATTTCATTCACCACATTGCCTATTTGATTATTTGCAAGAATTTTATGAAGTGATGAGGAAATATCTTCTACATCTTCAAAAGCTTTTGGTAGTTTTAAACAAATTTCTTCAGGTATAAAGCCCTTTTCAAGTAAGTCCTTATTCATCTTCCCTCTCTTAAGCCAGTCTTCTTTTGTTATGGTAACTGAAATTTCTAAATTATGAATTAAAATTATTTACTATTTAAATAATTTCTAAACTTGACTGGCTCATCGGTAATAATTCCATCACAACCAATTTCAATACACTCTTTAAGATGACTGATTTTATTAACAGTCCAAATATGCAGTTGTAAATTGTTTAAATTAGTAAATTCTCTTAATTTTTTTGAATATATCTTTAATCCTTTCCAATAATAAGGAGCTTGCAATGCCTGAACCTTGAAACTCCTTTTTTTATTTGGCAAAAACTTAGCTATAGCATTCTCTCTAAAAGATCCTGACGTTAGTATTTTCCCTTTACTGGTCTCTAAAAATTCATCTAATCTTTTGTAACTAAAAGAAGAAACTAAAACTCTATCAGTAGACTTCGTAGATTTTATTATTTTTAGTATTTTTTCTGTCATTCCGCCCTGTTTTAAATCAAGATTGAATTTCATATTCTTATAAGTAGTCAATGCATCTTCTAAGGATACAAATTTTGTTTTTGCAGAATAATCTCCAATCTTTTTATAAAATTTTGAACCAGCGTTTATTTTTTTTATGTCTTCCCAATTAAAATCCTTAACGTTTCCCTTAGTGTCAGTAGTCCTATCAAAACTTTTGTCATGATGTAGAAAAATTACCCCATCTTTAGACATTCTTAAGTCTGTTTCAAAATGGGTAAATTTTTCTACAAATGTATTTTCTAACGCATGAAGTGTGTTTTCGGGCACTATATTTCTACCCCCTCTATGAGGAATAATTAAAGGTTTCTTCCCTTCAAAATATATTGCTTTAACCAGAAACGCCTCCGGTAAAATTAAACTCTTTCAAATGAAGCATTGGCACATTCAGAAGTCCTTCTCCAAATTCTGAATCAGCAAATCTTGATTCTGAACCAACTGAAGCTACATTACCAACACCTAATGAAGAAATAAAACTTTGAGTAAACCTCAATCTACCAACAGGTTTTGTTATCTTTCCATTTTCTATTAAAAAAGATCCATTTCTATTTAGACCCGTAACTACTTGAGTTATTGGATCAAGAACTCTGCAATACCAAAATTCATTAATATAAATACCTCTTTTAACGTCTGATATCATCTCTTCCTTTGTTGAGCCTCCAGGGTTTAAATATATATTTGTTCCTATACCTCCAAAACTATCTCCCCATCCAAATAATTCATGAAAAGTATTATCTTCTTTTAGTTCTTTCGCAGTTCTTCTGGTATGAAATAAAGATTTTGAAACCCCATCCTTAACTATTTCTAAGGTCTTTTTTGGAGCACCTGAAGCATCTATTTTGAAACCTAATGACTTATCTCGATAGGGGTCATCAATTAAAGTAAGTTTTTCATCAAACTGCTGGGAATCAAGCTGTATTGGTGATGTCCCTTCAATTTTACTTTTTGCATTAAAACCATAGACCCCAAGAAAGACCAGAATAGTGCTTACAGCTTCTGGTCCAAGAACTACTTCATATTTTCCAGGATCAATATCTTCAGGATTTTGTGAGTCTTTTGACAATTTAAATGCTTCGAGACCAGCTGTTTCTGAGTCTATATCTTCAAGAGATGTGGCTCCCCTGTGAGATGAACCAGAAGATGTGTCTGTTCTGAAAATACCATCAATAAAAGCACTGGTTGTTGAGTCCGATGATTCTAGTCCATTAGTATTCCAAACAAAATAATGGTCTACGCTTGTAGAGCAGTATCCTGCAGCGTTGAAATCTTTTCCTACTTCTATAAA
>CAZKFE010000030.1:0-4104 GCA_964551955.1 uncultured Candidatus Actinomarina sp. | reverse complement strand
ACTTGCCCAGGTTGGCCTTTACCACAATTTGGTGTTCCCCAGAATACCCACTCATCTTCATTAGCTAGCATATCCATGCTTCCCCAAAAATTTGGGGTAATACCTGTATAGGTTGGGTTTTTTACCATATCAGTAATTTTTCCATTCTTTACTAACCAGCCAGCCTCACATCCAAATTGAAAATTTAATCTAATGTCATCAATAGACCAGGATCTATTTGTCTCCATGTAAACACCATCATCTGTTGCTTCAATAATTTCATCTAAGGATGAGTCTCCAGGTAATAAACCTACGTTGGTCATTCTTACCATAGGAATTCTTCCATACCCATCTGCTCTAACCATACCTCCGGGACTAACTCCTGCTATTGCAGCACTGTCTCTGCCTGTTAAAACACCTTTCCAAATTCCCTCTTCAACGATATTTACTCTTTGAGCTGGCGTTCCTTCATCGTCATATTTAAAAGTTGCTAATGCACCGGGCAAGGTAGCATCTGCAATTATATTCATTAGTTCAGAGCCATACCTATGCTTGTTAAGTTTTTTTAGATCTAAATGAGAAGCTCCAGCATAAGCTGCCTCCCATCCAAGAATTCTATCCAACTCAATCGCATGGCCTACAGATTCATGTATCTGCAAAGCAAGTTGGCTTCCTTCTAATATTAAATCTCTAGTGCCTTCAGGGCATTGTGGAGCGGTTAAAAGCCTGTTTGATTCTTCAACGAGTCTCTCAAGTTCATTTTCAAATTTAAAACTCTCAATTACCTCCCAACCACCTGTTCTGTATTCTCCAAATGATTGAGGGTAAGAACGAATTTGAGTTTCTCCATCACCAATAGAAAGAGAGGATATCCCTCCACCAGATTCAACTATATTTTGTTTTATCTTATGACCCTGGCTAGAAAAAAACCATTTCTCAGTGTCCCAGAAATCTAACCTTCCAGACGCATGAGAGCTCCCGAGCTTCTTCATCTCCTCTGTCGATTTTACAAGGAGATTAATTTGATCACTTGATGATATGTTGAATGGATTTTTTTCATGAGGTGTTGTGTACTGATCTTCAACAACAGGTACGTCTGCTAAGGGAAATTCTTTTCCTGGAACTTTTGCTGAAGCTTTTGCAATGTTATATGCCCTAACACCTGAATTAATTAACGAGGTATCACTTAAGTCATAGGTTGAATAGAAACCCCATGAAGAGCCTACTAAAGCACGGATCCCTATCCCAATACTTTCAGATTCATTAAAGTCTTCTATATCGCCGTTTCTTGCTGATATTGATCTGGATTTAGAGTTTAATATCCTTGCATCTGAATACTTTGCCCCTGAAGCTATTGCTGAATCAACTGCTTGTTGAAGTAAATCAAACATACATATAATGTTAGATTATTTTTGAGCTTTAAACTAACTGTTAGAAAGGCTATTTAAACTAGGTCTTGTTCTCTGATTCCAAAAGATGGATGTCTTAATCGACATAAAGCAAGTTTTTCTAGCTGTCTAATTCTCTCTCTTGTAAGGTCAAATTCTTCACCTATTTCTTCAAGTGTTCTTGGAACTCCATCATAAAATCCATATCTTAAAGCAAGAATTCTTCCTTCTCTTTCAGGAAGCCTACTAATGCTCTCCCTTAAGCTTTCTGCAACATCGAGATCTTGAACTATTAAAGACGGGTCGCTTGCATCCTCATCTTGAATAAAATCTCCTAATTGCGCACCATCTTCTCCTACTGGTTGCTCTAATGAAACCGTATCAGCAACACTTAGAGCAAGCTCTACTTTGTCTACACCAACCCCGGCTTCTTTTGCTATCTCTTGTGGTTTAGGATCTCTTCCAAGTTCTGCTTTTAATTGTGCTTGAGCTGCTCTTACAGCTGCCATTGTGTCATGAAGATGAACTGGAATTCTGACAGTCCTAGACTTATCAGCAATTGCTCTTGTTATTGCTTGTCTGATCCACCATGTAGCGTATGTTGAAAATTTAAAACCTTTTCTCCAATCAAATTTTTCTACTGCTCTGATTAACCCAAGGTTTCCTTCTTGAATCAAATCCAAGAAATCTATTCCTGAAGTATTTGCATATCTTCTAGCATTAGCAACAACAAGCCTCAAGTTAGCAGTTAAGAATGCGTCCTTAGCTTCTGCTCCTTTTTTTCTGTCTCTTTTTAATCTAATTTCACCTTTTTTATCTTTGAATTTCTTTTTTTCTAATTTGATTGCTGCTTTTTCTCCTGATTCTATTTTTTGCGCAAGTTCAACTTCTTGCTCAGCAGTTAATAAATCAAAATTTCCAATTGCTGTTAAATATTGGCTTACTAGATCAGTTGTAAGTTTCCCTTTATCGTCTGCTAATTTCTTTACAAGTGATTTTGCTTTTTCACGTGCTGCTGCTTCCTGTTCTGGTGTCAAAGTATCTAGCTCAGCAGCCTTTTCTACTTCTTTTTTTGAAGCCTTAGGTTTTGAAGGTATTGTCTTGGTTACCATTAATATTTTGACCCTTATCTTTTAATTCTCGTTACCGAAATGTAAGCTTAGGCCATTTAGGGGTATATATCTAATTATCACTATGTTTATTTTGTTTATTCTGAAGTTATGCTATTTTTTCGGCACTTTTATCTACATAAACAACCCAAAGAAGATCTGCCATTAATAAATGTAATATGCTTAGAGGCAGAATAATATTTGAAACTACATTTAATACTCCTAAAAGAACACCTAAAAGTACTAATAATTTTATATTTTTTGTTATAACTTTATATTCACTTTGAAGCCTATTGGCTTCTGAGTAAAGATAGACAGACAAAGCCGCTGCAACGATAGGATGTAAAATTCGTAATCTTGTTAAGATTTCACTTTTCGAATCGAAGTCTTCTGCAAGTCCTGTAAGAAAAGAAGCACTTGGAAATATTGCATCAGCTAATGCGGTAATAGAACCAGTTGCTCCAGATAGTAGAAATAAAAATATACCAATTTTAAAACCTTTATCAAAAAAATTATTTAAGCTATTTTTTGAATTTTTTGTTAAGTGAAATAATAAAGTATATGTTCCCAAAAGCCCAAATGTATTTACCAAATGAAGTGGGACGGCAATAATTCTTGGCGCGGAGGAATTCAAACCTACCCATTCATAGATTACAATAACTGCTCCAATTAAAGCTTCAAATAAAACAAAAAAGGTTAGAAACCAAATAATTCTTTTTTGAAGATTTGGAACTTTATCATTAAATGATTTTACAAAAATTATGAATGTTATTATTAACAACAATCCGCTTATCGATCTGTGCGAAAATTCAATAAGTTCTGAAGGGGTGTCAAGCTCTGGAACAATCTTTCCATTACATGTAGGCCAGGATGCTCCGCAACCATCACCCGAACCAGTTGCTCTTACTATTGCTCCGGCGATAATAGAAAAAATTGAAAAAACGAGCCCCAGAAAAGATAATTTATTAATTGTCACAACAAATTATTTATTATTACTTTTATTGACTCCCAAAAAAGTTGTATACCTTGAAATGCTAAATAAAAAAATATTAAAACAAAGAAAAGACTTTTTAAATTTCTAGAAAAATAAAAGCTTAGCTGCTTAGGATCATTTATATATGGCAATTCCTCAATTGCCTCTTCATAAATACCTTCAGAAAAATCTATTTCAGATATTTCTTTTAATTCAACTTCCGAAATATCTTCATATGTATACATTTCTGTTTGTGGATTTCGTTCTTTTTTTGCAATATTTGACCTGAATATATTAAAAAATCCTGACCTAACTTTTGGCTCTTTTCTTTTTTCGATATCAAAAATAGAATTTTCTACATTGGATATCTCCTTTTCAAATAATTTTTCATTCGGTATATTTCCAATAGCTGAAGATATCTCATTTCCTAATATTCCCTCTAATGCAGCAATCACTCTTTTATCAGTTGGAATTCCAATTCCGGCTTCCCACTTTTTAATGTCTTTTAATAATGCCCCAGTAAAAGAAGCTATCTGCTTATTTGACAGGCCTCTTTCTTTCTTTAAACGAGTAAAAACAATTGCAAAATTTTTCATTACAACTAATTGTATTCAATATATATATTTTTATACAATTAGTCTTAATAATGGAGGTG
>CAZKFE010000029.1:0-9635 GCA_964551955.1 uncultured Candidatus Actinomarina sp. | reverse complement strand
TAAGGATAGATTATTTACCTGACTAAATCATTTCATTTAATCTTTGATACTCATTTAATACTAATTTACTTTCCTCATTTTCAATATCAAGATATTTGTTTATTAAGTAAAACTCTCCTATCCTCCATAAAGCCCAAATGCAATAAAATCGAACCAAATCAGACTCAGAATTTAATAATTTTACAAAAGTTTCTTTACTATTTTTTGATGGATTATTTGCTAAAGCTATTATTGCATTTCTTTTTAAGAAATCTCCATTTCTCTTTGGAATATAAAACCAACTATATTTCTCAACCAATTCTTCACTTTCAGTATTTAATATTTCAACAAGATCGACTGAGGAATTACTACTAATATTAATTTTTTTATCTTGCCCTGGAGGACATGAAATAAGGCATTCGTCACAACCATAGAATCTATTACCTAATCTTTGCCTCATTTCATGTGGAATAATATCTGGAGACTGTAACCAGTAAGAAATGCACTTAGTTGAATCTAAAACATAGTCCTCATCTAACGCACCTGTAGGGCAAGAAATTTGACAAAGGTTACAACTGCCACATGAGTATTTTTTCTTGTTTTCTATTTTAAATTTTTTTTCAACATATATGTTGCCGATTAATTGCCATGGCCCTTTACTAGGAGAAAGCATCATTGTACTCTTGCCTTGCCAACCTAAACCTGCTTGTTCAAAAAATAAACGGTCATAATGTTTTGGATTATCAATAAACTGTGCTGTTCTTAAATTCTTATTTTCAAAATGGTCTCTAATTAAGGTAATAAATTTTTTTAAAGGAGCATAATAATCTTCTTTAGCAAATCTAGCAATAGACCCTTCACCTGGTAAATAACCAAAATTAAAATTATTTTGCTTTAAATACGAGTATGAAATAATTATACATGACTCTGCCCAGTCAAATTTATCTCCCAAACCTGAATAATTTGGGTCAGAGAAAGTAAATTTCATATTTGCGTGTCTATTTTCCTGTTTTGCCTTCTCAATCTGTAGTGATCTATCTAGTTCTGAAGGTAGGTTAACAACAGATAAACTTATCCCGTCAGGGAGTTCTATATTATTTTGAGATAAATAATTTAATAAATTTATATCTTCCATTTTTATCAGCATTTACTATAGTTAATTCTAATGAAAAGAATACAAATCTTGATTACTTTATTAGTGCTAGTGCTTATGTAGCGCTCTCTGATATGTATTGAGCGCCTCCCCAAAATTAGGGAGGTTTTTTTTTGAGGGTAAATATGACAAAAGAAAAGTTAACAGGTGCAGAACTTATAGTGAGAACACTTGAATATTTAAAAGTGTCTACTGTTTTTGGTCTTCCTGGCGGTGCAATTTTGCCAGCCTACGACCCCTTGTATGACAGTCCTATTAGGCATATTCTAGCTAGGCATGAACAAGGTGCTGGCCATATGGCTGAAGGATATGCTCAAGCTACAGGTGAGTTAGGTGTAGTAATAGCTACTTCAGGACCAGGGGCTACTAACCTAATAACTTCTCTAAATAATGCATTAATGGATTCAACTCCTCTTTTGGCAATTACTGGTCAGGTTGCTTCTGAATCTATAGGTAATGATGCCTTCCAAGAAGCTTATACAGTAGGCTTAACAATCTCAGCCACTAAACATAATTATTTAATTACAAAAGCTGAGGAAATACCGCAAGTCATTCTAGAAGCAAAGCATATTGCTACAACAGGAAGACCCGGGCCTGTATTGGTAGATATTCCAAAAGATATTTTGAATGAAAAAGCTAATTGGTTAGAACCAAGGTTAGAAGATTTACCTGGATATAAGCCCACACTAGAGGCAAATCCAAAAATGTTACAACAAGCTGTTGAATTAATAAAAAATTCAAAAAAACCAGTTCTCTATGTTGGAGGTGGAATAATACATTCAAAAGCTAATCAAGAATTATTTGAATTATCTACTAAATACAATATTCCAGTTGTTACAACTTTAATGGGTAGAGGTGCTTTTCCAGATGGAAATGAATTATGCATAGGAATGCCGGGCATGCATGGAAACTATACAGCCACCACATCAATACAAAAATCGGACTTACTTATTGCCTTAGGTGTAAGGTTTGATGATAGAGTAACAGCAAATCCTAAATTCTTTGCACAAAAAGCTAAAGTAATTCACGCAGATATCGATCCTGCTGAAATAGGAAAAGTTCGGGAACCAGAAGTTCCTATTGTTGGCGATGCTAAAAGTGTCATTAAAGGTTTAATAGAAAAATTAGGTGAAGTGAAAATAGACACAAAAGATTGGCTTAATGAATTAAAGGAAATGAAAGAAAGCTATCCGTTAAGTTACAACCAAGAAGAGAAAGGGCCTTTGAAAGTTCCCTATGTTCTAGAAGAATTACAAAAAATGTCAGACGAAGACTCTGTTGTAGTTTCAGGGGTTGGACAACATCAAATGTGGATTTCTTTGCATTGGAAATTTACCTCTCCAAATACATGGCTAAACTCAGGAGGATTAGGAACAATGGGTTACGCCCTTCCTGCAGCAATTGGAGCAAAAGCAGCCTTTCCAGATAAACAAATACTTGCACTGGATGGAGATGGCTGTTTCCAAATGACTTGTCAAGAATTAATAACTGCTTCAACTGAAAACATACCTTTAAAGATTGTAGTTTTTAACAATGGTAATCATGGAATGGTAAGACAATGGCAAAAAATATTCTACAATCATAGATTCTCTGCATCAGAGTTAACTCACCATACACCTGATTATGTAGCACTTGCTGAAGCAATGGGAGCCGTAGGATTAAGAATGGTAGAAAAATCAGATGTTAAAAGAGTGTTCGAAGAAATGTTTAAAGTAAATGATAGACCAGTTCTAGTTGATTGTGTTGTTGACCCTGATGATATGGTATTCCCAATGGTTACAGCAGGTGGAAGTAATGATGAAGTAATTTTAAGTGAGGAAGATTTAAAGAAAAAATGAGTGAAAGAATCTTAAGCGTATTAGTAGAAGATAAACCTGGTGTATTAGCTAGAGTTGCTCTAACTATTTCTCGAAGAGGCTTCAATATTAATTCTTTATCTGTTGGTCCAACAAATATAGAGGGCAGATCAAAAATGACAATAGTTACAGAACTTGAATCAGTTGAGCAGGTTAAGAAACAATTGAATAAGTTAGTAAACGTAATTAAAATTGTAGAACTTGATCCTGAAAACACAATAGAAGCAGAGGTTTTACTAATGAAAGTATCTATAAATAAAGAAACTCAAACTTCAGTTATTGAGAAAGCAACACTATCAGGAGCTAAGTCAGTTGATGTAGGACAAGATTATGCAGTATTTGAATTAACAGGTACTTCAAAAGAATTAATAAAATTTGAGAAACTTTTAAAACCATATGGAATTATTGAAATGATAAGAGGTGGAAGAATTGCTATCCAAACAAAACTTTAGGAGGATAAATGGACAATAAAATTATATATGATGAATCAATAGATCAAGATTTAATTAAATCAAAGAAAATTGCTGTTATTGGGTTTGGTAGTCAAGGCCATGCTCATGCACTTAATTTACAGGATTCAGGTGTAGATATAACTGTTGGCTTAAGAGAATCTTCAGATTCATTCAACAGAGCTAAAGAAATGGGATTAAAAGTTGCAAATCTAAAAGATGCAACCACTGATGCTGATGTGGTAATGCTTTTATTGCCAGATCAGCTTATGGCAGATATATACAATAGTGATATTGCACCTCACATGAAAGACAGTTCTACCTTACTTTTCGCGCATGGATTTAACATACACTTTGAAGAAATTATTCCGAGAGAAGATATTTCTGTTGGTATGGTTGCACCAAAGGGCCCTGGTCACTTATTAAGAAGAACATATGAGGAAGGTTCTGGAATGCCATGTTTGGTTGCAGTGGAAAGAGACATTAGTGGAAAGACATTTGACGTAGCTCTCTCCTACTCTTCAGCTATCGGTGGAGGTAGGGCTGGCATTTTGAAGACTACATTTAAAGAAGAGACTGAAACTGATTTATTTGGCGAGCAAGTTGTTTTATGTGGTGGGTTAACAGAACTAATAAGAAATGGTTTTGAGACTTTAGTTGAGGCAGGATATCAACCTGAAAGTGCTTATTTTGAAACTTTGCATGAAGTAAAGTTAATAGTTGACCTTATGTATGAAGGCGGTTTTGAGTGGATGAGACATTCTATTTCAGATACTGCAGAATATGGTGATTTTTCAAGAGGTTCAAGGATTATCACAGATGAGACAAAAAAAGAAATGAAAAAAGTTCTTGAGGAAATACAATCTGGTGCATTTGCTAAAGAATGGATGTCACAAGCTAGAGAGGGAGCTCCTTTCCTTAATCAAAAAAGAGAAGAAGCATCAAAACACCAACTTGAAAATATAGGAAAAGAATTAAGGCAAATGATGCCTTTCTTAAATGCAAAGGATATTAAAAAAGATATATGAGTTCTGACCAACTAATAATTTTCGATACAACATTAAGAGACGGAGAGCAAAGTCCTGGCATAGCTCTTACTCCTACTGAAAAACTCTTAATTGCTCAACAGTTAGAAAAATTAAAAGTTGATGTTATAGAAGCTGGTTTTGCTGCTTCATCTCCTGGAGATTGGGAAGGTGTTAATCTAATTGCTAAAAATATAAAAAACTCAACCATAGCTTCTTTAGCAAGATGTGTAGCGGATGATATAGACCAAGCTTGGGAAGCTATTAAAGTTGCAAAGAACTCTAGAATTCATGTATTTACTTCTACTTCAGATATACATATGGAACATATGCTAAGAAAAACTAAAGAAGAAGTACTTAAGGAGGCAAGAGATTCTGTAAAATATGCAAAAAAACTTTGTGAGAATGTTGAATTCTCTGCACAGGATGCAACTAGAACAGACAAAGACTTTCTAATCGAAATATTAAAAGCAGCTGTCGAAGAAGGAGCAACAACAATTAATGTTCCAGATACTGTAGGGTATGCAACGCCTTCCGATTATCTAGAGCTTCTATCAGGGGTATACGATGAAGTGAAAGGTAAGAATGATGATATTATCATTTCCACACATTGTCATAATGATCTAGGACTAGCTGTAGCTAACTCCTTAACTGCTATTACTGCTGGAGCTAGACAAATAGAAGGGGCTATTAATGGAATAGGTGAAAGAGCTGGTAATACATCTACAGAAGAAATTATCATGGCCGTGAAGACTAGGCAAGATCAATATGGTGTTGATATTAATGCAGAGACAACAGAAATATTAGAAACATCTAGACTCGTATCAAAATTAACTGGATATCCAGTTCAATATAACAAAGCTGTAGTTGGAAAAAATGCATTTAGTCATGAATCTGGAATACATCAACATGGATACTTGAGAAATAAAATGACATATGAAATTATGACACCTGACTCAGTAGGTCAAGAAGCAAAAATAATTTTAGGAAAACACTCCGGAAGAGCAGGATTTAAAGATGCATTAGATAAGTTAAATATAGAACTAGACGAGGATTCATTTAATTCAAGCTTTGAAACTTTTAAAAAGGTTGCAGACAGGAAAGGTGAAATTGTTCAAAATGAACTCCTTGCAATCGCAGGGCAAGTTGCAACACAAGGAGCCCCTGTTAAATTAGTTTCAGTTTCTGTAAATAGTAAGGACGACTATGCCTCAGCTACAGTAACTCTTAATGTTGAAGGTGATGAAAAAACTGAAAGTGCTGAAGGAGACGGAATGATTGATGCAGCGTTTACTGCAGTTAAGCGAATCCTGAATTCTGAAGCTAAATTAATTGACTATAAAGTTGATAGTATTACCAAAGGCTCTGACTCAACAGCTGAGATTGTTACTATCATTAATGATGGACATAACTTAAAACAAGGAAGAGCAGTATCAACTGATGTTGTCCAAGGTTCTGTAGAGTCTTTCCTAAATGCTCTAAATAAATAACCATGAAAAAATATAACATATCTCTTTTACCCGGTGACGGTACAGGTCCAGAAGTAGTAAATGAAGCAGTAAAAATACTTGAAAAAACAAAATCAAAATATGATATTGATTTCAATTTTACTAACAGTGATCTTGGAGGAGATAGATATTTAAAGTCAAATGAGCTTGTTACAGCAAAAGATCTTCAAGAATTAGGAAATAGTGATGCAATACTTCTTGGAGCAATAGGACATCCTGAAGTTAAGCCTGGCATTTTAGAACAAGGTATTTTACTTTATTTAAGAAAAGAATTTGATCAATATATTAACCTTCGTCCAGTAGTTCTATACCCTGGTGTTGAGACTCCATTAGCAAACAAAGGACCTGAAGACATAAATTTTACAGTTGTGAGAGAAAACACTGAAGGTCTATATGCTGGAGCTGGTGGGTACATTCATTATGGAACAGAAAATGAAGTAGCTACTCAAGAATCAATAAACACTTGGAAAGCAATAAATAGATGTATTGTTTATGCGTTCGAGTACGCAAAACAAAATAATAGAAAAAAAGTAACTCTTTGTGCAAAAACAAACGTTTTAACTTATGCACATGATTTATGGGAAAGAATTTTTAATGAGGTAGCAAAAAACTATCCCGACATAGAAACTGACTATGGCCATGTTGATGCTGTTTGTATGTGGATGGTAAAAAATCCAGAATGGTTTGATGTAATAGTTACTGATAATATGTTTGGAGATATTATTACTGATCTTGGAGCAATGATCCAAGGTGGTATGGGTATAGCTGCAGGTGGAAATATTAATCCGGAAGGGGTATCTATGTTTGAACCCATAGGAGGTTCTGCTCCTAAATATACAGGTATGAATGTTATCAATCCCCTAGCATGTATTGCAGCAGCCTCAATGATGCTTAACCAGCTTGGTGAAGAGCAATATTCTAAAGACGTAGATAAAGGAATAATTGAAACAGCCCAAAAACTAGAGTCACTTTCTGCTGGAAAAATGGGCATGAGTACTAGTGACGTTGGTGACTCAGTATTAAATACAATCTTAGATAACTAACTTATGAATAATGAAGAAACCTATCTTCAAAATTTGTTAACAAACAGGAGAATAGTTAGAAACTATATTCAAAGCGATGAGGAATACTTAGAGCTAAGTAAAGTAGCTGATTACGCAATTAAAATACCAACCGCTGGTTTTGCTAGGGGTATAGAAATTGTACATGTATCAAATAAGGAAAATATTATGGAACTTGCTAAATTATCTAATGAAGAATCTTATGTTGAAAAAGGCTTTGATAAATGGATTTCTAAATCTTTATCAATTTATATACTGTTGGTTAATGAGAAAGCGTATCATGAAAGATATGCTCAAATGGACAAGGATAGCTCAACAAATTCTTCAAGCTGGGATACTCCTTATTGGTATGTAGATGCAGGAGCAGCAATGATGAACTGTATGTTACTAATTGAGGAAATAGGCTTAAAAAGTGGTTTCCTAGGATCTCACAACATGAAAATTGATAATATAAAATCTCTAATTTCAATCCCAGAGAATTATAAGATATTAGGATTTATTACTGCTGGAGTAGAAGAAAAAACAACAAACATAAAAAAGAAAATGACAAAAAAAAAGTTAACTCACAATGAATACTTCAGCAAATAAATCAATAACATCATTGAACAATCCAGAATTAAAATTTTTAATATCGCTTGCAAAGAACAAAGTAAGAAAAACTGAAAAAAAATCTTTAGCTGAAGGCTACAGAGAAAACAATCTCCTTATTTCTTCTAATTATGAAATAGATACTCTTTATATTTGTGAAGAACTTTTTGTTGGTGAAAATAACTATGAAATGATAAATGCATTCAATAAAAAAAATATAAGGATAGTAACACTATCTAAAAAAGTTTTTGAAGCAATCTCTTATAGAGACAAACCAGATGGAATTCTATCGTTATTTATACAAAAAAATCTGTCAGCCATTGAAAGTAATATAAAAGGACCGGTTCTAGTGGCGGACCAAATTGAAAAACCAGGAAATTTAGGAACTATGATAAGAACTGCAAAGTCGTTAGGAATAGAGAATATAATTTGTTGCGATGAAATAACAGATTTTTATAATCCTAATGTTATCAGAGCATCAATTGGTCATTTATTTACAATGAATCTAATTAGTGACACTAGTTCTAAAATATTTGACTTACTTGCAAAAAATAAGTATCAATTAATCTTATTAGATCCAGAAGCTGATGCATTAATTAACAACTTTAAACCAAAAGAAAATTTTGCTTTGGTTATTGGATCTGAGAAGTACGGAATTTCAGATAATTGGAAAAAAACTGAACATCAAAGCCTTAAAATAGAATCAAAAAATGATGTAGACTCTATAAACGCTTCTACTGCTGCTGCAATAGCAATGTGGGAATTAACAAAATCATGAATAAAAATGAAACACTTTGTATTCTTGATATAGAAACTACAGGTTTTGAACCAGAAGATTCTGAAATAATTGAATTATATATTTTAAAAGTAGTAGAAAATAAAATTGTTGATGAATTTTATTCATTATTCAATCCAGAACAAAGTATTGAAAACTCAAATATTCATGGAATTACTAATTCTAAAGTTGTAAATTCTCCAAAATTTAAAGAAAAGAATGATGAAATAATTAAATTCTTAGAAAATTCTACATTGGTCGGACATAATTTAATAAATTTTGATCTAAAATTCTTAAATCATTATTTAGATAGAAATTTAGAAAATAACACTATAGATACTCTTGAATTAAGTCGGTCTACCCTTCAAGAAAAAGTTGTTAACCATAGATTGAATACTTTAGCTGAATATTTTGATGTTGTTCTACCAACTCATAATGCTAAAAATGACGTTATGACAACATTTGAGATTTATAAAAAACTATTGTCAATACAATAGTGTTGTGAATAATATTTTTTTTCAAACAAACGGTCTTACTCTTGGGTACGGAAATGAGATTGTAATTGATAATTTAGATTTAACTCTTGATAAAAGTGAAAACTATGAAATAATTGGAAAAAATGGTACTGGTAAAACAACCCTTCTAAATTTTATTTCTCAAAACTTTGATGGAAACTCATTTGCTTCAAAATACAAAATAGAAGAAGTAAATATTTTAGAAATATCTCATACCCCTACCCTATTGCCTAATCTGACACTTAGTGAAAATGCTATTTACTTTACAAGTTCTATAAATATTACTGTAGAAATAATTGATTCAACAATAGCAAAATACAATCTAGAAAGTTATAAAACAGATGAGTTGAAATATTTTTCTAGTGGAATGATGAAAAGAGCTGAGTTAGCTATAGCAGATATGAAAGAACCTGATATTTTATGCATAGATGAACCTCTGAATTATTTAGACAAACAAGGTGTTGATCACTTACAAAAACTAATTAATGAAAGAACTCAGAACTCTAAAGGTAACATATTATCTTCTCAGGAAACTAGCGGACTATTCAAAAACAAAGAAACGGTAAGTTTAGATGAAATTTAATAAACCTCTCATAAGGAAAGAAATACTAAGTGAATATAGAAATAATTCTTCCTTATTTTTAATAACTCCAACAATGTGTGTAATTATCATAGTTTTTCCAATACTTGCAGAAAATAGATTCGCAATAGATGAAGACTTATTTA
>CAZKFE010000028.1:0-9926 GCA_964551955.1 uncultured Candidatus Actinomarina sp. | reverse complement strand
ATTCATTCTGAAACTGCTTCACGATTATTTGATACTGATATAGGTTCAGTCTCAAAAGATATGAGAAGAAAAGCAAAAGAAGTAAATTTTGGATTAATTTATGGAATGGAATCGTTTGGTTTGTCAAAAAGTCTAGATATATCAAAAAAAGAAGCTTCAGAAATAATTGATTCTTATTTCAATCAATTTCCAAAAATTAAAGGATATCTAGATTCTATTGTAAAGAAAGCAGAAAGCTCTAGCTACACTGAAACACATTATGGAAGAAAAAGATTCATTAGAGAACTAGCTTCTTCTAATTTTCAAGTGAAAGCTATGGGAAAAAGAATTGCAATGAATGCGCCCATTCAAGGGACAGCATCAGATATTATGAAAATTGCCATGATTAAACTTGAAGACAAAATTAAAAAACTAAATTCTACTTTTATACTTTTACAAATTCATGATGAGATAATAATTCAAACTCCTATGGAAATAGTTGATGAAACTGCTAAATTAGTCAAGAAAGAAATGGAAAATGCATCGAATTTAGAAGTCCCATTATTTGTTGATATAAAACAAAATAAAAATTTAGCTAATTTTAATAATTAGTTTGTAAATATCATAGTTATGTTATTCTAAAAGTCGCAACACTATGATTGGAAAATATAACATATTATGACAGATAATTTAGATGAGAATTCTAATCCTTCGAATGTTGTTCAGATTCCAGATGACGCAAAGCCTGAAGATTTTCCAGAACTTTTGGAAAAAACTATTGTTACATTCAATACAGGAGATGTTATTGAAGGAACAGTAGTAAGGATTGATAGGAATGAAGTTTTTCTAGATGTTGGATATAAGTCTGAAGGTGTAATTCCTGCTAGAGAATTAAGTGTTAAAAAATCAGTTAACCCAAATGATATTGTTAAAGAAGGCGAAAAAGTAAAAGCACTTGTTCTAGATAAAGAAGATGATGAAGGCAGATTGTTACTTTCTGTTAAAAGAGCATTATTTGAAAAAGCCTGGGGTGATATACAAGATATTGCTGACAATAATAAATCTGTAAAAGGTGTTGTTATTGAAGCAGTAAAAGGTGGTTTAATAGTTGATATAGGAGTGAGAGGTTTTTTGCCTGCATCGTTAATAGATGTAAGAAGGGTAAAAGAATTAAATGCGTATATAGGGGAAGAAATAGAAGCAAAAATACTTGAATTAGATAGGCAAAGAAACAATATAGTTTTATCAAGAAAAGCTTACTTAGAAGAAGAACAATCAGAGGAAAGGCAGGGCTTTCTGGATGATTTAGAAGTTGGTGACATCAAAGAAGGAAAGGTATCTTCAATAGTTAATTTCGGTGCTTTTGTTGACATAGGGGGGATGGACGGTCTAGTTCATGTTTCTGAACTTTCATGGAGACATGTTGAGAACCCAAATGAAATAGTTAAAGTTGGTGATGATGCTACTGTCAAAGTACTAGAAATAGATCTTGAAAAAGAAAGAATATCCCTATCTATAAAACAAGTAACAGAAGACCCTTGGTTGGATTTTGAATTAAGTTTCAAAGAGGGTGATATTGTTGAAGGTGAAGTAACTAAAGTTGTTCCATTTGGTTCATTTGTGACTATAGGCAAAGGCGTAGAAGGCCTAGTACATGTATCAGAAATATCTCTTGAAAAAGTAGACTCACCTGAGTTAGCTTTAGCAATTAGAGAAAAAGTAAAAGTAAAAATTATCGAATTAGATATCCCTAAAAGGCGTGTTAATCTTTCAATAAAGCAAGCTCATCCAGAATGGAAAGAAACTAAGGAAGAAAAAGATACACCAAAAACACATTCTTCTCAATCAGAATCTAAATCTGAAAAAGATGATCAAAAATCAACACGTCAAAAAGTAGAAGGAGTTGATGAATCATTAGATAATATACTCCAAGAACTTAAAGATCGTGGGATAGGTAATACAGACTAGATTTAAATTTAATATTTACTTATCCTTACATATATGGATAAAAAAGCAATTATTATAACTGGGCCTATAGGGAGTGGTAAATCAACAGTGCTATCAATGATTAATAATTTAGGATATGAAACAGTTGATTTAGATGAAATATCTGGGATCATTTTGAGAAGAGAAGACACAAGGGATTTTTTAGAAGAAAATTTCCCAACGACAATTTTAAATAATGAAGTATCAAGAAAGAAAATTGCCGAAATAGTATTTAATGATAAATTACAGTTAGAAAAATTAGAGAATTTCTTACATCCAAAAATATTAAATAAATTAAATGAAATAATTAATAGAAATGATTCTCTAACTTTTGTTGAAGTTTCGGCACCAAAAAATATTCATAAAGATTTTGAAACATTAGTTATCTGGACTTCTGAAGATGAAAGGGTAGAAAGATTAAAGAAAAGAGGTATGGAAGAAGAAGATATTAAAAATAGAATAAACACACAACCAGATGATGATTGGTGGTTATCTATTGGTACTATCATAAAAAACAATGATTTAAATCAGCTAGAGAATGACATTAAAGATTATATAAACAAATTCTTAAAATGAGTAGATTCCAAGTTGTTTCTGATTTTAAGCCTGAAGGAGATCAACCTAAAGCCATAAAAAAATTAAAAGACGGGTTTTCAAAAGGATATGATTTCCAAACCTTAATGGGAATAACTGGTTCTGGTAAATCTGCAACTATAGCTTGGATTATTGAAGAGCTCCAAATGCCATCTCTTGTGTTGGCTCCCAATAAAGCATTAGCTGCGCAATTAGCTAATGAATTTAAACAATTTTTTCCTGAAAATAGAGTTGAATATTTTGTTTCTTATTATGATTATTATCAACCTGAAGCTTACGTCCCAAGAAGCGACACTTTTATTGAAAAAGATGCAAATATAAATGATGAAATAGACAGATTAAGACATTCAGCAACAAGTGCTTTGCTTATGAGGGAAGATGTTATTGTTGTATCGTCTGTTTCATGCATATATGGCCTAGGTTCACCCGAAGAATATAAAAATAAAATAATTCCAATTATTAAAGGTGAGGAATATGATTTAGATATATTATTAACAAAATTAATAAAACAACAGTACACAAGGAACGATTTGGTTGTTGTAAGAGGTTCTTTTAGATTAAAAGGAGACACTTTAGATATCTTTCCTGTATATGAAGAAACAATATATCGTATTGAATTTTTTGGAGATCTAATAGAAAATATTTCAAGAATTGATCCTGTTACAGGTGAAATATTAGAAAAGTTAAATGAGTTAGCAATACTTCCTGCTTCACATTATGTATCTTCTGAAAAAAATATAAAAGAGGCATTAAGAAAAATAAAGGTAGATTTGAATAACCAAATAAATAAATTTGAGAAAAATAATAAATTACTTGAAGCTCAAAGAATAAAACAAAGAACAATGTTTGATTTAGAAATGTTAAAAGAACTAGGGGTTTGCTCAGGAATTGAAAATTATTCAAGATATTTTGACGGAAGGAAACCTGGTGAAGCACCGCACACCTTAATCGACTTTTTCCCTGAGGATTTCTTAATGGTCGTTGATGAAAGTCATATCGCTATCCCACAAATTAGAGGCCAATATGAAGGGGATAGATCTAGGAAAACAACACTTGTTGATTATGGCTTTAGACTTCCAGCTGCACTAGATAATAGACCTCTTAAATTTGAAGAATGGGAAAATAAAGTTTCAAAAACAATATTAGTTTCGGCAACACCAGGTAAATGGGAATCAGAAAATTCTAAAGAGTTTGTAGAGCAGGTAATAAGACCTACAGGTTTATTGGATCCTTCTGTAACTATAAAACCAACCACTAATCAAATTGATGATTTATTAAGTGAAATAAACTCTGTAATTGCAAATGGAAATCGAATATTAGTGACAACATTAACAAAAAAAATGAGTGAATCTTTAAGTGATTATTTATTAAAAATGGGAATAAAGACTAGGTATTTACATTCTGATATAGACACTTTAGAAAGAATAGAAATTTTAAGAGAATTAAGAAAGGGAGAATTTGATGTCTTGGTAGGCATTAATTTACTTAGAGAAGGTTTAGACTTACCAGAAGTTCAATTAGTTGCGATTATGGATGCGGATAAGGAAGGTTTTTTAAGGTCTGAAACTAGTTTAATTCAAACTATAGGGAGGGCAGCTAGAAATAAAGACGGTTATGTAATAATGTATGCAGATAAAATGACTGATTCAATCACAAGTGCGGTATATGAGACAAATAGAAGAAGAGAGATACAAGAAAGGCATAATAAAAAATATGGTATAAATCCAGAAACTATAAAAAAAGAAGTGACTGATATTTTAGAAAGAGTTGAAAAAAATAGGCCATCAAAGGAAGATATTAAATCAAGATCAAATACAAATTTAAAAAATGCATCAAAAGAAGATTTATATAAAATATCAAAAAATATAGAAAAGGAGATGCATTTAGCAGCTGACTTATTAGAGTTTGAAGTCGCAGCAAGATTAAGAGATGAATTAAGAGAAGTAAAAAAAGAGATAATGGAATTACCTAAATAATGAATAAAGATTATCTAAAAATTAAAGGTGCTAAAGAACATAATTTAAAGAATATTTCAGTTGATATACCGAAAAATGAATTTGTTGTAATCACTGGATTATCTGGTTCAGGCAAATCATCGCTTGCTTTTGATACTATTTATGCAGAGGGACAGCGAAGGTATGTTGAAAGTTTATCAGCATATGCGCGTCAATTCCTGGGGCAGATGGAAAAACCAAATGTAGAAAGTATAGAAGGCTTATCACCTGCGATTGCTATAGATCAAAAGACGTCTTCAAGAAGTCCTCGTTCAACTGTTGGTACAGTGACTGAAGTTCATGATTATTTAAGATTATTATGGGCAAGGATTGGGATAAGTTTTTGTCCTATTTGTGGTACAAAAATACAAAAACAGTCAGTCGAATTTATAGTAAATCAGGTACTTAAAATAGGAAATGAAATAAATGTTGAGATTCTTGCACCTGTAGTAAAATCACGGAAAGGTGAATTTGAAAATTTATTTAAAGATTTATTAAAAGATGGATTTAGTAGAGCATATATTGATGGCGAACTTACAAGATTAGATGAAGCAAAAAAACTAGATAGATATTTCAATCATGATATATCAGTTGTTGTGGATAGAGTTAAAATTAAGAAAACCGGTGGTAGAAGGTTACCTCAATCAATAGAAGCTGCACTTAAACTAACAGATGGAATAGTCGATATAAAAATAGAAGATGAAATAAAAAACTTTAGTCAAAAATTAGGTTGTAAAGAGTGTGGAACATCATATGGTGAACTTGAACCAAGAGATTTTTCATTTAATTCACCATTCGGTGCATGCAACTTTTGCAACGGTTTAGGAGTAAATTATGAGATTGATGAAAACTTATTATTAAAAGATACAACATTAACAATTAATGAAAATGTATTTCCAGAGATGTCTTTTCGTAAATATTTTCGCGCTCAAATACATGGTGTTTGTGACTATTTCGAAATACCAAAAAATGTTCCTTATGAAGAATTAAATAAAAATGATACAGAAATCTTGCTGAACGGTACGGATGGAATTAAAACTCCAATTAATTATACAAACAGATTTGGCAATAGAAGATCATGGAAAAGAGAATTCCCAGGAGTCGTACCATTATTTAAAAAGATTTATGAAGAAACAAGTTCAGATAAAAGAAGAGATCATTATATGCAATTTATGAGAGAACTGCCTTGTAGCGAATGTGGTGGGGAAAGACTTAATGAAAGATCGAGAAATGTAAAAGTAAAAGCTTTAACACTTGGAGAATTTAATAAACTTTCAATTAAGAAAGGTTATGAAGTTATAGATAATCTTAAACTTACTGGTAATTCAAAAGAAATAGCTGAAGCAATACTTAGAGAAATTAAAGAACGATTAAGTTTCCTTAATGAAGTTGGTTTGGGCTATTTACAACTAAATAGAGGCGCAGCAACACTTTCAGGGGGAGAAGCGCAGAGAATTAGATTAGCTACACAGATTGGGTCAGGACTAACAGGGGTATTATATGTTTTAGATGAACCTTCGATTGGCCTTCATCAATCTGACAATAAAAAATTAATAGATACATTGATGAAACTAAAAAACTTAGGAAATACAGTATTGGTTGTTGAACATGATGAAGAAACAATGAAAAGTTCGGATTATTTGATCGATATTGGATGGGGAGCAGGAGAAGATGGAGGTAATATTGTTGCTGCTGGTGATTGGAATACAATTTCTGAAAATAAAAAATCAATTACAGGGAGATATCTTTCAGGAAAATTAAAAGTTCCATATCCAAAAGTAAGAAGAAATGGTAACGAAGGGAAAATAGTAATAAGAGGAGCTAAAGAAAACAATTTAAAAAACATTACTGCAGAATTTCCATTAGGAAAATTTGTATCAGTAACTGGTGTTTCAGGTAGTGGGAAGTCTACTTTAGTATCTGAGATATTAGCAAAGGCAATAAATAATGAATTCACAAGAAAAAATTGGAACCCACCAGGAATACATAAAAGCATAAGTGGATTGAATTATATAGATAAATTAATTGAAATAGATCAATCGCCAATAGGTAGAACGCCAAGATCTAATCCAGCAACCTATTCAGGAGTATTTGATATGATTAGAGGCCTTTATTCCCAAACTGAAGAATCAAAAGTAAGGGGGTATAAGCCAGGCAGGTTTTCGTTTAATGTACCTGGAGGAAGATGTGAATCATGTAAAGGTGACGGAACTATTAAAGTTGAAATGTATTTTTTACCAGATGTTTATGTAATGTGTGAAGATTGTAATGGTTCAAGGTATAACCCGGAAACTTTAAATATAAAATGGAAAGGATATAGCATTGCTGATATCTTGAACTCAACTGTAGAAAATGCTTTAAAAATATTTGAAAATCAACCAAAAATATATCGAATAATAAAAACATTAGATGATGTGGGCTTATCATATATAACCCTTGGACAATCAGCTACAACACTTTCAGGTGGGGAAGCACAGAGAGTAAAGTTAGCAAAAGAGTTAAGTAAAAGATCTACAGGTAAAACAATGTATATACTTGATGAACCAACAACAGGTCTACATTTTGCTGACGTCCAGAAACTAATGGAAGTTTTACACATGTTAGTCGATAAAGGCAATACGGTAGTTGTAATTGAACATAATCTAGATGTAATAAAAAATTCAGATTGGATAATTGATCTTGGACCTGAAGGTGGAGAAAATGGCGGGAAAATAATTACAGAAGGCACTCCAGAAAGCGTTATTGGAGATAAAAAATCGCTTACGGGTAAACACCTTAAATTAGTTTTATAAATGCAAAAAATATTAAATAAAGAAATACCAAATGAACCAGGGATTTATATATTCAAAAATAATTATGACGAACCATTATATGTTGGTAAAGCAAAAAATTTAAGAAAAAGGGTCCCTTCATATTTTTCAAAACAATCTTCTTGGAAAATAAAAAGATTAGTTTCTGAAGCAAGTGAGTTAAGTTTTGTAGTTGCTAAGAATGAAGCCGATGCATTATTAGCTGAATATTCATTTATACAAGAACATAAACCAAAATACAATGTTCAATTTAAAGATGATAAATCCTATCCATATGTGACTCTAACTAATGAAGAATGGCCTCGTGCGTATATTTCTAGAAAAATAAATTCAAGAAATAATAATTTTGGACCCTTTCCTTTAGTAGGGTCTGCTAAAAGATCTTTAGATCATTTAATAAATATTTTTCCTGTTAGAACTTGTACAAATACTGTTTTCAATAGGCATAAAAAACTTAATAAACCTTGTTTGTTATTCGATATAGATAAATGTTCAGGTCCTTGCATAGATGAAATTAGCAAGAATGAATATAATAAATTAACCACAAAGTTAAAAGATTTTTATTCTGGCAAATCAGATAAATATATAAACAAAAAAATAAAAGAAATGAAAGAATATTCAAATAATCAGGAATATGAAAAAGCTAATGAAGCAAAAAACCTAATAAATCATTTAGAGAATGCTAGATTAACACAGACTTTGCTAGTAGATAATAAACAATCAGTTGATGTGTTAGGAGTTGATATAGATAATTTAGATGTTGTTATTTCTTGTTTGCTTATAAGAAATGGAAGAATTGTTGGAGAAGTTAAGAAAACTCTAGAGCCTATTGATACTTCAGAATATAATGATTATTTACCTCAAATTATATTATCTATTTTTTCAGAAAATGAACCTTCAGATGAAATATTAGTAAGTCATAATTTTCCATATTCTGAAGTTATTGCTAAGGAGTTATCAAATAAATGGTCCAAAAATATAGATCTTAAAACTCCCCAAAGAGGATGGAAAAAAGAATTATTAGACACAGCAATTATTGATGCAAAAGAAATTCGAAGAGTAGTTAATCTAAGAAGACGTACAGATTTAGAATTTAGGACGCAGTCATTGGAGCAATTAAAAAATAATCTAGGGCTAAGAAATGTTCCTTTTAGAATTGAAGCATATGACATTTCTAATTTAGCTGATAAACATCGAGTTGGTTCAATGGTTGTTATGGAAGATGGAATATGTAAGCCCTCAATGTATAGAAAGTTTCATATAAAATCTTTTAAAGGACAAGACGATTTTAAATCAATGGAAGAAGTGCTTTTTAGAAGGTTAAAGAGACTAACTAAAAGTAAAGAAGATGATAAAAGTTTTAAAAAATATCCAGATTTAATATTAGTAGATGGTGGTAAGGGGCAGCTATCTTCTGCAAAAAGCATAATTGATCATTTTGAATTAGAAATTGAATTAATTGCTTTAGCAAAAAAAGAAGAAGAATTATATTTACCGAATAGAAAAGAGCCTTATTTTTTAAATAAAGATTCTCAAGCCTTATTTTTGCTTCAAAATATTAGGGATGAAGCTCATAGGTTTGCTTTAAAAGAGAATAGACGTCTTAGATCGAAGGAAATAAGTACCTAAAGGCTCATAAAGAAAGTTCTACCATCTAAACGACTCCTAATTAGAATGTTATTGGAGGGAAAATTGGTAACAAATAGACCAGAAGTTTTATTACTAGTAGGGATGTCAGGAGCAGGTCGTTCTGCTAGTTCTAATGTTTTTGAAGACTTAGGTTATTTTGTAATTGAAAATTTACCTCCAGATTTAGTTGAATCAGTTGTGGAATCAAATGATGTTGCTGAATCAAACAGACAACTTGTGCTTACTGTAGATGCAAGAGATGGTTTAGCTCAAGATGAATTGAATAAAAGTCTTAATAGGTTAAGCCAATCAGGTGTTCTTACAAGAGTAATTTTTCTTGATGCAGATACTGAAACATTGATTGAAAGATATGAAGAAAACAGAAGGCCACACCCTATGGGTAAAGAATCCTTATCCCAATCTGTAAAAATGGAAAGAGATCTATTAAAGCCTATTAGAGAATTAGCAGATTTAGTTATTGATACAACTGATATGAATGTTCATGACTTAAGAAAGAGAATTATTGAAGGCTTCCAGGGCGAGGCAACGAACCAAGATCTAAAAATATCTGTTACTTCTTTTGGATTCAAGAATGGTTCACCTAGAGATGCTGATTTAGTTTTAGATGTCAGATTTTTACCAAATCCACATTGGAAAGAAGAGCTTCGTTCATCAACAGGTCAATCACCCATGGTAAGGAATTATGTACTATCTTTTGAAGATGCTGAAGTTTTTCTCGATAAGGCCAAAGACCTTATTGACTTTTTACTTCCACGATTTACATCTGAAGGAAAATCTTATGTTGGGATAGCCATAGGATGTACCGGAGGAAAACATAGAAGCGTAGTAATGACAGAAGAGATTGGAAGTTGGCTTAAAAATGATGGAAAGGATGCTGTAATTATCCATAGGGATATGAAAGAAGCATAAATTG
>CAZKFE010000027.1:0-10135 GCA_964551955.1 uncultured Candidatus Actinomarina sp. | reverse complement strand
TAGTTAATCTTTCTCGATGGCATATGACAAGGGTTGCGAATTGATTAGAAATTGGAAAGAGAATACTGTTTATATTTCTCTAATGCAATTTACTCTATTAATAGTTAACTTTTTTTTAATAACAATTATTAGTCAAGTATATGGCGCTGAAACATATGGAGAGTATGCTTCAGCAAAAAGTTTATCTGTACTAATAGGGACAGCATCAGTTTTATCCCTAGCTTTGGTTACGACAAAAGTAAGAGCTCAGAATCTAGATTTTTCAAAATCAGTATTTTCAAATTCTTATTATTTAGTACTTCGTAATTTAGTTTTTTCTTTGGTCTTACTTTTTCCTATTTCATTTGTTTTAGGAAGAAATTATTTGTGGACATCAATTTTTCTAATTGGATACATTTTTAATGAAATGATTCATATCGCTTTAGCTTATTACCAAGCTAAAGGAAACTTCGTTATAAGCTCGAAACAAATATTAATTAGAACATTATTTTATGGCCTAGGTGCTTGGATTATTGTAAATAATGGTTTTTCAATATTATGGGTGATTATTTTTCAATCCTTAATGTTCTTGATTTTCTTTCTTGTTGCTCATTTTTACTTACCTAAAAGTGAATTAATTTTTGATTCAACAAATAATAATGAAACCAGATCTGAGTTAACTAAATCTGGAAAAAAAATGGTATCAACAACATTTTCAGCCGTTCTAATATCTGAACTTGATATTGTTTTACTTGGATTGTTCTATTCTGGTCCTTTATTAGGTGTTTTAGCACTATCAAGACGATTACTAGAAGCACTTTTTCAATTAATTGGAGCTAGTTTAGATATGATATTTCCAGAGCTTTCAAAAGCAAAAGACATTAATGAAGTCTCAGAAATGAGGATTCGATTAAGAAAAGTATTTCTCTTTTCTTTTTCAATTCCTATTTTGTTTTATTTATTTAAAGATGTTGCAGAAGGAATTTTTATCAATGTATTGGGTAATGAATTTAATGATCTTGCAAATATTACCTCCATAATTCTATTTTGTTTACCTGTAATGATTTGGTCTAGAATTAATATAATATTTTCAAGAGCGTTAAATTTTGAATTAAACATAACAAAAACCATATCAATTGGTGCAATATTATCGTATGGAATTTACTTTATAATGCATAAAATAGGATACAACCCAGCTGTTCTCTCTATTGTTGTCTCACAAGTTTTGATTGCTGCTTTAACAACATACAGTTTCAGGAAGTCTCATGATTGATATTTTTACAATTTTTCGTAAATTTAAATATCATTTAAGGTATCTTTTTGGTACAAAGATAAACATTCCGTCAGAATTTAGACTATTTGAAAGAAGAAAAACTAATTATCAAAAATTTATTAATGAACATTGCAGACTTCTTTTACATAATGAAGTGAATTTAAATGATGATTTAAAAATTTTTGGTAAGCTGACTGCTGATTATGAATTATCTAAAGATATATTTTCAGATTTTGATTTTTCAAACAAGAAATTAAAACCTGCATACTTTAATGTAGCTGATGTAAAAGTACCCTATGAAGCATCAAGGCTTCAATATTTACAAAAAGTAAACGCAGGAGAGATAGATGTAAGCAAGTTCCCATTGATTTACTGGAATAGTCCTATGGATGTAGCCATAAGAAATATAAATTTAATCTTCCACTTTTTAGCTATTGAAGATGGCTCTACTGGTATCCAGATACTAGGAAATAATAAAGATTTAATTAGTACATTCATAAGTCAGCATTATGAATATATAAGTAATAATTTAGAAGACAAAGGAAATGTAGTGGGGAATCATTATCTTATTGAGCTCACTTCTTTATTACTTACTATTGCAACATTTTCATTTGATGAAGACCAAGAAGAATTTAAATTCTATCATAATGAATTACAAGCTGAATTAGGTAAACAATTTTATAAAGATGGTACAAATTTTGAAGCCTCTACTCATTATTCTGCTTTTGTTACTGAAGCTATGATTTTATGTAAGCTTGCAATTGAAGAAATTGATAAAGATTCAATTCTTTTACCACGTATAGACGAGATAATTAAATCAAATAGCTTAATTTTGTCATTGTTAATGAATAAAGGTGAGTTATCTCAAATAGGAGATAATGATTCTGGAAGGTTATTTTATTTTGCTTTTAATGAAGACGAACCTTTAAAAATGGAATGGTTAATTGATTTAATTAAAATTTTATATGAAGATTCAGTAAATGATAGTGATATAAAACAAAAATTTAAAAATGAAATTAAACTTGAAACGCCGTCCCTTAATGAATATAAAAAAGTTACACATAAAGCTATAAAGGTATTTTCTCAAGAATACGAAACTTTTAGTTTTAAAGATTTTGGTGTATATATTTGGAGAAATGAAGATGAATATTTCAGTATAAGATGTGGTCCTATAGGTCAAAATGGTATTGGGGGTCATGCACACTATGATCAATTAGCAATTGAGTGCTTTACAGATAATAGTTGGATTGCAAGAGATCCTGGAACAGGTACTTATACGGATGATATTCAATTAAGAAACAAATTTAGATCTCTTGAATATCACTGGGGTCCTAAATCAGATATAAAATTTCCAAATGCAGATGAGTTTGATTGTTTTCGATTAAACCATATGAGTGATGGGGAAGTATTGACTTATGATAAAAATAATTTCTTAGGATATGCAGACTTTAATGGAAAAAGAATCTATAGAAAAATTCAAATTGAAAATGGCATTATAACAATTGAAGATTATTCAAAAGACCTAGAGTTAAAAGAGTATTCGTCTTGGGGGAAAGATAAAAATGGAGTTAAAGTGCAATTTTCTGAAGGGTATAAAAGAATAAGTTGAAGATAAAAAATATAAATCCAATAATTACTATTTTCATTGTCTCTATATTTTTAGAAGGAATGGATGCTTTTTCAATTTATTCAATACCAGCTCCTTGGTTAGGGGTTATATTAATGATTGGATTATTTATATTCAATTATTTCTTTGGTTACGATTATGAATTTGATGAACTTCCATCATTAAAGATATGGCTATTTTATATTTTTAGCATAACAGTAATTAGGGCCATCTCTTTTGACAACACGCTTCCTGAGTATGCTACAACAACTTTTACTCAATATATATCACTACGACTTCTAAAACTTTTTGCATTTATTGCTGCAATTTGGGCTGTTCATTTAATTAGTAATCATTTAAATAAAGATAAGATAATTCAATATTTAGTTTATGTTGCAGTAATTATTTCCTTGTTCTCACTTTATTCCTACTTTTCATACTTTTTAGAGATACCAGATTTTACAAGATCTAGACCTGGCTCTGGAGGCTGGTCTCAACCAATTAGAAGAGCATGCTCAGTATTGAGAAATTACGGTACTTTCAGAGAACCAAGTTTTCTTGCTGTATGGTTAGCTCCAACAATTCCTTTAACATTTTATTTGGCTAGAAAGAATAGATATTGGTATTTTGTTTCAATAGTTCCATTATTTTCAATTGTTTTGACAAGAAGCTTGACGGGGGTAATAAGTGTTATTCTTGCATTCTTAATTGCTTCATTAGTTTGGACTATAAAAAATAAATCAATCAACTTACATTTATTAATTCCAATTTTGATGATTTTAATATTAAGTATTATTGGTAATAGCTTGTCTTATAAGTTTCCTGCATTAGATCCATCAATGTGTCCACCAGAATCAGCAGATAAATGCAATTGTTCTCTTTATGATAATAAATTAGATGAAGCAAAAAATTCTGAAAGTATAACAAAAAGTATATTTACTCGTCTTACTCTTATTTCTTCTGGAGGTATTGATGCATTTGAAAATATTTCATTTTTAGGAAATCATATATCATCAGAAAATATAAAAATATTTGGTGATGGTTTAGGAACTTCAAATATTGACTACTCTTACAAATTTGAAGAAATGTCAAAACAAGAAAAAGAAGGAGAAGTTGTATATAGAAATCCAGGACAACTAGTCTCGTTTAATAATTTATATGCAAATTTATATCTGTCAGGAGGGCTTATAGGCCTATTCTGGTTTTTAGGAATAATCTATAGGCTATTTAGGAAATTATTAAATAATTTTAATGAATTAAATTTATATCTATTTATCAATTTATTCATAATTTTACTTATGTATTTCTTTCAAGCTGAAGAACTTGCGTTTTCATTAGCAATATCTATTGGTTTTATAACATTAAATGATAAAAATGAATGATAAAAATAAGAAAATATTAGTAGTTACTCATCAGTATCTTCCTCACACTAGTCCAAGAACTACAAGGTGGAAACTTATCGTGGATGAGCTTATAAATATGGGACATCAGGTAACTGTTATAACTGGTACAAAACAAGTTAAAAAAGAAAAAAATATTATTTATATTGGAAATAAAACCTCAAGCAGTGTTGTGAATCAGGTGAGAAAAAGATCCAATAATTTATCTGGAAGTAGTGTCCTAAAGAAACTTTTTTATAAGTTTTTGAAAAAAATATACAGAATTATTATTAAAACATTTGCTTGGCCTGATTATTCAATGTTTTGGTTGTTATCTATTTACAGGAAAAAGAAAAATTTGAATCTAGATTATGATTTGATGATTAGCGTTAGTCTTCCTTTCTCATCTCATATAGCGGCATATATCTTAAACAAAAAAAATAATAAGGAATGGTTAATGGATATTGGAGATCCTTTTACATTAAAAAAAGATGCACCTGAAAATAATAAAATATTGTATGGTTTTTTAAACAAATATTATGAAAATAAATTTTATAATTTAGCTAACAAAATATTATTTACTCATGAAGATTCGATGTCTGCACATATTAAGCACTTTGATATAAATCCTGAAAAAACTTTTATTGGAAACCCTATTAGTGAATTTAAAGAGGAAATCTTTTCAAGGTCTTTAAAATATGATTATAAATTAAATCCTATAAAATTTGGATATTTTGGAGTTTTTACAAAAGGAGTAAGGTCACCAGAAAATTTCATGAATCTTTTTGAAGGCACTCAAAACATTGAATTCCATTGGTATGTTAATCAAGATTCAAAAAATGAAATAATTAAATTTAGTAATAATTCAAAATCTATTTTTCATTCGCTAGTTAGTAGAGATGAAGCCTTAAAACGTATGGCTGGTTCGGTTCATTGTCTTCTCTCTATTGGAAACCTCAATACTACACAAATACCAAGCAAAGTTATTGAATACATCTCTACAGGTAAACCAGTAATACATTTTAGTGAAATTGATAACGATCCTGTTGAAAATATTGCTAAAGAATTTAATAACTTATTTATAATTTCAAATAGAACAAACAAGGATAACTTATTTAACCAATTAGATGAATATTATAAAAATATAAATTCTTTCAATAAAGAAAATTTTGTTCAAAATTACACTCCTTCTTTAATAACAAAAATATTAGATCTTAGTTAAAACTTTCGCCCAATTTTCGGAGTAATTTAAAGCTTTAATATTTTTTGATGGACTATTGATAGCTGTATTTATTTTTTGAATAGCGTCATTAACGTTGTTACTTTCATAAAGAAACGTACTGTCTTTGTGAAAGTATTGTGTGTAAGGACTAGATGGTGCAACTACCTTTAATCCCAAATTTTGAGCTTCGTATAATGGCAAACCCACTGTTTCAAAATCACTAGCATGAAAATAAATTTCATTTTCAGATAGTATTTTCATTGTCTCTTCATTATTTGAAGTTGTTATACAGTTAAACTCATCAATGTTATTTGTAGGATTAATAATTGTAACTAAATGATTATTTGAAATATTGTTTAAAGTTTTAAGTATGAATTCGAAATTTTTATTAGGAACCTCACTAGCAAAACAGACTATCCTTCCATTATTGATTGATAATGGGACAGATTTTTCAGAAATTTCACCAATTTCAATTATTTTATTCTTTTGCTCATTTGGTAAATAGTTTTTTAAATGTTCCAGTTGAATTAGAATATGTTCAGAAGATTTACTACTTCTTAGAATAAAATATCTTAATAATCGATTTCGTAAATCATTTTTTACTAATGGAAGAACATTTTGTATTAGTACAAAAGATTTAATTTGTGTATTAAATCCAAAATTACCATAGTGAATTATTGCATCAGATGAATTTATTTTATTTTTTATATTTTTGCTTAAAAAAAGGTTTAGAAATGGGTGGGTAAATCTTTTTTGTTTTATATAAATAAAATTAACCAAACTACTATCTATAAATTGATTTTGTAAATCTTTATAAAAAGGTAATTCTGAATACAAAACAGTTAGTTTGTTCCCTGATGCAACTAAAAAATCAAATGATTCAAGAAAAAGCTTCAATCCACCTAAGGACTTTACACCACAAACATTTAGTACTATTTTTTTATTCACCATTTCAATGATAGTTGTTCAATAAGAACTATTTGATTACTAAAATCATTATGTAGTGAAAGAAAAATATGACGTTGCACTTGTTGTGGGAACAAGGCCAAATTTTGTTAAAGCAGCACCTCTTCTTGAATATTTTGAAGAAAAAGATATAAACACCTTATTTATTCATACAGGGCAGCACAAAGATAAAAAAATGTCTTCAAATATATTTGATGATTTAAATATTAGAAATCCTGATATAACATTAGAAACTCCTACAGTAAACATGAGTGAGCAATTAAGTTACATTATTGAAGCTTTAGATGATGTTTTTAATAAGAATGAAGTTAAAAAAGTTGGTGTATTTGGAGACGTGACCTCTACACTTGCAGCTTCACTAGCTGCAAAAAATAAAAAATTAGAATTATTTCATGTCGAATCTGGCCTTAGATCAAATAACATGGATATGCCTGAGGAGAGAAATAGGATTATTGTAGATTCAATTAGTGATTATCTTTTTGCTCCTTCTGATGATGCTGTAGAGAACTTAATTCAAGAAAATATTGATCCTAAAAAAGTATTTTCTGTTGGAAATATTATGATTGACACCCTAAAAAAGAATTATGACAAAATTCTAAAGGGGACAAAAAATATTCTTGAAGAATTGAAAATAGAAAATAATTACTTTGTAACAACAATCCATAGACCATCAAACTTAACTGAGGAGAATTTAAATAATATTTTTAATGCACTTAGTGAATTTACTAATAAATTTTCTGTGATTCTTCCTGCTCATCCCAGACTAAAAAAGTACATAGAAGAAAACAGTATAAAGTTACAAAATATCTCACTTATAGATCCTATGTCTTATATAGATTTTTTGAGTCTAGTAAATGGATCACAGCTTGTCCTTACTGACTCAGGAGGGCTACAAGAAGAAACAACATTTATGAATATAAATTGCCTTACTTTGAGAAATGAAACAGAAAGGCCTATCACTGTTGAGCTTGGTACAAATAAAGTAGTTGGGTTAAATACAGAAAATATAATTTCCGAAATAAATAATTCTCTTACAAGTAAACTTTCTAATGAAATTAAAATCAAAAATTGGGATGGGAATACATCAGAAAGAATATTCGATATATTGTTTAAATAATTATGAGTAAATTTGATAAAGATTTAGGAGTTATAGGGCTTGGTTACGTAGGTCTTCCACTTGTTGTAGAGTCATGCAATTCAGGACTTAATGTATTTGGGTATGATAACAATTCTGAAAAGGTTAATAGTATGCAAAAAGGCTCTTCCCCCATTGAAGATGTTAGTGATTCAACTCTCAATAATGCTCTTAAAAAAGGATTAATTATTTCTGATTCACCAGAAAATTTGAAAGATTGTGAACATATAGTAATAAGTGTTCCAACTCCTCTTACTGACTACCAGCCAGATTTAAGTTATGTTAAAGCAGCAGCTAGAACGATAGCTGAAAATATCTCAAAAGAGCAAGTAATTATATTGGAATCTACAACTTACCCAGGGACAACAATAGAAGTATTGATACCAGAGATAGAATCAATATCCGAACTTAAAGCAGGTAAAGATTTCTACGTAGGTTATTCTCCTGAAAGAATCGACCCAGGTAATAAAACGTGGAATTTTAAAAACACTCCAAAAGTAATAAGTGGAATTGATGAAGCTTCAGCAAAAAAAATAAAGATTTTTTATGAAAAAATAATAGATGAGGTTGTACTAGTAAGCGGAACTAAAGAGGCAGAGATGGTTAAATTGTTAGAAAATACATACAGACATGTCAACATAGCTTTTATAAATGAACTTGCAATTTTATGTAACATGCTAGAGATTGATATTTGGGAAGTCATTGAAGCTGCAAAAACAAAACCTTTTGGATTTGAATCATTCAGGCCAGGACCAGGCGTAGGTGGCCACTGCATTCCAATAGATCCTAATTATTTATCATTTAAAACCCGTGAAATTGGAAAGCCAGTACGTTTTGTTGAGTTAGCCCAGGAGATAAATAATACAATGCCTACATATATTGTTGGCAGGATTTTAGAAATGATGAATTCATTACAAAAACCAATGAAAAATTCAAACATACTTATTTTGGGTGTGGCTTACAAAAAGGACATTAGTGACACTAGAGAGTCTCCTTCTATTAATATTATTGAAAATTTACATTCTAAAGGAGTAAACGTATCATATTATGATCCATTTGTTGATTCCCTAGAAGTTAATGCTCCTATTAGAAAAGAAGAAGATATAAAGAACTTTAATAGTTATGATTTGATACTTTTCCACACAGCTCATACAGAATTCTGTAACATAAAATTTGAAGAAATAGATGTCCCAATATTTGATGCAACAGGAACTGACTACCTATCTAAATCTGAAAGGATTTAATCTTAGCTATGGTGCTATTTGTTAGCTTGAGAAATACTAGCTGATAAACTTCTTAGTTCAAAATGCATAGCATCTGGTGAAGTCCAAGTTCCACCCCATGCAAATCCCCAGTCATTAAATATTTCAATAATTCTTGGTGTGTAACCTGTCTTAGTATTAATATCTATTGCAATTCCCCAAGCATGGCGGGATATTGATCCACCCGAGTCAAAACGCGATATTCTTCTAGGGGCATAACACCCTCCAGAGCTTTTAAATTGTTCTCTTGATAGGTCATTTTCAAGCCCCTCCTCAATTATTTGATTTAGTGCTCCTAGTAAAGGTTCCCACATAAGTCTGTGGCAAGTGACTCTTCCTAGGATAGGGATGCTTTTAGTCTGAATGTTTTCATCTCTCCAAGTTTTATCAATTGTGATCCACGTTCCATCCCTCTCTTTAATTTGGAAATCTCCAAACATTTCTTTAACAAGTGCATTGGGTAGAACCCAGTTTCGATTTGGTGTTGAGTTCCTTCCTGAGACTTTAATCTTTTTATATTCTATATTTTTATATATTTCAATTAAATGGTTTTCAGTAATTTTATTTCCCCAAATGATTGCTTGGATGTTTCTATTTATTCCTAAGTTATATCCTATTTCTTTATTCACAACACCTTCAAACCAACCAATTTCAGAATCTGGGATTATTTCTCCTACTACAATTTCTAATTCTTGTTGATTTAACCCAACAAGCAACATTACATCTCCTTTTTTTAATGAGTATAAGTTAGCTGTAAGTTCAGAAATTATTATTTCATTATTGATTAAACTTTCAGATATTTTTTTTGAATAAAAAAGATCAGAAACGTCATTATGTATAGTTTTAATTGATATGCTGTAAAGATAATCTTCATTAGTTGTTAATTTTTCCACATTATTGGGATCAACAATTTTCTTTAGTCCTACATTAGATCTACCTATAAAAGTTAAATTAGAATTTAAGTTTATTGCACTTTTAATTATCCCGTTTGTCACACTATTAAATAGACTGCCTGGCTGAGAGATGCTTAGAATTTGATAGTTATCAATTCTGTTTTGCTTTTTAATTAAATCAGCTTCATCCTCTGCAAAAGCAATGTTTTGTATAAAAACAAAAGAAAATAATGTAAATATCAATAAAAAACGTTTCACTGAATACATTTTACATTATGAGTGAGTAATTCTACAAAGTTTTCAATTGATAGTTATAGATAATTTTATTTGTTAACTATTATTTATATGTTTTGATAATGGAGAAATAAATGAAAATACTTACTAACTTTTTTTCATCAGCAGCAACAAAAAGGCCTTTAG
>CAZKFE010000026.1:0-10340 GCA_964551955.1 uncultured Candidatus Actinomarina sp. | reverse complement strand
ACCGATGAGTTAATTGATTTAGCAGGTGAACTTTCTGAAACCCCATCATCTAGAGAAATGGATATGCTTTTATCAGCCGGAGAAAGAATTACAATGTCTCTTCTCGCAATCCACTTAAATAACTTAGGATATGAATCTTTTTCACTGACTGGGTCACAAGCTGGTATTACAACTACTTCTAAACATGGTATGGCAGAAATTGAAAATATAACAGGAGAGAGAGTTAAAGAAGGGATTGAAAAAGGGAAGATTGTTATTGTTGCAGGATTCCAAGGAGTAAATAAAGAGACTAGAGAAATAACAACTCTTGGAAGAGGGGGGTCAGACGCAACAGCAGTTGCTCTAGCCGCTTCATTAAATGCTGCAAGATGTGAAATTTATACAGATGTTGAAGGAGTTTTTACAGCCGATCCAAGAATAATTAAAGAGGCAAAACTTATTGAAGAAATAACTTATGATGAGATGTTAGAAATGGCTTCATCAGGAGCCAGAGTATTAATGGGTAGGTCTGTAGAATTTGGTAGAAGGTATAATGTACCAATAATCGTTAAATCAACATTTAACAACGGAGAAGGGACAATAGTAAAGGAAAAAATAATGGAAGAAGCCATAGTAAGGGGAGTTACTCATAACGATAAAGAAGTGAAATTTACTCTTTTTGGGGTACCTGATCAACCTGGAATAGCTGGTAAGGTATTTACTCCATTATCTGATGGCGGGATAATCGTAGACATGATTGTTCAAAATGTTTCGAAGGACTCAAAGACAGACATAAGCTTTACTGCCCCTATTGACCAAAAGGAGAACGTAATGGAGATTCTCACTAAACTTTCAAATGATTTAAATGCTGAAGGAAAAGATTTAGATGAAAACATAGCAAGAGTTTCGATTATTGGTGCGGGAATGAAAGCAGAATCTGGCGTAGCTTCAAAGATGTTTTCAATATTAGGTAAAAATAAGATAAATATAGGAATGATTTCAACGTCTCCAATAAGAATTTCCTGTGTAATCCCAAAAAATGATATGAATAAAGCTATAGAAGCACTTCATGAAGAACTAATTTCTGAGTAAATGAATATAGCAATAGTTGGAGCAACAGGATTAGTTGGAAGACAGATTATCAAACTTTGTGAAGAATTTCTTCCAAATGATGCAACGTATTCTTTATTTGCATCAAGCAAATCAGCAGGAAACAAGCTAAAGGTTAGCGGTAATGAGTACGAAGTTAAAGAGCTTGCTGAAAGCAATATAGAATCTTACGATATATCTTTATTTTCTGCAGGAGGCGAAAGGTCAAAAAGCTTTGCTGAAATTTTTACTTCCAACGGCTCCTATGTAATAGACAATTCTTCAGCTTTTCGAATGGAGAAAGAAGTCCCATTAGTTGTATTTGGGATAAACCAAAACACAATTACTGAACGAACGAAATTAATATCAAATCCCAATTGCACAACTATAGGATTAGTAATGGCGTTAAAACCTTTACATGATAAATACAATCTGACAAATATTGTTCCAGTTGCTTATCAAGCTGTGTCAGGTTCAGGAAGTGAAGCATTGAACTCATTAGTAAAAGAAGAAAGCCTAGGAGAAAAGTTAGATTCAAATTATGAAGAGGGTTACTATCAAAGACCTATAGCAAGAAATGTAATACCTTTAGCCGGTAATTTAACTGAAAATGGTTACTCAGATGAAGAGATGAAGTTTGTAAACGAATCAAGAAAAATTTTAAATATACCAGATCTGATTGTAGAACCTTCTAACGCAAGAGTGGGTGTAAAGACTGGCCATGGAATATTTTGCTCAGCAACTTTTGAAAAAGAAGTTGAAGTTAATGAAGCAATAGGTTTAATAGATAGTTTTGAGGGAGTTGATTATTGGAAAGACAAATTGCCGACCCCACTAGATGCTGAAGGAAATAAAGAAGTATTAGTTGGGAGAATGAGAAAAGGATTATCTGATAAAAGAATCTTAAACTTCTGGGTAGTTGCCGATAACCTATTAAAGGGAGCTGCGTTAAACGCTGTTCAGATTGCAAGTTATATAGTTAAAAATGATTGAAGTTCCTGAGAATATTCCGCAGAGGAAAAGAGTAATTTTAGGTCCTCTAGGTAGATTTCTTTTAAAACTATTCAAATGGGACATCACAGGAAATATCCCAAACTTAAAGAAAATGATTTTAATTGGAGCACCACATTCAGCTATGAGAGATGGTTGGTATGGATTGTTAGCTGTTTTAGCTTTAGATTTAAAAGTTACTTTTTTTGGTGCAAGTTGGATATTCACTAGATTGCCAAGTCTTATAACTTTTTCAAACAACTTAGATAGATTAGGAATTCCTTGGCCTCTAGGTTGGTTGCAAAAAATAATACTATTGAGGTTAGGAGGTGTACCTGTTTATAGAGTTAACTCAAGAGGTACTATTAAAGGTGCAATCGAAGAATTTTCGAAAATTGACAACTATCTTTTGTTAATTGCACCAGAAGCAGGAACAGAAGTTGCTTATAAATTTAGAAGCGGGTTCTATTACTTAGCAAAAGAATTAGATATACCTTACGTTCCTGTTGAGATAGATTTTAAGAACAGAGCATTTAATATTAGAAATCCAGAAAAAGTAACTTCTAATTTTGAGGATGAATCCAAAAAAGTAATTGATATTTTTGAGGGAGTGCAGGGAGCAACTAGGGTTTTTACAATGTCAGAATAAATGGAATAAAAAGGCTAAGCATGTAATTTCCAACTGGGATTTTTTTTAGCCCTAAAAGATTTATACCAACACCAATTAATAAAATTCCACCAACTCCTGCAATTGAGTCAGATACAATTTGTTCTATATTTGTATTTATTAACAAAGCACATAATGTAAAAAATCCTTGATAAATTAATATTGAAACACCTGAATACACAGCCCCTTTCCCCCCACTAGATGTTATAAATATAACTAAAAAACAATCAAGAGCAGTTTTTATTAGAAGCAGTTCTAAATTTGATTCAACAACATCAAAAAAAGGACCAATAATTGCTAAAGGTCCAGTTATAACTATCAAAGTTGTAGTCAGGTAACTTTCGATAAACTTACTTTGATTAGGATCAGATTTTTCAAATTTAGTATATAGATAATCGCCAAAATTTTTAATTTTTTCTTCTATCTTTAAGAAGTTACCAATTACAGCACCTATGATTACAGCGAAGAGTGTAAATATGAAATCAGGACTTTTTAATGATTCTCTTAAACCTAAAGCTAATACCAATAATCCTAGAGGTAGTAAGTTATCTTCAAAATTTTTCAGATCTTTTTTAAACACTGCTCGAGAAAAAATTCCCACAATTATCACACTTAGGCCGTTAATAATTGTTCCAATTCCAGGAATCATTTTTTATTAAAATCTGAGTGGCTTTTACTTGGAGTAGGTCCTTTTTGATCTTGGTATTTGCTTCCGTATGCTTCAGATCCGTATTCAGACTCTGATGGAGAGTTTAAATAATAGAAAGAGATTTGGCCTATTTTCATTTCCGGATAAATTTTTATTGGTAGGTTTGCCACATTAGAGAGTTCTAAAGTTAAATAACCAGCAAAACCAGGATCAACAAACCCCGCAGTAGAGTGTATAAGTAAGCCAATTCTACCTAAAGAAGATTTTCCTTCGAGTCTTGCTACAACTTTATTTGATAAAGTTACCCTTTCAAATGTAGTACCAAGAACAAATTCACCAGGATGTAAAACGAAAGGCTCTTCGATGGTTGCTGTAACTAGAGTTGTTAGATCCTCTTGTTCAGCTTTTGGATCTATATGGCTATATTTATGATTTTCAAAAACTCTAAATTCTGATCCAACCCTTAAGTCAATACTTGAGGGTTGAATGTAGCTTTCACCCAGAGGACTCACCTCAATTGATTTTTCTTCTAAAGCTTTTTTTATATCTACATCTGAAAGCATAATTCCTTCTGTCCTTTGAATATAATAGTCAACATTCTCATTTTTTTAACCATTTAGAATAGATAGGCCAGACCACAAAGTAATCAAAAGACCTATACTTCCAAGAAAAATAGTTCTTGATAAATAAATCTCCTTTCCTTCGTTGTCTTTATTAACATACGCAAATAGATTCCCAAAAAACATTGCAGCACCAACTCCAAGTAAGAGTAAATTTATTGTTAAATTTAATGCAAATGGGTCATTCATAGCTTCATGTGTTATGTTAATAAGATGGCAAATAGAAAAGAAATAATAGATATATTTTTAAAATCTGAAATAACTAATATTTCTGATCCAGACAGTTATTCGATATCAAAATTAGGAGGAATAACAAACAATAATTTTAAAGTAGGGTTCTCTAATAGATTTTTTGTATTAAGACTTCCAGGTAAAAATCCAGATTTAATCAATAGAAAAGCAGAAAAGCACAACCAAACTATTGCTGCAGAAGCAGGGTTAACCTTACCCTTTTTGTATTTTGATGAAAATACTGGAATAAAGATTTCAGATTTTGAAATGAATTTAATAGATCTTCAGCCTGACCAACTAAAAAGTAAAAAATATATTGGTAAAGCCCTTACCGTGCTTAAAAAACTACACCAAAGTGACATTACTTTTGAAAAGTGTTTTGATCACTACTTATTTTTTAATGAGATTCAAAAAGAAGAAGAATTAAAAAAAATGGCTGAAATAGGGGCGTATTTACTTGAAAAAATAGAAGCAATCAATCAAAATTTAGTTCCATGTCACAAAGATGTTTATGGTCCAAATTTTGTTCTGGTCAATGATGATATGTATTTAATTGATTGGGAATATTCCGGAATGGAAAGTAAATTTTTTGATTATGGAGACCTTTGTTTACAACAAAACATTCTAGAAGATCAGAGGAAAGAAATATTTGAAAGTCTAGAACTTAAAAAAGGGGGAGAAGATCAAGTTTTATGGAATTTATATAGATACTTAAGCTCTCTCACCTGGGGTTTATGGGCAACAAGAAAAGGGGTTCTAGATGAAGAAACTGATAAAGATTATTTGAATCTTGGTAAAAATAAAATTAACTCTGTATATAAGGCTGTAAATACTGAAAATTTTGAAAAACATCTTTCACTTAAGTATTAAAAATCGACTACACTTCTTCAGTCCGGGAAAAAAGGAATAAAAATTAATTTATGGGATCTTTGATAAAGAAACGACGTAAGAAAATGTCGAAACATAAGTATAGAAAACGTCGTAAATCAAATAGACATAAAAAGAAGAGCGTTTAAGTTTCTCTTCCTTCGTTATTTAAGAAATCTTCAATTTGTTGAACTAGATTTTCCTCTGAAAAATTATCTTCTATATTCACTTCAGCTTCTTCTAATTTAGAGACATACTCTGCAAGATCTCTAGAATTTTCCATTGCCTTATTTATTCTTATTTCAAACTGCTGACCTTCAGTCTGTATTCCGGTATCATCAACTTCTATATCTAATATTTCAGCTGTTTTATTTAATAAAGCACTAATTCCTTTTGGATAGCCACCTGAACTTAAGTAGTGAGGAACAGCAGCCCATAATCCAGAAGTTTCAATCCCATTTTTTCTTAAATCATGACCAACAACACTTGTTACACCAGTTGGGCCAGAATAGTTTGTTGATAAAACATTAAATCTTGCATGAAAAGTTGGATCATCGCTAACTCCAAAAATTGGGACAGGAAGAGTGTGAGCAACTTGACCAAAAAAGGCACCGAGTGTAACAGCTCTCTTTACTCCTAGATCTAATAAAGTATTTGAAATATTTTCTGAATAATTCTTCCACTTCATAGAAGGTTCTTCTCCAAAAACTAAAATTACATCATTTTTTAATTTGTAATCTTCAATGGAATAAAATGAAGTTTGTGGCCAATGAAAATCCCTTTGTCCAACATCTTTTACCTCTACAATTGGTCTCCTCATTTGGTAGTTGTAGAAACCTTCAGAATTTAATTCAGCAAATGGCTCAATATCAAAAGTTCCTGATAAATTTTCTATACACCCGCTAGCTGTATTACCCGCATCACTCCATCCTTCAAATGCAAGGACAGCCACAGGTTCTGATAGTAATGGTTTTCTATACCAAATTACGTCTTCCATATCCAAAGGTTAACCTTTGTTAGGATTTAGTAAGAAAAAATTTTTACAGATTTCTTGAAGAGTTAAGTACAACCGAAATACTAGATGCAGCCATTGCTAATGCAGCCATATTTGGCGATATATTTCCTGTTACAGCTATTGGTATCATTGCTGTATTGTAAATAAAAGCTAAAAAGAGGTTTTGGTTAATCCTGTTTTGTGATTTCTTAGCAAGTTCAATTATTTCAACAATCTTAGATATACCACCTTTATGTATGATTATATCTCCTGCACTCTGAGCTATTTGAGTACTATGGGAACTAGCTATACCTACATCTGCTTGTTTTAAAGCCGGAGAATCATTAATTCCATCTCCAACAAATGCAACAACATTATTTTTTTGAGTATTTTTTACGTACTTAACTTTATCTTCGGGTGTTTGGTCACCAAGAGATTCTGAAATACCAAGAGTCTTTCCAAAGTCTTCAACTTTTTTACTATTATCTCCTGACAATATAGATATATTGTAATTGTCAGAAAGATTATTTATAAAATCTGAATTAATTCTTACTTCTTCATCAAGTTCTACTGAAAATAATTCTTCTTCTATCCTCACACTTAATACGGTTAAGGAGCTGTCTTTTACTGAGGATTTCTCTATAGATACTTTCTTATTGTTTATTTCTCCCTCAACACCAACGCCTTCTTTTTCTTTAAACATTTCTACCTCAAGGAGTGATATATCTCTACTTTCTGCTTCAAGCAAAATACTTTTTGCTATCGGGTGATTTGATTTTTGCTCTAAGCTAGCCATATATTGCAAAACAGAATCATTATCCCAGCCATTTTTAGAGCTAATATTTTTGATTTTAAAAATACCGGTTGTAATTGTTCCAGTTTTGTCAAATATAATAGAAGTTATTTTTGTAAGCTTTTGCAAGTAATCAAAATTTTTAAAAATAAAACCTTTTTGGTTTGAGATAGAAGCTGATCTAAAAAGAACTATTGGAATCGCTAAACCTAATGCGCAAGGACATGCAATAACCAAAATAGATATAGATATCTTTAGTGCTTCAAAAGCTTCTTGGTTAAAAATAGTTAATCTAATCAAAAAAGTTGCCAAACTTATAATAAGAACAGCAGGTACAAAAAACTGAGTAATTTTATCTATATTTTTTTGAACTGACGGTTTAGTTGTTTGTGCTTTAAATATCATATCTTCAATTACATTGAAGGTGGTTTCTCCACTTACTTTTGATACCTTAATTCTAATTTCACCAGTAAGGTTGACAGTTCCCGCTACAACGTTACTTCCTTTATTTTTATCGACCGGCAGGGACTCACCTGTAATAATACTTTCATCAACAGTCGAAGCACCTGACCGAACGAGACCATCGAGAGGAATAACTTCTCCTGGTAAAACAACAATTTCCTCATCTCTTGATATATCTTCTATGTTTTTCATTAGATATTTTTCTCCGTAAACCCTTACATCTTTTGGTATTAAACCCAAGAGAGCATCAGATATCTCTACAGAAGATTTAATTGAAGCTTCCTCAATTGTTTTTCCAATCAGTATAAATGAAATAATGTACCCACCTGTTTCAAGAAACATCAAAGGTTGTTTTGTGGACAACACAGCAAATATAAAAGAAGAAAGGCTCCCAATTGAAATTAAAGTATCCATATTAAAGTTAAAATTTCTTAAATTTTTTATTGCGGATATATGAAATTTGTAACCAAATACAAAAATTACGAGAATAGCAAGACCAATTGCTTGCAATGTTAATCCATTTTCAATAAAAAAAGGCTTTAGAAGTACTGTTATTAACAATGAGAACACAGGTTTAATGAATTTTGTTTTTTGAGTTTTATCAACGGTATTTTCTTCAAAGGTAATTGCTGAATAGCCAATTGATTTAATTTTTTCTATAATTTTGTCGGCTTCAATAACCTCATTTAGTTCTAGAACAGCTTTTTTTAGTGGAAAATTAACAACAGCGCTTTTTACTGAAACTTCTTTTTCTAAGACTCTTTCAATTCTTGCAGCACAAGCAGCGCAGGTCATTCCCTCTATTGATAGAGTTAGGGTGTTTTTTTCATTCAACAACTGTGTAGCCATGATGGTCAAGTAATGTTTTTAGATCAGTAATTGAGACTTCAGCATCTGAACTTACAGATACTTCTTTTTTTTCTACGTTTACAAAAGCTGAATTTATATTTTCTTCATCGTTAAGAATATTTTCAATTGTGTTTTTACAATGGTCACAGCTTATCTCAGGTACAGTAAATTTTATTTCCATATTGGAATAATAATAATTAAAGACTTATATAGACAATCTTTATTTAGTTAGTTGAGCTACTTAAGCAGTTTCTTGAAGTATTCTTCCTCTAACTCTTGGATATTTAACTGGAGCATGATTAAAACAATGATCTCTTTTGTTGTAAATGCTCAGTTTTGTTTCGCAAGACTCATCATTGCAAATTCGACCCTGTTCAAAACTCTTTGATGGCCTAATACCACCTTTAATTTGACTAGCTTTTAGTCCGTCAGTCATTTCTTTCCTCTACTTTGTGAATATATTCACAAGATTAACAAATTTATTTATACCATGCAAGCTTTTAGATAACTTTATATTTGTTCTTCTTGTGATAGTATTTCTTTATGGAAATCAAACTAGAATTCTGTGTAGTCTGAAACTACACACCCCGTGCAGTTAGTACGGTTGAAGACATTTTAGAAAAATATGGTAAAGAAGTGAAATCTATCGACTTAATACCCACCTCAGGTGGCAAATTTGAGTTTTATTTAAATGGTGATTTACTCTATTCAAAAATAGAAACAGATAGGCACACTGAAGACGGAGAGATACTAGGTTTAATTGAAAAAGCGCTTAGTTGAACATTCCATTCGACTTAACAATATTTGAACTAGTCTTTATTGCATTATTGTTATTTGTTGCCTCATCCATACAAGGACTTTTAGGATTTGGTTTTGCAGTGATTGCTTCTCCAATAATTGTTCAAATTGAACCTAATCTTGTTCCTCAGTTGTTATCTTTATTAGGCTTCCCATTAGCACTGAGAGTGTTCTACAGAGAAAAGAACCAAGTTAGCCTTTCTAAGGTCAAACCACTTATTTTAGGGAGGCTATTAGGAGGACCTATTGGCCTTTTGTTTCTTTTAAATTTATCGGAAAGGTATTTATCAATATGTGTGGGCATAATAGTATTTCTTGCTGGCTTAGGATCTTTTTTTGGTTGGGTAATAAATAGAAATAATTTAAATTCATTTTTGGCAGGTATTTTTTCAGGAATTTTTGGTATGATTGCTGCTATTGGTGGTCCACCAATAGCCTTACTTTACAGGAACACTAAATCGCAAGAGTTTAGACCATCTGTAAATAGTATATTTAGTATAGGTATTTTGATAACACTTTCTCTTTTATTATTGAGCGGTAATTTATTAGTGGATCATCTTTTGCTTTTTCTTCTATTTCTTCCATTTGTATTATTCGGAATTAGAGTTTCTAGCCCATTTCTCTCTAAAGTTTCAGCTACTTTTATTGCTCAATCAGTAACTTATTTTTCAATCTTCTCTGGACTATATGTAATTTTGAGAAATTTAAATTAGTTTATTTCAATTAAAGGAATTATTAACATATAAGCATATGTTTATTTACGCCATAATTGGAGGAGTCCTATATTTTTTAAGCTTTCCTCCTTTTGGTTTTTGGTTTTTGATATTTCCAGCTTTATTTATTTTCTATGTATCAATTTTAGAAAGTGAAAAAGAAAAAACTTCAAATATCGCTATTAATCCAGGAGTACATGGATTTATATTTGGAAGCATAGCTTATGGGGTTATATTGTTTGGAATTCAGTCCATTGGTTTGGAAGCGTGGATTCCTCTAACAATATTAATGGGATTAATGTATGGACTTTTTGCTAAAGTATTTTCATACTTTGGAATTAAAACTAATAATAACTATTTTGTATTAGTTGGATTAGTTAGTGTATTTGATTTATTTAGAGCATATTTTCCATTTGGTGGCTTCCCTTGGGGCTATCCTTCAACAGTTTTAGTAGGTGATCTAACAAAAAATTTTTATAGAGCATATGGACCAATAGGTTTCTCTCTAGTCGTTGAATCATTAGTCCTACTTTTAGTCCTACTTTTATTTACAAAAAATAAAGACTCAGGATTATTTAACTTCCTTTATTTAAGATATTTTTTAGTTTTCTTTTTAATCTTTGGATTTACATTCTTCCA
>CAZKFE010000025.1:4836-10844 GCA_964551955.1 uncultured Candidatus Actinomarina sp. | reverse complement strand
GCTAATTTAATTGCGTGATTAGCTCCAAAGTAAAATCCGAGAGCAGCAAAGACGCCGTGAAGTGAAAATGACACAGGTCCAATTTGTGTAATAGGTATTGGAGGATAAGTTATTGATAAGAATGATTCAAACATTAACTAGATTCCTCTTAAAGTCCATAAAACATCTGCCACAATACCTATGAATATAACAGCTAAGTATGTATTTGAAAATACAAAGTATTTTATTGGTAGAATCTTTCTTTTAAACAAGTTGTATGATTTATACATTAAATTAGAACCAAAAAAAATAGCAATAAACAAATAAATTATCCCTAGTTGCAAAATTGGTGCAGCAACAATTGAAACTATAACTGTTGCGCAAGAATATATAGCTATAAATATTGATGTCCTTTCATATGTTTCCTGTGTTGAAAGCATTGGAAAATCTGCTTCCTCATAATCTGACTTGTTTTCAATAGCAAATGCCCAAAAATGCGCAGGTGTCCAAGTAAAAACTAATAAAAATAAAACCCATGTGCCTATCTCTAGTGAGTTACCTGTTGCAGCCCAACCAATTAATACTGGAGCTGCACCTGAAGCTCCCCCAATAACAATATTCTGATTAGTTCTTGGTTTTAAAAAAAGTGTATAAATAAATGTATAAAATAAATTTGCTGATAAAGCTATCCATGCTGCTAGCTGAGTTGTAAAAATATAAAGAATTATAAAACCTGAGATACCGCAAAATGCAGCATAGACAATTCCGTTTGTTTTGTTTAGCTCTCCTGTTACAAGAGGTCGGTCAGAAGTCCTTTCCATTAGCTTATCTCTATCAACTTCAAATACTTGATTCATAACATTCGCACTTATTGCAAGTAGCGTTCCCCCAGCTAACGTGTATAAAACCAAATCCAAAGGGGGCATCCCGTATATTGCAATAATCATCGACGGAACAGTTGTGACTAAGAGTAGTTCAATCACTCTTAATTTAGAAAGCTTCATGTAGCTACTCAATTTTGAATTCAATTTTGCAACCATAAAGACATAGTACTTATGATTACACTATATATATGTACGACGCTATCCTTAAAGAATAATTGCAGGTTTTGTTAATTTATGAATAAAAAAGGACTTTTTAAATATAAAAATTTTTCAGTACTTAGCTTAATCTTTTTAACAGCATGTATAGAAAATGCACCTATGGACTCCTTAAGTCCTGCTGGTCCTTATGCTAGACAAATTGATGAGCTCTTTTGGTTAACTTTTTGGATAGCTGTAGGGGTATTTTTTCTTGTAATGGGAGTATTGGTTTTTTCTGTCTTCTACTTTCGTGATATGCCTGGTAAACCAGAGCCAAAACAAATTCATGGAAACAATGTATTAGAACTTATGTGGACAATTATCCCTGTTCTTATATTGGTTGCCATTGCAGTTCCAACAGTTAGAACTATTTTTGATTTAGCAAAAGAGCCTGAAGATGCATTAAAAATTGAGGTTATTGGTCACCAATGGTGGTTTGAATATAAATATCCTGAATATGGAATTACTACAGCAAACGTAATGGTTATTCCTGAAGATACTCCAGTTAGGTTAGAGATGTGGTCAAATGATGTTTTACATAATTATTGGGTTCCAAAATTAAATGGTAAAAGATACTTAGTTCCTGGACAGAAAACATATTTGAACTTACATGCTGATGGGGCTGATGAATTTTGGGCTCAGTGTGGAGAATATTGTGGTCTCAGCCATTCAAAAATGAGAGGAAGGGTCTTATCTCTGACTCAAGAAGATTTTGAAAAATGGATTAATAATGAAAAATTAAATGCTGAAAAAGATTTACCTGAGTCTTCTCTAGCTGCAGAAGGCCAGCAGGTTTATTTAAATGCAGGATGTACACAATGTCACGTAATTAATGGTGTTTGGGATATTCAAGGAGACAGGATTGCTCCAAACTTAACTCATTTTGCAAATAGAAATGTTTTTGCTGGGGCTGCATTAAAAAATAATAAAGAAAACCTAACCAAATGGTTAGCAAACCCTCCTGAGATAAAACCAGGTACTTTTATGCCTAATCTAGAATTGACTGAAAAGGAAATAGAAGCATTGATAGCTTATTTAGGAACTTTGAAATGACAAAAATAATCGAACCAGCCAGAAAAACAAATATATTTAGAAGACCTTCTTCTGAATATGGATTCTGGAGTTGGGTAACTACAGTTGATCATAAGAAAATTGGAATCATGTATGGATATGCTGCTTTTTTCTTTTTATTAATTGGAGGTTTAGAAGCTTTAGTTCTGAGAATACAACTAGCACAACCTGATAGTAGTTTTTTAAGTGCTGCTGAATATAATGCAATGTTTACTATGCATGGAACTACAATGGTTTTCCTTGCAATAATGCCAATTAGTGCTGCATTCTTTAATTACTTACTTCCTCTTCAAATAGGAGCAAGAGATGTTGCATTCCCAAGATTGAATGCTCTTAGTTTTTGGTTGTGGGTTGCTGGAGGTCTATTTTTATACTCAACATTTATATTTGGTACTGCAGGCGCTCCTGAGGGAGGCTATTTAGCTGAAGAGGTTGGGTGGCTTGGAAATGCACCTAACGGTGGTTGGTTTGGATATCAGCCTAATGCTGGGTTTAAATATTCTCCAGGTACAGCAATGGATTACTGGGCTTTAGGTTTGCAGATACTAGGTATTTCTTCTCTTGTCTCAGCGTTTAATTTCATAGTCACAATTATAAATATGAGAACTAAGGGTATGAGATTTATGAGAATGCCTGTATTTACGTGGATGACTTTTGCTGTGGCTTTTCTTCTTGCTTTTTCTTTACCTATAATTGCAATTGCTCTTTTTTATGTTACTTTTGATAGACAATTTGGAACCACCTTCTTCTTAACCGAGGGTGGAGGAGACCCCATATTATGGCAACATTTATTTTGGTTGTTTGGCCATCCCGAAGTCTACATTCTTATTCTTCCAGCTTTTGGAATTGTATCGGAAATCTTACCTACTTTCTCTAGAAAGCCATTGTTTGGTTATGCAGCAATAGTTTTTGCAGGATTTGGTATTGCTTTTATAGGTTTTGGTGTTTGGGCTCATCATATGTTTGCTTCTGCAATTAGCCCTGTAGCACAAGCTGGTTTTGGTTTATCGACAATGGTTATCGCTGTTCCCACGGGGGTAAAGATATTTAATTGGTTAGGAACAATATGGGGAGGTAAATTAAACCTTAAAACCCCTATGTTGTTTGCTCTTGGTTTTATTGGAATGTTTGTTATTGGTGGTTTAAGTGGTGTAACACACTCAATAGTCCCAGCTGATACTCAGCAAACAGATACTTATTATATTGTTGCACACTTTCACTATGTTCTTTTTGGTGGAGCCATGTTTGGTATATTTGGAGGTTTATATTATTGGTTTCCAAAAGTATGGGGAAGAATGTATAACGAAACGCTTGGACAAATACACTTTTGGACAATGATGATTGGTTTCAACTTAACATTTGGTCCTATGCATTGGTTAGGCCTTCAAGGACAAGTAAGAAGAACCTGGGTTTATGCTGAGGAGACAAATCTTGGTTTTTGGAATCTTATAGTTTCAATTGGTGCATTTATTATTGCATTATCAATACTCATATTTATGGCTAATTGGATTTACTCGAGAAGAAAAGGTGAAAAAGCTCCATTTGACCCTTGGGATGCAAGAACAATAGAGTGGACTATTCCTTCTCCAACACCTGTTTGGAATTTCTCAAAAGCTCCTGAGGTTAAAGCTTTGGATGACTTCTGGCATGCAAAATATGATGAAGATGAAGAAGGAAGAGCTGTAAGAAGAGACACTGCTGATGCTTTACTTTTGCAGCTTGAGGAAGAAGGTTTGAACCCAGAAGAAGAAATTGAATTACCTAATCCTTCCTACTTCCCTATTATCCTTGCCTCAGGACTTCCATTTTTTGGATATGCTGTAATTTATAAATCAATCCCACTAGCGCTTATTGGAGCTGTTCTTTTATTAGTAGGATCTTTTGGTTGGGCAACAGAACCTCTTGAAGAAGAATTTAAAACAAAGGAAGAGGAAGAATGAGTGGGGGTCATGATTATCCACATGAATCAACTGGTGTTGAAACTAGAAAACTTGGTATGTGGGTCTTTCTATCAACCGAGATTTTATTTTTTGGTACCTTAATAACTACATTCATGATCTTTAAAGGTCGTGACTTTCCTGGAATAAAATTAACTGATGTTTACGACATTCCCTTCACGTCTGTAAGCTCATTTGTTTTGTTAATGAGTTCATTAACCATGGTGCTTGCACATAATGCATTAGAAAATGACGATCAAGAAAAAACAAGAGTTTGGCTACTCGCAACAGCAATGCTTGGAGCTATCTTTCTTGCCGGACAAATATATGAATTTACTGAGTTTTATCATAAAGGTTTTGAACTTTCTACAAATATTTTTAGCTCTACATTCTATGTTTTAACTGGATTTCATGGACTTCACGTATTTATTGGTGTTGTCTTTCTTATTGGACTATGGGCAATTGGTCAAAGACAAAAAGGCTTATCTTTGGACAGTGGGTTTAACTTAGAGTTCATAGCGTTATATTGGCATTTTGTTGATATTGTATGGATAGTTTTATTTACAGTGGTGTATTTAATCTAATGTCTGATAACCACAGGGAACACCCGACACCAAAGAAATATGTTCAAATTGCTATCTTTCTAGGTATTCTAACAGCCATTGAAGTAACCCTTTATTACATCGAAGATGTTGTAGGTGTTTTCACTGATCCTTTGTTAATTTTCTTAGCAGTTGGGAAATATGTTATCGTCGTAGGTTGGTTTATGCATTTACGCTTTGAAAATAAAATGGTCAACAGATTCTTTGCAGGCGGAATGATATTAGCCTTAATTCTCTTTGCAATAGTAATGATTGAAAGAGCAGATGGGAATTTCTTTAATTAATGAGTTTAATTTCATGGCACCCTCATTTTGATGTATGGGCACTAATTTTTTGTTTAATCATTTTTTTTGAATATACAACTGATAACAACTATATAAAAAAAGATAAGCGAAAATTTTGGTATTCAGGTCTCTTTATTTTGTGGCTATTTACTGATTGGCCAATACATGATATTGGTGAACAATATTTATTTTGGGTACACTCTTTAGAACATTTAGTTCTTGCATTGGTAACGCCTCCTTTGTTGTTAATGGGAATGCACAGCGCTCAAAAGAAAATAATCTCAATAAAGCCTTTCATCAATCTACTTAAAATAACTAGCCATCCATTAGTAGCTTTTATTCTTTTTAATACAATCATGGTTGGCATGCATTGGAGTTTGGTTGTTAACTTAATGGTGACAAATAAGCTATTTCACTTTTTCATACATTCATTAATGCTTTTAGTCTCATTAAATATGTGGGTGCCTGTAATTGGTTTTACTGATGAAATTAAAGAGCTTGGCTCTCCTGGGAAAATAGCTTATCTCTTTTTACAGTCGCTCTTCCCAACAATACCAGCAAGCTTTCTCGCGTTTGGTACCGAACCTCTCTATTCAGCTTATGTAGGTATCGATCAAGTATTTAATATTTCAACTATAGATGATCAGACCCTTGCAGGGGTGATATTAAAGCTTGGAGGAGGCCTTCTATTATGGGCTTCAATATTAATTATTTGGATGAAGTGGTATAAAACAGAAAAAACATTTGATGATGTAGTTAGAAACTCTTCAAATGACTAAAATTTAGAGAGAACCATAATGGATGAAAAACTAGTAGAAGAAATTAGCAACTCAACAGGAGTGCCTCAAGAATTAGTATCTAGGTCAGCTCAAGCAAGAGCTGAGGCAAACGGTGTCGATATTAATAATATTTTATCAAGTTGGTCATCTGGAGAAGTTGTTGTTGCGAGCCCTAAAGTTGATACTTCCGAATCAGTAGTTCCTGAGACTGTTGTTGAAGAATCAGTAGTTCCTGAGACTGTTGTTGAAGAATCAGTAGTTCCTGAGACTGTTG
>CAZKFE010000025.1:0-4736 GCA_964551955.1 uncultured Candidatus Actinomarina sp. | reverse complement strand
TTGGGACCATAGAAGAAGTAGAGCCCCCAGTAACATTACTAACCAAGATTGTTAAAACACTTCAATATGGTTCTCTTTTTGGGGTAGTAGCTGGATTTATTCAGGCATTTATTATTAGTTCTAATTTATATGATGGTCTTGTCCTTGAATCTGAAACTCTTAAGTTGATCGCAAATTATGAACAAAGTAGATACATTTTAAACTTAGCCTTAACCACTACTTTTTTTGCAATTATAAATACAGTAAACATAAAGAAGATTCTTGATACAAATTTTGATGGATTTGGAATTCATACTTCTGATAGAGAGTCATTTTTTATTGGTTTAGGATTGGGTTTAATATTGGGTTCATCAAGTGGGTTTTTAATTACTTCTAATGTTGGACAAGTAATAGAAGGCATACTTCCTGAAGACCCTACAACATATTTAATCCCTGTATTTGGATCTTTTTGGAGGGTTGTTTTATTTGGGATATTTTCTCAAAGTCTTATAGCTTTAATAACGATGATATTAGGAGTTCCAAAAGGTCTCGATCTTTATGAACAAGAACAAGCAGATATTATTAGGAAAAGAATAACAGGATCAATTGTTGTACCCTTTGGTGCAATTCTTTCAGGAGGAATTGTAGCTGTGTTTATTTCACAAGTATTCATAAACTTCCATGATTATGCTGTTCTTTTTGCTTTAATAATTTCAGCTACTGTCTTATTGTTTGCATCTATCATGAGCTCTGCACCAAAAATAAAAATAACTAGAAATGAAGTTCTTATTGCTGGTGCTGGGATACTAACTTTAATAGTTATAATTGCGAGCGTTGCTGCTAGCCAGCACTAATACGAGGTGAATAAAGTTAATTTTAAAGATAAAAAACTCATCGAAGATTTCTTAAATAATAATAGGTGGGATGGGGTAAAAAGAAATTACACATCTGAAGATATCCTTTCATTAAGACCCCCATTTAAAATTAGTAATACACTCTCTGAACATGGTGCTAAATCTTTATGGGGTTTATTAAATAGGGACGATAAATGGGTTTCCGGATTAGGTGCTGCAACAATCCAGCAAGGCGTACAAATGTTAAAAGCCGGTCTTGAAATTATTTATGTAAGTGGATGGCAAATAGCGGCTGAAAGTAACAATGGTGATAATACTTATCCTGATTTATCTTTATACCCTTCAAATAGTGGGCCTAACTTTATAAAAAAAATGAACAATACCCTACTAAGAATTATCTCTGAAGAAGAAAATCATAGCTTCCCACCTATTGTCGCAGATGCGGAGTCTGGTTTTGGAGGGATCTATAGTGTATTTGATTTAACTACACAGTTCATTAATGCAGGAATTTCTGGTCTACATTTTGAAGACCAGCTGGCATCAGAGAAAAAATGTGGACACATGGGAGGAAAGGTTGTAATTCCTACTCATGAATTTGTTAATAAAATCAATGCAGCAAGACTAGCAGCAGACGTGAGTGAATCATCAATTGTAATTATTGCAAGAACTGATGCTTACAGTGCAAAACTTATAACTTCAGATTTTGATGAAATTGATCAAGCTTATTTAACAGGTAAAAGAACAGCTGATGGATATTTCGAAGTAAAAAACAACAAAGAATTGGCTTTAGCGAAATCACTATCATATGCAGAGTTTGCTGATGTTATATGGTGTGAGACAAATGAACCAGACCTAGGCTTTGCAAAAGAATTTGCTGATGAAATAAAAGCTAAATTTCCAAACAAACTTCTAGCTTATAATTGTTCTCCTTCTTTTAACTGGACTGAGAAATTTAGCGATAAAGAACTTGAAGAATTCCAAAGCAAACTTGCTGATTATGGATATAAGCTACAGTTCGTTTCGTTAGCTGGTTTTCATTCAATGAGTAGCTCTATGTACGAGCTTGCAAATAAATATAAAAGTGGGAATATGAAAGCATTTGTAGACCTCCAAAAAAATGAGATTGAGTTAGAAAAAGAAGGCTACACAGCAACCAAACATCAGCAAGAAGTTGGCTCTAATTACTATGAAAGATTAGGGGAAATAATTTTAGGCAAGGACTCTCAACTTCTTTCTGAAAAAGACTCGACAGAAAATACACAATTTTAATAAAATATCTAAATGAGTTTCTTTAAAGACAAAACAATAGTGATGAGTGGTGGCTCTAGAGGTGTTGGTCTTGAGATAGCAAAAGCACTTGGAAAAGATGGTGCAAATATAGCCATTTTAGCTAAAACAACTGAGCCTCATCCAAAGCTTCCAGGAACTTTATACACTGCTGCAGAAGATATTGAAAAAGTTGGCGGTAATGCTCTTCCATTAGTATGTGATATAAGATTTGAAGATCAAGTACAGGATTCAGTAAAACAAGTTGTGGAAAAATTTGGTGGTATAGATATATGTATTAATAATGCAAGTGCCATACACCTTAGTGACACACTTAATACCCCCATGAAAAGATATGATTTAATGCATAATATAAATGTCAGAGGAACATTCTTATTAAGCCAAACATGCATACCTCATCTTAAAAAAGGAAATAATCCACATATTTTAACGCTTGGACCTCCTATAGATATTGCAAGAAAATGGTTCGGAATGACCCTTGCTTATACAACAGCAAAATATGGAATGTCTCTTATTGCACATGGGCTTGCAGAAGAACTAGGAGAGTTTGGAATAGCGTCTAATTGCTTGTGGCCAAGAACTGCTTTAGATACTGCTGCAGTACAAAATGTAATTGGTTCAGAACTAGTTAAAGGTTCGAGAAAACCATCAATATATGCTGACGCTGCATACGCTGTCCTAAAAAGAGATTCTTCTAGTTGTACTGGTAACTTTTTCTTAGATCAAGATGTTTTAGAAGAAGAAGGTGTTACTGATTTTGAACAATATGCAATTGAACCGGGTCAACAACTTGTATCAGATTTCTTTGTAGATGATAATCCTGAAGAATGGATGCAACTTTAGTATATTAAAATTATGAGAAACGCTTTTATAGTAGACGGTTTAAGAACACCAATTGGTAAAAGAGGCGGTTCTCTTAAAGGAATCCATGCAATAGACTTACTAGGATTAGTAATTGAAAACCTAGTAGGCAGAAATTCTATAGATCCTGCTGATATTGATGATGTAATTGCAGGATGTGTTTCCCAACTCGGCGAACAAACAGGAAATGTTGGAAGAAATGCTGCATTAGCTGCTGGACTCCCCGAATCAGTACCTGGAACTACCGTTGATCGACAGTGTGGATCTTCTCAGCAAGCTTTACATTTTGCAGCTCAAGGAATAATTGCTGGATCATATGATATTGCAATTGCATGTGGTGTAGAAATGATGTCAAGAGTGCCCATGGGGTCAACATTTAGTTACGAAGGACCCGAAGGCGTCTCAACAGCGTTTGGTCCAAAAATGTACGATAGATACCCAGGCTTAGTTCCGCAAGGATTATCAGCTGAAATGATGGCAGAAAAATGGGATTTAAATAGAGATGAATTAGATGAAATAGCTTACTCTTCACACCAAAGAGCTCTTTCTGCTTCAGAGAATGGTCATCTTGACAGCCAAGTTCTCGAAATTTCAGAAACTTTAGTTAAAGACGAAGGAGTTAGGCCAGAAACGACTAAAGAAATCCTTTCTCAGCTAGACCCAGCATTTAAACCCGATGGTGTAATTACTGCTGGAAACTCTTCACAAATCTCCGATGGTGCTGCAGCTCTATTAGTTGTCTCAGAAGAAGCAGTAAATAAGTACAACTTAGAACCAATGGTCAAAATAAATAGCATGTCCGTTGTAGGGACAGATCCTGTTTTAATGTTAAGTGGTCCAATCCCTGCAACAAATAAAGCTCTAGAACATGCAAAGTTGAAACCTGAAGATATGGATCTTGTAGAAATAAATGAAGCATTTTCCTCTGTAGTTGGTGCCTGGAGAAAAGAATTCCCAGGAATTAGTTATGAAAATGTAAATGCTAATGGAGGTTCTATAGCAATTGGACACCCACTTGGAGCAACAGGTGCAAGACTGATGACAAATCTTATACATGAAATGAAAAGAAATAAATTAAAATATGGCCTCCAAGCAATATGTGAAGGTGGCGGAACCGCAAACGCTACAATTGTTGAATTGGTTTAATTAATGAAACCGCTTGAAGGGGTTCGTGTTCTAGAAATCGCTTCTATCGGACCTGGACCTTTAGCGGCAAATACTTTTTTTGAACTTGGTGCTGAAGTAATAAGGGTAAACAATCCAAATGTAGTAAATCTACTTCCTCCTAGTACTGATCCATCCTTAGAAAATAGAGTAAATGTAACAATAGATTTAAAAAACAAAGACGGAATAAAATTAATAAAAGAATTACTTCCTAGCGTTGATATTTTATTAGAAGGTAATCGGCCAAATGTAATGGAAAAAATTGGCTTAGGACCTGAAGAAGTTCATGCTGTAAATTCTAATACTGTCTATATAAGGCTTACTGGATGGGGACAAGAAGGCACTATGAAAGAAGATGCTGGACATGATATAAATTATCTTGCATTGTCAGGGATTTTAAGTTTATTAGGTAAAGAAGGAAATCCTCCTGAACCCCCAATAAATCTCTTAGCTGATTATGGCTCTGGAACTATGTTTGCAGTAATTTCTGGAATACTTGGAATCTACGAAGTAAAGAGTAATGAAAAGAAAAATCTAGTTTATGATGTTGCGATGTTCGAAGGGGCTTCATATCTTGGGTCATTATTATTT
>CAZKFE010000024.1:0-11726 GCA_964551955.1 uncultured Candidatus Actinomarina sp. | reverse complement strand
GAATTAGAAGAAATTAAAGAGTTTCTTAAATCTCCAGAAAAGTTCAATAAGCTAGGTGCAAAAATTCCAAAAGGAGTACTTCTGGTTGGGCCTCCAGGAACAGGCAAAACGTTGCTAGCAAGAGCAGTTGCTGGGGAATCAGACGTTCCTTTTTATAGTATTTCTGGTTCAGACTTTGTAGAAATGTTTGTGGGAGTTGGAGCAAGTAGAGTTAGGGATTTATTTAAAAAAGCAAAAGAATCTGCTCCTTCAATAATATTTATTGATGAAATAGACGCCGTAGGAAGGATGAGAGGTGCTGGATTAGGAGGGGGTCATGACGAAAGAGAACAAACTTTAAATCAACTTCTTGTAGAAATGGATGGTTTTGAATCAAACCAGGGCGTTATATTAATGGCAGCTACAAATAGGCCCGATGTTTTAGATGCGGCATTATTGAGACCAGGTAGATTTGATAGACAAGTAATTGTAGACAGACCAGACTTAAGTGGTAGAACTGAAATACTAAAAGTTCATGCTAAAGACAAACCTTTAGCAAAAAATGTAAACCTAAAAACAATTGCAAAGCAAACACCAGGATTTACTGGTGCTGATTTAGCAAACTTGCTAAATGAAGCTGCCTTGTTGGCGGCAAGGAAAGATAAAGAAAATGTTTCAATTAAAGATATAGAGAATTCAATAGATAGAGTTTTAGCTGGTCCAGAAAAGAAAAGCCAGTTAATGAGTGATGAAGAGAAGTTAATTATTGCCTATCACGAAACAGGACACGCACTTGTTGGATGGGCCCTTCCAAATGCTGATCCTATACATAAAGTAACAATAATACCTAGAGGGAAAGCCCTTGGATATACTCAGGCACTTCCAGAGGGCGAGAAATATTTGACATCTCAAGCTGAATTAAAAGATAGATTAGCGATGTTAATGGGGGGAAGAGTTGCAGAAGAAATTATATTTGCTGACCCAACAACAGGTGCATCTAATGATATAGAGAAAGCAACAGAAATAGCAAGAAAGATGGTTATGGAGTTTGGAATGAGTGAAAAACTTGGTCCTATGCTATATGGAAAAGGATCTAATGAGGTTTTTCTTGGAAGAGACTATGGAAGACAACAAGACTTTTCAGATGAGGTTGCGTCATCTATTGATGATGAAGTAAAAAATCTCTTAACCGATGCTCATTTGATAGCTGCAAAAATATTAAAAAAATTCAAAAAACAAATGGAAACAATGGTCAAAGTATTAATTGAAAAAGAAACTATTGATAAAGATGAAGTTGCAAAGATATTTAACTCTATAAAAAAAGTTAAGATTAAAGGAAAAGGAGCTTCTCTAAAATTAGCATGAAAAAAAACACTAAAGGGAGTACAGAGGCAAAGGAAGCAATAGCTTATTTTCTTTACAATCATACAAATAAAACGATTGAAGAAGCAAAGAGCATTTCAGAGAGGTTCTTAGAACAAATTGAAACAAAATTAGAAAATAATCATTTAGACACCACTTTAATTTTTAATGCACTCGATAACGTAGAACACAATCAACCAGTTTACTTTAAACACCTACCTTTTATAAGTTTATGTGAGCATCACTTATTACCATTTTTTGGGTTTGTTGATATTGCAATATTTCCATCAAATAAAATTGCAGGTATTTCAAAATTTAGTGATTTAATTGACTATCTTTCAAATCAATTAACACTTCAAGAAAAATTGACAGAGACAATAGCTAATACTATAAATAAAACACTTGGATGTGAGGGTGTATTTGTAAGAATAAAAGCTAAACATTTATGTTCTGATATGATAAATCCTAAAAATTCAACTTCCGATATAGTTACTACATTTTCGACAGGATTGTATGAGTTAGACTACTCCTTACGCTCAGAAGCAATACTAAATTTAAACTAGTGTGTTTTCCTGGAAAAGTTTTTTATCAAAAATAGAAAAACGAATTTTAGGGATTATAAACATAACGCCCGACTCTTTTTCTGGGGATGGAGTTTTAGGTTCAAAAAAATTACTAGAAGAGAAATTTTTGCTCGCAGAAGAAATGAAAATAGAGTTTTTGGATATTGGCTGTATTTCTACTAAACCAAATTTTGAGAAATTAGAGAAATATGAGGAAATTAAAAGATTTGAATTTTTTCTTGAAAACATAAACAAAAAGTTTAAATTTTCTATAGATTCCAGCAATCTACAAGTTATAAGTAAAGCTTTAGATTCGGGTTTTTCAGTAGTTAATGATGTTTTTAGTTTGGATAATGAAGAAATAATAAGGAAGGTTATTGAGTCTAAATGTGGAATAATTGTTATGCATAGGAATCCTTTTTCTAACCATATTCATGAAAAAATGGAATATAAAGATATAGTTAACGAAGTTAAGGTGCAATTAAATGATCAGGTTTCTAGATTAATTAATTTAGGAATACACGAATCACAAATTGCTCTTGACCCTGGTTTGGGTTTTGGTAAAAAAATAGAAGATTCAGCTAAATTATTATTAGAAATAGAGCATTTAGTTAGTGATTTTCCAATAGTTGTTGGCTACTCAAATAAAAAATTTATAGATTTAATCTCGTTAAATAAAACATCACTTATACAGCATTGTTATAATTCAGGAGTTTCATTGGTTCGATTACATATAGATAAATGAAATTTAAGTGTAAGCTTATAATGAGTATTTTGTAAGGAAATTAATGGCTGGTTTGAAACCGAATGATTTTTATTGGGTGATTGAAGGAAAACTTGCTGTATCTGAATGTATTGGTGGTGGTGGTTTAACCTCAAGAAAAATTAGAAGAGAAGAAGAAGTTCAGTGGCTGAAAAGTCAAGGTATTAATGCGATTTTTTCTTTATTAGATTCTGATTTTAATTTAAAAAACTATCAAGAAGTAGGTTTTAGAACCTACCATTTTTCCCTTCCAGACAATGCTCCAGAGGAGTCAGTAAAACTTATTTTTGAAGCTATCAAGGAAGCTCTTTCAGATAAAGAGATAAAGCTCTTGATACATAGAGAATATTTAGATGAACAAGTCCCAGGTATTCTTGCTGGCTACTTAATATATGCAAAAATTCTTGATGATCCAATTCTAGCTAGAATTATTCTTGAAAGAATTTTAGCAAAACCACTTTCTCCTGCAGCAATATCTTTTATTCCGAATACATAGAAAATGCCTTTAGCAATCGACGTTAAAGGAATTGAAACATATGGTAAACATGGTGTGTATGTGGAGGAAAAAAAAGAGGAGCAACTTTTTTTAATTGATGTAAAACTAATACTCCAAGACACAAAAAAGGTAAGAAGCAGTATAGAGAAAGACTTAATTGCTGAGACAATTAATTATGAAATAGTAGTTGAAAGAGTTGTTAATTTGGTTAAAGAAGAATCCTTTAATCTGATTGAAACTCTTGCTTTAAAAATAGTTAAGACTCTAAGAAGTCCAATTATTAAAAAAATTTCAGTTACAGTTCATAAGCCAGATACAATATTAAATCAATTAACAGAAGACATTAGTGTTACAGTAAGTGAAGAATTTTAACAAAATTATCTTATCTATAGGCTCTAATGTTGGAGATAGATTGGAAAACCTCGAAAAATGTTTAAATGAGCTATCTAAAATTTCCAAAATTAATAAAATTTCTTCCATATACGACTCAGCAGCAAGAATCTATGAAGATCAAGATAACTTTTTTAATTTAATAGTTGAAATTGAATACCAAAAAAATCCATATGATCTATTAAAAGATATTAAAAAAATTGAAAAAATCATGGGAAGGGAGAAGACCTTCAGATATGGACCTAGGCTTATAGATGTAGATATTATATTTTTTAATAACATTGAATTACAAGACGAAGAATTAATAATTCCTCATTATGATTGGCAAAATAGAAAATTTGTTATAGAGCCATTATCTGAAATATTTCAAGAGTTTAACTTATTAGATTACAAAATAAATGATCAAAAAATATCTAAAATAGGTACTATAAATTATAAGTAATTACGGGCACCAATAATTAGGGCACGATAAATATGAAAATTATTAAAGAAATAAATGAACATATTTTAAATATGGAGATATGTTTAATTCCTACTATGGGCGCCTTACACGAAGGCCATCTGTCATTAATTAAAGAAGGCAAAGAATCTGGACATTCAGTGATGGTTTCGATATTTGTTAATGAAATGCAATTCAACAACCAAGAAGATTTTAAAAATTATCCTAAAACAATTGAAGAAGATATTAGAATTTTAGAGAAATTAGATATTGATTATTTATTTATTCCAGAAAATAATTACATTTATCCTGAAGGAGAGTTTGATAGAATTGATTCTGGCTCCATAGGGAAAATATATGAAGGCAATTTTCGTCCAGGGCATTTCGATGGTGTACTAACAGTTGTTAATAGATTGTTTAGACTGATCAAACCAAAAGTTGCAATTTTTGGGAAAAAAGATGCTCAACAATTATTTTTAATCAAAGAAATGGTAAATAAAAAAAATTATCAAATAAAAATAATTGAAGGTTCAATAGTACGAGATAATTTAGGTTTAGCGTTAAGCAGTAGGAATCAATTATTAACCGAAGCTGGTAAAAAAAAGGCATCTTTACTTTATGAAACACTTAACTCAACAAAAATAGATTTTTCTAAAACAAAAAACTTAATGGTTCTTGATAAATTTAATTCTACTTATTCAAATCATGACATAAAGATTGATTATTTAGAAATACTAGATTTAGAGACATTTTCCAAACCTACAGATAAAACGGATATATATATAATTGTTATTGCAGCCTATGTAGAGAATATAAGATTGATAGACAATATTGAATTCAGATTGGAAAAAAAATGAAAAAAATTATTGCTATTGATGTTGGAAATAGTGAGACGACTGTAGGAGTTGGCAACTCTGATGAATGGACAGGCTATCGATTTACTACTAGGAAAACAATAACTTCTGATGAGTTACTTATGATGTTTAAAACAATTATTGATATAAATCCAACTGAAGAAAATATAATCGAAGGAGGGGTAATTTGTTCTGTGGTTCCTCAAATAACAAATAGCGTTGCGGTAGCAACAAGTAAGTTTATTTCAAAAGAAGTAATAGTGGTTGGACCTGGAGTAAAAACAGGTTTAAAAGTAAATATAGACAACCCGAAAGAACTTGGTCCAGACAGGATTGCTAATTCTATAGGAGGATATATTAAAGCACAGTCTGCAGTAATTATTATTGATTTAGGCACTGCAACAACTTTCGATTTAGTTAATGGAAAAAAAGAATACTTAGGAGGTGCTATTGCCCCAGGTATAAAAATTAGTTTAGATGCTCTTAATTCAAAGACTTCTTCTCTTAAGTCTGTTGAGCTTGAAACACCAAACAATGTTGTTGGAAAAAATACTTATGAAGCAATACAAAGCGGACTTATATTAGGGCATACTTCAATGATTGATTCTATGATAGAAAAAATAATTCTCGAATCTGGTTTGAAACCCAAAATTTTTATTACAGGTGGCTTAGGTAAAGTGATTCATCCACTTCTGAATATACAATCTAAATATGAAGAAGATTTAACATTAGATGGACTTGAAGAAATATATAAATTAAATAATTAGGCTATGTAAGTGAGTAATTTTTCAAAATCAGAAAAGGAAATTTTCGAATTAAGAAAACAAAAGATAAGTTTTTTTAATGAATTAACTTCCAAATCTTTCCCAACAAGCTTTGAGGGAACTGTTGATATAAAAGATATAGTTCTTAAACATAGAGATATTGAGGCTGGTGAGCATACGGGAATAGATGTCTTAATTAAAGGAAGAATTTTACAGGGGAGATCTTTTGGGAAGCTTTCATTTTTTGATTTATTAGACAATACAGGAAAGACACAGCTGTTAGTTGACAAAAGTAATATGATAAAAAAAGAACTTTCTCTTTTTGAAAATTATGACTCAGGAGACATAATAGGTGTCTTTGGTGAAATAATGAAAACTAAAAAAGGTGAATTATCAATAAAGGTAAAATCTAGCACCATTCTTTCAAAATCATTAAGAACACTCCCAGAAAAATGGCATGGTTTAAAAGATAAAGAAACAAGATTCAGACAAAGGTATCTTGATTTTATTGTTAATCCTGATTCAAAAAGAACTATTGAAATAAGATCTAAAATAATAAATCTCATCAGGAATTTTATGGAAGGCAGAGGGTTTATCGAAGTAGAAACTCCAGTTTTACAACCTAAAGCAGGTGGTGCTATTGCAAAGCCTTTCACAACACATCACAATGCTTTAGATTTTGATATGTATCTTAGGATAGCACCAGAGTTGTATTTAAAAAGATTAATAGTTGGTGGTTTTGAGAAAGTATTTGAGTTAGGCAAAGTATTTAGAAATGAAGGCATGGACCAAACACATTTACCTGAATTCACGATGATGGAAAGTTACGAGGCCTATGTTGATGTAAATACCGTAATGGATATGGTAGAGAATATGTGTTCACACATTTTTGATGAATTGGGAATTGAGAAAAAAATAAAATTTATGGATAGTGAAGCAAATTTTTCTGGACCATGGAGAAGAGTTAGTATGTATGAGCTAGTTTCAAAAAAGTTTAAAATTGAAATAAAGAATGACTCAGATATAAAAAAAGTAAAAACTGCTTTGAAAAAAAAGCTAGATACTAAGCCTGAAGCAGAGACAATTGGGCTATTGGTTTATGAGCTTTTTGAAAACTATATTGAAGATGATATTAATAATCCTACTTTTGTTACCGATTACCCTGTTGAAGTCTCACCATTTGCTAGAGAAAATAAGAAAAAACCAGGAGTAACTGAAAGATTTGAATTATTTGCATTTGGAAGTGAGCTAGCTAATGGATTTTCTGAGTTGATTGATTCTGAAGAACAAGAAAACAGGTTGATAACACAGGCGCAAAAAAAAGCTAAGGGGGATGAAGAGGCGCATGTTGAAGACCAAGATTATATAGAGGCTCTTCAGTACGGATTGCCACCAACTGGAGGATTAGGATTTGGAGTTGATAGATTTGTTATGATTTTAACTAACAACCCATCAATAAGAGAAGTGACAGCTTTCCCACATTTAAAACCTGAAAATTAGTTACTTCTATTTAGAAGATATTCATTTATATTAATTAAGATTTCTTTGATACCATCATCTTTAATGTCTGACAAACTTTTCATGCTCTCATTAAAGTGATATTCTAAATATTTTTTTGCTTCATCAATTATTTCTTCATTGTTGAATTCTGTAATTACGTCACTCAAATTAATGTTTGAATTTTTTATTCCGTTTAATATTTGTTTAATTTTTTCTTCATTATTTGATAAAGCAATAAGCACAGGTAAAGTATAAGTTCCTTCCAGTATGTCTTTACCAGCCTCTTTGCCAAGAGTTTGAGTGTCTGAACTTAAGTCCAAAATGTCATCTGTAATTTGAAAAATCATTCCATTATGCCAAGCCCATGTACTAATTGCATCAATTGTCTTAAGGTCACATTCTCCAGCCATAGCACCTAATCTTGCACTGGTTCTGATAAGGCTTGCTGTCTTGCCTTCAATAACTTTCATATAATCATCTGTACTATGATTTGTGTCATATTGATACTGAACCTCCTTTGTTTGGCCTTCTACAAGCTCAGCATAAGTAGTCGCTAATAATTTTACTGACTCAAGGCCTAGAGATTCAGACGCAAGTTCGGAGGATCTTGCCAATAAATAATCTCCTGCGAGTATAGATAATGTTGTATTCCATTTTAAATTAGCGCTTAAAACCCCCCTTCTTGTTTCGGCCTCATCAATTACGTCGTCATGATAAAGGCTACCTAAATGAATTAATTCAACAGCAACAGCTGCGTCTATTATTTTTTCAGAGTTGCCATTACCTAGCTCTCCTGCCAATAAAGTGCAGATAGGCCTGAATCTTTTACCTCCAGCCTTTATTAAATACTGAGAAATATTGTTTAAATAAGAATCTTTCGAGCTACTGATTTCATAAAGTCGTTTTTCAAAATTATCTAAATTAACCCATATTTGATCTATCGGTATAATTTTTTTCAGATTATTTGAGTCCATAGACCTAAGAATAAGTGAGTTATATAAATAGTTGAAATTTTGATTTAGATGTATAAACAAAGTCTTATTAATATAGTTATATGTTTGAGAGGTTTACTGATAGGGCTCGAAGAGTTGTGGTTCTTGCACAAGAAGAGGCAAGGCGTTTAAACCACAACTATATAGGAACTGAGCATATATTACTTGGTTTAATCCAAGAAGGAGAAGGGCATGCTGCAAAAGCTTTAGAAGAATTAAATATTAACATTGATAGCGTCAGATCTGAAGTCGTTGAAATTATAGGAGAAGGTCAGCAATCTCCAAGTGGACATATTCCATTTACTCCAAGAGCAAAAAAAGTTTTAGAGTTATCACTTAGAGAAGCTCTTCAATTAGGACACAATTACATTGGTACAGAGCACATCTTATTAGGTTTAATAAGAGAGGGAGAAGGTGTTGCAGCACAAGTTTTAAAGAAATTAGGTGCAGAGCTTTCTCAAGTTAGACAAACAGTAATTAAGTTGATTTCTAATTCAGATGAAGGGAAAAAACCACAAACAGCTTCAACAGGAGGAAGAGAAAGGCCGGGCTCAGGGACGGGATCAGCAATACTTGATCAATTTGGTCGAAATCTAACAAGAATGGCTAAAGAAGGAAAATTAGATCCAGTTATTGGAAGAACAACAGAAATTGAAAGAGTGATGCAAATTTTATCAAGAAGAACAAAAAATAACCCGGTATTGATAGGCGAACCAGGTGTTGGGAAAACTGCAATAGTAGAAGGCTTAGCACAAAAGATTGTTTCAGGGGACATTCCATCAACACTTCAAGGAAAACAGATATATACCCTAGACCTATCAGCTTTAGTAGCTGGATCAAGATATAGGGGTGATTTTGAAGAAAGGTTAAAAAAAGTACTTAAAGAAATAAAAACAAGAGGAGACATAGTTTTATTCATAGATGAAATTCATACTTTAGTTGGTGCAGGTGCTGCAGAAGGAGCAATTGATGCTGCTTCTATTCTTAAGCCAATGCTTGCAAGGGGAGAGCTACAGACCGTTGGCGCAACAACATTAGAAGAGTTTAGAAAGCATTTTGAAAAAGATGCAGCACTAGAAAGAAGATTCCAGTCAGTCCAAGTAGATGAACCAAACTTGTCAGACGCTATAGAAATACTTGATGGATTAAAAGATCGCTATGAAGTTCATCATGGAGTTAGGTTTACCGAGCAAGCTATTGTTTCAGCAGTAAATATGGCAGATCGCTACATTTCTGATAGATTTTTACCAGATAAAGCCATTGATTTAATAGACGAAGCAGGAAGTAGAATGAGGGTTTACAAGAAGCCTCTTGATGGTGAAAAAAAAGATATTGCTGAAAAGTTAAAAAATTTAAGAGAACAAAAAATAGATGCAGTCCAGTCTCAGCTTTATGAGAAAGCAGCGCAAATAAGAGATCAAGAAAAGTTAGTTTTAGATGAAGTAGATTCATTAGAAGAGGTTAATTCTTCAGATGTTGATATGGTTATTGATGAAGAAGAAATTGCTGAAGTACTTGCTCAATGGACTGGAATTCCTGTACATAGATTAACTCAAGAAGAAACTGCAAGATTACTTGAAATGGAGAAAGAACTTCATAAAAGAATTATTGGACAAGAGGAAGCAATTTCAGCTGTATCAAAAGCTATAAGAAGAACAAGGTCCGGTTTAAAAGACCCAAAAAGGCCTTCAGGCTCATTTATTTTCTTAGGTCCTTCAGGTGTTGGGAAAACAGAAACTGCAAAAGCTTTAGCAGAATTTTTATTTGGCGATGAAGATTCCTTGATTCAAATTGATATGTCAGAATACATGGAGAAACATACGGTGAGTAGGCTTATAGGTTCTCCTCCAGGATATGTTGGCTACGATGAAGGAGGCCAATTAACCGAAGCGGTTCGTAGAAAACCTTTCAGTGTTGTTTTATTAGATGAGGTAGAGAAAGCACATCCTGATGTATTCAATACATTGCTTCAAATTCTTGAAGATGGAAGATTAACAGACGCCCAGGGGAGAACAGTAGATTTTAAGAATACTGTAATAATTATGACTTCTAACCTTGGAACAAAAGACTTAACAAAGAGTATAGGTTTCAGCAATTTAGATGAAGACGGGACATATGAAAAAATGAAATCAAAAGTTAATGAAGAGCTCAAGAGATACTTTAAACCTGAGTTTTTAAATAGAATTGATGAAACAATTGTATTCCACGAGCTTTCACTTGATGAAGTAAAAGAGATAGTTGATTTAATGCTAGAAAGAGTTCATAAACAGCTAAAGAATTCAGATTTAGAAATTGTTTTATCTGATGAAGCAAAAGAATACTTAGCAACTGAGGGATACAATAAAGAATTTGGGGCTAGACCATTAAGAAGATCTATCCAGAGACTTCTTGAGGACCCACTTTCAGAAGAATTACTTCAAGGAAAATATAAAGCAGGATCTACAATTATTATTTCTTTAAATAAAGACGAGGGCCTTTTAGAGTTTGAAGCTGTAGAAGCACCAAATGAGCCTCAAATTGACTTTGTTGATACTGAGACATAGAATTCTTTAAAAATATCAGAAAAATTTCTTTATACAGTTCATAATACAATAATTTTGTTTACTATTAAAAATCGTTAAATATTTTTAACAAAAAAAGATAAGCTTATTAACTACTATCCTTACCAAAAAATCTAATTTCTTGTAAAGCACATTCTTCAAAAGAGTTTTGCCCATTTAATTCTTCACCAGGATAAGCACTTAGAAAATCTAGTCTCAAGTAAGAAGTGGTAGCATTTACGTCTACCCATTGCTCATAGTTGTCATTTTCAAGTTCTTTTTGTATTTGTAGATCCGGATCATTAGTTGTAATTAATACATCTCTCAATTTATAGTTCCTCTTAAATGAACTAGTTTTTTCAGAATTTTGAATAACAATAAATTCTATATATATATTATTAGCAAAATTAAATTCTAACCATCCATCATTACAACTCTGTGAGTTGTCTTGCCACATTGTATATTCATTATCATAAAGATTCTCACATGAGAAGTCACCTGAGTTGCCAGATTCATATGTACTTGAAGCTGTGCAGGATATTGGTTTTTGTAATTTAAGCATACTTTGAATGGTTGTTGATGTTGTCGTAACAGCAACTTGTTCAATAATTTCTATTTCTTCAATTACCTCTTCAGCAACTCTTGTATTGTAAAAGTAACTAGCTGCTGCAATTAATGGAATAATTAGAGCAAGAAAAAAAACAGCCCTTATACCGGGAACTTCTTTTCTAGTTGGAAGTTCCGTAGCACCATAACTAGATAGTGGCTTAACAAGTGGAATACTACAATCTCTACAGTTTTTAACAGAAGGAGGGTTATTATTTCCACAATTTGAACATCTAATTTGAGGTATGCGAGTTCTTTTTTGAAACCTATCTTCGTCTATATTTTTTTTAGATGTCTTCAGGTCTTCCATTTTCAAACCAAGCCATTCTCCACAGCTTGAGCAAAATTCTAATTTTTTGTCAACTACAGCCTGGCAGGCTTTACAAGTAATATTTTCCACAACAACCTTTGATAACTAGATTAATAATAAAATAATACAGTAACATTCGAATAAACAAAATACTCAAATAATAAAAGA
>CAZKFE010000023.1:0-11979 GCA_964551955.1 uncultured Candidatus Actinomarina sp. | reverse complement strand
TAATTGTTCATGTATAAAAAATATACATTTAATAGAGAAAATTGTAAACTATGAATTATGACAAAGCATTCAGTTTTAATGAGCTCACCAGAACATTTTAAAGTGGAGTATTCAATTAACCCGTGGATGGTTGCTGGTATTGAGGTGGACTTAGATCTAGCAAAAAAGCAATGGAATAATTTAAAACATAGTATTGAGACTGCAGGAGCTACAGTCGAGGTTGTTCCTGGAGATGAAAACTATCCTGACCTTGTATTTACTGCTAATTCAGGAATTATTAGAGGAAAAGATGTATTAATAGCTAATTTTAAATATGAGGAAAGACGGGGAGAGGAAGAGGTCTTTGCTAATTGGTTTAGAGAAAACGGTTATAACGTAGGTCGCATTCCTTCTGAATACAAATTTGAAGGTAGAGGGGATGCTTTTGTTTATGGAGAATATCTTGTTGGAGCATATGGCATAAGAAGTGATAAAGAAGCTTTACTTTATATCGCACAAGAGTTTGGCTTAACTCCTGTGATTGTAGAGTTGGTTAATGAAAAGTTTTATCATTTAGATACTTGTTTTCAAAAACTTCCAACTGAAAATAATGATGCAATATTTTATCCAAAGGCTTTTAAAGATGAGACATTATCTGAATTCTCTCAATTCTTTAATCTGATACCAGTTACTGAAGACGATGCTAATAAATTAGCATGTAATGCAGTAGTTGTTCAAGATACAGTTATTCTACCTTCCGAAGGCATTGAGGTCAGCAATACAATTTCAGATTTAGGTGCAAACGTAGTTGTTGCAGATGTTTCAGAGTTTTTAAAATCTGGCGGGGCCTGTCAATGTTTAGTAATTGCTTTAAATTAATTTTATGAAGTTATTCAAAGCCATTTTATGGCCAATTAAAAAAGTTCTACTCTTTCCCATTAAAGTAATGCTTTATACAATACTAATTTTTATAGTTATAGTTTTATTTTTCCAATATAGAAAAAATTATGATGTAGATGTTAGTCCTTTGACAGTAAATGAATATGAAAACTGTATCGCAGTTATTGAAGATTACGATGTTACTATCTCGCTCCTTTCAGAATATGTTTCAAATTTAGATAGCCAACAACAATCATTTTTATATAAGAATCTCCCAGAGCCTTTGAGTATTTTGACGAAACCTCAAGAAATCACTCAAGATGATTTTCAGAATGTGAGAACATTTTTAAAGTATTATTTACAAGCTGGTCGATTTCCAGGGATTGGGGGAAAAGCCTTATCCCCTCAGGCTTCTAGCTTGTGTAGGGGTGGACTAAGTTAAATCTTCTACTTTTCCTTTAGTTAGTTCTACTAATGACTCAGGTGTTAAAAAAAACTTCGAGACTCTATTTCCAGCTCCAATAAAAATTTTTTCTCTTTCCAAAACTTGTTTATCAATATAAATTTTTATTTCTGGAACTAGCCCTAAAGGGCTGATGCCACCATAAATCTGATTTGTAATTTCTTCTGCCTCTTCTTTTGATGCAAAGCTAACTTTCCTTGCTCTCATGATTGATTTTGCTTTGTGATTGACATCCAATCTATTCGATCCCAACACACAGAATAATGAATAGAATTCTTCTGGTTTTTTTGACTTAATTAAGATCGCATTACAAGAATCTTCAATTTTATATCCATAATGATCACAGAAACTTTGTGTGTCTGAAAATTCATCTTTACATTCAAAGGCTTCGAGTTGATCTAAATTTGAATTATAAATTTCTTTAACTGTTTCATGAAGTTCAGCCATAAACATAATGATATCATTAAAATAATAAGTTAGAATCCCAGTATGGACTTTGAAACAATAATTGAGCCATTCAAAATAAAATCTGTAGAATCTCTACCCATTACTACGTATGAAGAACGTAAAGAATACCTTGAAAGAGAACATTGGAATGTTTTTGGACTTAAGTCACAAGAGGTAACAATTGATTTATTAACAGACTCAGGCACCGGTTCAATGTCATCTGAGCAATGGGCTTCCTTAATGAGAGGAGATGAGGCTTATGCAGGCTCAAAATCATGGCAAAGATTTGAAGAGGTTGTTAGAGATTTAACTGGATATAAACACATTATTCCGACACACCAAGGAAGAGCTAGCGAAAGAATACTAGCTTCTATATCAGTTAAAAAGGGAGATATTATTCCAAGCAATAGTCATTTTGATACTACAAGAGCTAATTTTGAATTTGCTGAAGCTGAACCGGTTGACTTATTGTGTGAAGAGGGACTTAGTTTATTAGATCCATCTGAATTTAAAGGCAATATTGATTTAGAGAAGTTAGAAGAACTATTAAAAGGTAAAGATGCTGCAAAGGTTCCCTTTGTGTTGATGACGATAACTAACAATACAGGTGGAGGACAACCTGTTTCGATGGAAAATTTAAAAGGCGTAAAAGAACTATGTAAAAAATATAACAAGATGTTTTTATTAGATGCATGTAGATTTGCTGAGAATGCATGGTTTGTTTCACAAAGAGAAGAAAGCTATAAAGGAAAAAATGTAAGAGAGATTGCTAAAGAAGCATTTAATCTTGCAGATGGTTGTTCAATAAGCTTGAAGAAAGATGGTTTTGGGAACATTGGGGGTCTTTTAGCTCTTAATGATGATCAAATGGCAGAGGATGCTAAGAATATGTTGATTTTAACTGAAGGATTTCCTACATATGGGGGGCTAGCAGGTAGAGACTTAGATGCTTTAGCTCAAGGGCTACAAGAAATTACTGATGAAAACTATTTACAGTATAGAACAAGGTCAATTGCTTATTTAGGAGAGAAGGCTTTAAGTTATGGTTTACCAATAGTTCAACCAGCTGGAGGACATGCTTTATATATAGATGCAAAAACATTTTTACCGGACATACCACCACATCAATATCCAGGACAAGCAATTGTTTGTGAGTTGTATTTGCTTGGTGGAATTAGGTGTGCTGAATTAGGAACCTTTGCTTTTGGTGTTGCAGGGGAAAACGGAGAGATTGATAAACCTGCAACTCATGAGTTAGTAAGACTTGCTGCACCAAGGAGAACGTATACACAAAGTCATTTTGATTATGTTGCAGAAGTATTAGAAAAACTTGTTGAAAATAAAGATAAGTTAAAGGGTTTTGAAATTACTGAACAATCTAAGCTTCTAAGACATTTTACAGCAAAATTAAAGCCACTAGTTTAACTATTTAGATTCCTACTATTTTAAATATAATTTATTTAAACAGCTCTCTTAAATAGTTTTTATCAGGGGGAGTAAGAATCTTTTCAACAGTATCTTTATATAATTCATAGGCTAAAGGAAGACTTTCTTTAAGTTCCTCAACTGTACTTATCATAAATTCTCCATGTGGTAAATCAAATATATCACCGTATCCCCAAGCAGTTACGACTACCCAAAATGAAAATTCTTGAACAGTGATTCTATTAAATGCTTCAACATCTCCGCTACTAAGGATTTCTTCATAATCAGAAATATCATAAATATTTTTCTCAACAGCTTCATCCATAGCTAAATGAATTTTTGAATTTGTATCGTCCCAATTCCACTCACTAAACTCTTTAGCAAAACCAACTCCAGTTATTGTGTGTAGTAAATGTTCGATTACTTCACCTGTCTGATCATTTGCTGGGACATTAGGATACTCCCAAATATAATCTGTATGATTATCTTCATAATTTTTACCAGGACAACAATCTACATCAGGATATAGTGAATCCAGATTGTAATTTTCTGGTCCTATATAACCAATTCTTTGGAAAACAAATTCTTTCTCAGTAGTTTCTATATATCTATTTCGTAAGTTTGAATCAATATATTCATTTTCTCCAAACATAAGTGTGTATACTTCAGCAACTTCAAGGATAAATTCTCCAGAAACATCTGAAAGAGCAAAAATTCTTAAACCACCTACATCGATGTATCTATGAAAATCAATAAAAGTGTTATCTTGAATTATTTCACCAATAAATAGATTGGGTTCTGAACTGGCTTCTTGTTGATCTTCAGACGAAGAGTCAGGTTTGTTGTTATCCTCCTCTTCAAGTGGAACAATTTCCTCTTCAAGTGGAACAATTTCCTCTTCAAGAGATTCAGGAGAACCACAAGATATAAATATAATCAATAATAAAATTAAGTGTTTTTTCAATTTAAAACAACTCTTTACCCATTTCTTCTTCAAGCAAAAAACTTTCAGGCATATTTAGACTTCGAACCTTATCAATATTTTTCATTAATACTTCTACACTCTCTGGAGTACTACTTATTATTTTTTTAATATACTTGTGAAGAGCATCTTCCATTTCATCTGCTTTAAAAACATCATTTATAACTCCAAGATTTTTTAATTCCTGTACATTTATATTGACTGAATTAAACAATATTTCCAATGCTTTTGGTCGAGGTACCTCATGACCAATCCTAGAAACCCCTCCAGCTATAGGGAGCAACCCTATACCAGTTTCAGGAAAACCTACAACAGTGTTCTCTTCAACCAATCTAAAATCACAACAAAGTAAGAGTTCAAAGCCGCCTGCAAGACAATATCCGCTAGCTACACCTATTAAAGGCTTAGCTCTTACCTTATCTTTTCTCCAAGTTTTTAAAAGAAAATCACCACTTAGTAGTTTTTTCTCATATTCATTACTTGGTTTAATTTCACCTTTCAATAAAGGAATGAGTTCTTTTAAATCAGCCCCAGCAGAGAAAACGTTTGAGTCTGCACTTTTTAATATAGCAACTCTAATCTCATCATCATTGTCTATAAGATCCCAAGCACTGCAAAGTTCTAAGGCAAACTGTGGATTGATTGCATTTTTCTTTTCAAGTCGATTCATATTTACAGTACAAACACCAGAATCAATTTCGATATTTATAAATTCTAAGTCACTATTCATCTTGAAGCTTCTGTTCTTTTATAGGGCTTAATCCTGTCTCAACTTTTTGTTTGTATGCTTTATCAAATGATTCTAACTGCCATCCATCCATCCTGCTTCTTTGTTTTTTTATATTTGCCAATTTTTCTTCATCAGAAAATGAAGACCATTTTTTTATCTCGCTAGTTGTTCTTGCACACCCATAACATAAGTCACTAGTTGGATCAGTTACACAGACACTTATACAAGGGGATGTAATGCTCATAGATTATATTGTAATTTGATTTACTAATTTTTTAGCTGCTGATATCAATTCTTTTTTTGGATCTTTTAAACCTGCATCTCCACATTCAAAGATGTTTTCAAATATTCTTCGATCTTCATATTCATATATCCCACCAAGAAAATAAGACTTACCTTTATTTTTCTTTAATATTTGACCTAAAATCTTTCCTTCCATTGAAGAGTTATCAAACTTTCCTTCACAAAGTATTGAGATATCGAAAGTATTTATTTTTTGTTCAAGGCCAGATTTTTCAAAAAAATATTCAGCTCCTGATATCAACTCGCATCCTAGTACTTCTGAGAGAGCAAAACCAAGACCGCCAGCTGCTCCTGTCCCTGCTTTTGTTGGGTCAGGTTTTAGATTAAAATTCTTAGATATAAGTGTAATTATTCTTTCAATTTGGAAAGTAATTTTATTTATACTTTCATGATCCAATCCTTTTTGCGGTCCAAAAACCTCTATAGCTGATCTATCTCCTAACAATGGGGCAAAGGTATCAATCAACACTTTTTTATTTAATTTTTGAAAATCTTCTCCAATTTCAACATTTGTTATTTGTTCAAAATTATTTGGAGTAGGGTCTTGAATTAATTTTTTATTAGCATAAAAATTTATCCCCATCTTACTTAAAAGTCCAAGGCCTCCATCATTTGTTCTGGAACCTCCCAATCCTATAACATCTGGTATAGAAATAATTTCTGAAAGGCAAGAAGTATTTAATTCTTTTGTATCAATATTTGTATTATTTATTCCAATTAATAATGAAGATTCAAAAAAAATATCTCCACCAACATTAAGAAGTTCAATATTTTTTTCTGCTCCCATAAGATCTTTAAGTTTTAAAGTTTCTTTAACATTTATTCCGTGTTCCTTAAAAATCTTTGTTGAGTTTTCACCCCCATCCGTTACTGGATAATATTTAGCTTCAATTGAATTACTATCAAAGAGATCTTTTATAGTTTCTAAAACTTCAGAAGCAGAGAGCGTTCCTGAAAATTTGTCACTGTAGACAGCGATGTTCATTTATATTTGTTTAAAAAGATACTGATTGAAAACTTCCATTTTCTCTCTCCAGCTATCTTTATAGAAATAATTTACTGAAGCAGCAATAGAAGACAAAAGAGCATTTCCATCTTGAGGTGTAAAGCAATAACCAGTTAGATTATTCTCTTTTACATGTAAAGAATGAACTGCAATAATTCCATGGGATAAAAGTCTTCCATGGTATCCATGATCTCTCCCAAACGAAAAGACTTTATTTGAAGACATTTTTTCTGTTGTCATTAAAAAATCATTATCTTCTAATTCAGATAAAACAGTATTTAGCTCCAAAGACTCTTTAAATGTTAAGTTAAACCAGAGTGTGTGCATATATTGAGTTGGTAGTTTTATTGCAGATGAGAAAAGATTTAGCTCTTTACCTTCTTGTTTAAAAAGCTCAAAAACATCCCTTGCATGGTGTGTCCCAAAGTCTTGATTGTCATGTTTAGTAATTGTAGGTGAAGGAGAAAAAGAATCATTTTGAGATACATCATTTGCTCTTCTCAAACATACAAACCTTCCTTCTTCTAAATCACGACCTGCGTCTAGCGAAAAACTTTTAACAATAGATGCCATGTTGTGTGTATTACATGAAGCTATTAAATATCTATTATTTTTAGCATTTAGAATCTCATTATTAATACCCCATGCAAAAAATGGCCCAAATCCATGCTCTGATCCTTGAGCCATAAACCTTTTATCTGAATCAAGTTTTGAGTAAATTTTTTCCCAGTTCTTATTTCCACTTGGTGTACAGTCAATAATTACTTGACATTTTTCATAAGCTTTTTCAACATCTTCTGCTTCAAAACCAAGGTTATTAAAATCACCAAGAACTTCTTTTGTAGAAACTAATTTTCCACCTTTTCTAATTAGAGCCTCGACTTTCCCCTTTTCATCAGAGAGAGGAGTTCTCTTAAAAAAGTAAACATTGTCGATTCCTAAAGATTTTTGATGCTGTGCAAGAAGACCGATCAGAGGTTCTCCGATTGTTCCAGTTCCGACAACAAGAACATTGTTCACATTGTTACTCATCCTCCTAGAATAGAACTATTAAGAATTATGAGTAGTAAATTAATCTATCAATTTTCCAAGCAAAAAACAGAAGGAGATAAAACTATGGCGAATCTCCTTGGAGGAAAGGGTGCAAATTTAGCTGAGATGAGTAGCTTGGGTATTAATGTACCACCGGGCTTTACTATTACAACAGAAGTATGTAATTACTTTATTGAGAACAATACATTTCCTGAAAATTTTGAGAAGGAATTAAATTCTTCTATAGCCAAGCTTGAAGACTACTCGGGAAAAGAATTTGGGTATTCAGATAACCCTTTACTCTTATCAGTCAGATCAGGTGGGCAAATTTCAATGCCTGGAATGATGGATTCTATATTAAACATTGGCTTAAATGATGATAACGTTAAACAACTTTCGAAGATATTTGATGATGAAAGGTTTGCACTTGATTCCTACAGAAGACTGATTCAAATGTATGGAAATGTTGTTTTAGGGATAGACCACAAAAGGTTTGAGGCAATACTTGATAATAAAAGAAGGATTCAAGGTATTGATTCTGATTCGAAATTTAATATTGACCATTTTCGATGGATAATTGATGCTTATAAGAATACTGTTGAACGCTTTTCAGAATCACCTTTTCCACAAGACCCTAAGGAACAATTAATAGGATCAGTAAAAGCAGTTTTTAATAGTTGGAATAATAAAAGAGCTATAACGTACAGAAAGATTAATAATATACCTGAAAACTGGGGCACAGGAGCAACAGTTCAGACAATGGTCTTTGGTAATCTCAATGAAAACTCTGGCACGGGTGTTGTTTTTACTAGGTTTCCTTCAACAGGTAAAAATGAATTATATGGTGAATATTTAATGAATGCACAGGGAGAAGATGTTGTAGCTGGTTTAAGGACACCATTTCCCATAACAAAACATGAAAAAAATAAAGAACCCTCCTTAGCGGAAGAGCATCCTAAATTACATCAACAAATTAAAGAAATAGCAAATAAATTAGAAAAACATTTTAAGGAAGTACAAGACATTGAATTTACTATAGAAAACAAAAATCTTTATTTATTACAAACTAGAGCAGCAAAACGAACAGCACAAGCCAGTGTAAAAATCGCTGTTGATATGCACAATGAGGGAATAATAAGTAAAAAAGAAGCAATTAATATGGTTGATGCAGATAGCATAACTAGTATTTTGCATCCACAGTTTTGTCAATCTCAAGATAAACAGTTATTTGAAAAAGGATTAAATGCTTCACCGGGTGCTGCTTATGGAGAGATAGTATTTGATGCAGATAAAGCTGAGGAAGAAGCCAGCAAAGGAAGAAATGTAATTTTAGTTAGAGATGAAACAAGTCCTGAAGACATCCACGGCATGTTTTCATCTGTTGCAATATTGACAACAAAAGGGGGTATGACAAGTCACGCAGCAGTGGTAGCAAGAGGGATGGGTAAGCCTTGCATTGTTGGCGCAGAAAATCTAGTTATTGATTATGAAAAGAAAAATATTTCAAGTAAAGAAAAAACACTAGAAGAAGGAGATTTAATATCTATAGATGGCTCAGCAGGTGAAATCTATATTGGAGAGTTAGAACTAGAAGCAGCTGAGTTATCTGACGAATTTAACTCACTCATGGATTGGTGTAATGAACATAAAAAACTTGAAATTAGAGCAAACGCAGAAACAATTGTTGACACATCCAAAGCCCTTGAATTTGGGGCAGAAGGAATTGGTTTATGTAGAACTGAGCATATGTTTTTCGAAGGTGAGAGAATTCTTCCGATGAGAGAGATGATTATGTCTGACAGTAAACAAGGAAGAAAGAGAGCTCTTAAAAAACTGATAAAATATCAGATATCTGATTTTGAGTCTTTATTTAAACTCTTAAAAGGAAAACCAATAACAGTGCGACTACTAGATCCTCCAATGCATGAATTTCTTCCAAAGAGCGATTTAGAAATTTCTCAACTTGCAAATGAGATAGGTGTATCACCCGGACATGTTAGTGAGATTCTGATAAAGCTTTCTGAGAGCAATCCAATGTTAGGACATAGAGGAGTAAGACTTGGTTTAAGTTATCCAGAAATTTATGAAATGCAGGTGGAAGCAATATTAAGAGCTGCACATTTAATCTATAAGAATGAAAAATTAGAAGTAACACCAGAAATCATGATACCTTTGGTCATGAATGCAAGTGAGTTAACTCAGATGAAAAGTATCTTGAAAAAGAAGATTAAAAAGATTGAAAAGAAATTAAATTATGAATTTAAATGCACCATAGGAACAATGATTGAATTACCAAGTGCTGTACTTAGTTCTACAGAGATTGCAAAGAATGCTGACTTCTTTTCTTTTGGAACAAATGACTTAACTCAAACAACCTTAGGCCTATCCAGGGATGATGCTTCAAAGTTTTTAGGCGAATATGTTGAAAAACAGATTTTCAACATAGATCCTTTCGTCTCGATAGATCCTGATACTGTAGGACGTCTTGTAGAGATGTCTTCTAAGGCTGGAAAAAAAGCAAATAAGTCCCTAAAAGTTGGAGTTTGTGGTGAACATGCAGGTGATCCAAATTCAATATATTTCTTAAGTACTTTAGATATTGACTATATTTCTTGCTCTCCTTATAGAATTCCTGCAGCAAGACTTGCTTCTGCTCAATCCGAGATCAAATAAATTAAATTCACAACTAATCGTCTAAAAGAATTTACTACTATTTAGATTAAATATGGAAGAAATAGTATTTAATCCCTCAGAGAAGCCAACGGTTGGCATAGAAATAGAGGCGCAATTAGTAGATAAAGACTCAGGAAATCTAGTAAATATTGCTGAAGGAATTATTAACACATACGACAACGATGAACGAGTAAAGCATGAACTTTATCTTTCGACCGTTGAAGTTACAAGTTCCCCATTGATGAACACAAATGATACATATAAAGAGATGGCTTCAATATTAAATAAAGTATTAGAAATTGCTAGTGAAAATAATGCAGCTTTAATTTCTACAGGTGCACACCCTTTTGCGATGTATGAAGATCAAGTTATTACTGATGTAAATCCACGTTATCAAGAATTTGCAGATAAATATGGCTGGGCTGTCAGAAGGCTTTTAACTTTCGGAATGCATGTTCATGTAGGAATGGACTCTAAGGAGAAAGCAATTGCAGTACATGATGAAATAAGGAAATATTTGCCATTAGTTTTAGCTTTAAGTGCTTCGTCACCTTTTTGGAGAGGCAGAGATACAGAATTATACTGTGCAAGATTAAGTGTATTCCAAGGCTTACCCAATACTGGATTACCAGAGCCATATTATGAATGGGCAGAATATGAACAGTCTCTTCAGACACTTGTAAAAGCTGGGGTAATAAAACCAGATGTTGGATACAGACAAGTTTGGAAAGATGTAAGAATTCATCCAGAATATGGAACAGTAGAAACTCGCATTGCTGATTCAATGCCTTCCTTAGTTGAAACTATAAGTGTTGCAACTTTAGTCCAGGCACTTGCAATAAAAATTGGCAGAGACTGGGAGGAAGGCTCCTTAAAGGAACCAGATCCTAACTGGTTAATTGAACGAAATAGATGGGCTGCTATTAAAGAAGGATTGAATGCAGAATTTATTACAGGAACGGATGGAAGTACAAAACCAATTATTGATGTTATAAAAGAGTTAGTATCTGAACTTGAAAGTATTGCAGAAGAGTTAGGATCGTTGAATAGGTTGAAGGAAGTAAGCAATATTTTACATGCAACTCCAGTTGTAGATTACATGAGAGATATTCATAAAAAGGCTTCTTTAGTTGAATTAGTAAAAGAACTACAAAAAAGGTTGGTAGATTCTTTAAATGAGGACAATTAATTAATTTTAATTGATACTTAATAACTTAATTTATAGTCATAGTTAGTAGGATTAAATTATGATTTTAAAAGGTAAGAAGCTATTAATTACAGGAATTTTAACTGATAAAAGCATTGCTTATGTGTCTGCAAAAATAGCAATTGAAAATGGAGCAGAAGTTATAGCAACTGGTTTTGGTAAAGGTCTGAGAATCACTGAACGTGCTGTAAAACGACTCTCAGAAGATATAAAAGTTTACGAAATGGATATTCAAGATCCTAAACAAGTAGAAGTAGCAGTTAAAGAAGTTAAAGATAGCCATGGTTCAATAGACGGTGTACTTCATGCGATAGCATTTTCTCCTACCGAAGCTATGGGAGGAAATTTTATGAATACAGAATTAGATGATGCAGTCGCTTCATTTGAAGTATCAGCTTTTTCTCTGAAAACTTTAGCTAAAGGTTTTCAACCAATCATGAATAACCCATCTTCAATTGTTGCTTTAGACTTTGACAATTCTCAAGCCTGGCCTGGATACGATTGGCAAGGCGTAGCTAAATCTGGATTGCAATCTATAGTTAGGTACCTAGCGTATTATCTTGGAAAAGATGGAATAAGAGTAAATGCGGTAGCTTCAGGCCCACTAGCGACAACAGCAGCAAAAAATATTCCTGGATTTACTTCTATGGAAGGCGAGTGGGATAAAAAAGCCCCACTTGGTTGGGACACAAAAAATGCAGAACCTGTTGCTAAAGTTGTTAATTTCCTACTATCTGATTTATCTGAAGCAGTAACGGGAGAAGTTATTCATGCTGATGGCGGAGCTCATGCCATTGGCGGAACGATGCTAGAAGATTAATTAATTTTTTCTGAAAACCAAAACTGCATTATG
>CAZKFE010000022.1:0-12461 GCA_964551955.1 uncultured Candidatus Actinomarina sp. | reverse complement strand
GAACTTCTGTATCTACTTTATCTGTTGAAATCTCCAAAATAGGATCATCTTCATTCACCACATCCCCTTCTTTTACTAGCCAAGTTAACACTGTACCTTCTGTAACTGTCTCTCCAAGTTGTGGCATTGTAATAATTTTGCTCATTTTTTTATTGTAATTCTTTAATAGCTTTTATTAAATTTTCTGCACTAGGAATGAAAGCATCTTCCAATACTGGTGCAAAAGGTATATGAGTGTTTGGAGGGGTAACTTTTAATATTGGATTATCTAAATTCCAAAACCCTTTTTCAGCTACTACTGAAGAAATCTCAGAAGCGATAGAAGAAAATGGAACATCTTCCTGTAAAATGACCAAGTTTGAAGTTTTCTCTATAGATTTTAAAATAATTTCTTCATCTAATGGAAAAATTGTCCTTAAGTCAATTACTTCAACTGATATATTATCATTTTTTAGTTTTTCAGCTGCTTCTAAAGCGCCTGATACCATACCTGACCAGGCAACCACTGTTATATCATCTCCAGATTTAACAACTTTACCTTTTCCTAGCTCTACTTCATATAAACCTAAAGGAACATCCATTTTTAAATCTGGTTTTCTATACAACTTTTTATGTTCTAGATACATAACTGGGTTTTGATCATAAATTGAAGCTACTAATAAACCTTTTGCATCATAAGGATTTGAAGGAGCTACAACCTTAATTCCTGGGTGATGTGCTAACAATGACTCTGGACTAATTGAATGAAAGGGGCCAGAACGTGTACCTGCTCCAGTTGGCCCTCTAACTACCATAGGAACAGCTTTTCCTGCTTTCCAGTAATATTTAGCTGCTTCAGTGGTAATTTGATCTAGTGCTGGATAAACAAAGTCAAAAAATTGTAATTCAATGATAGGTTTTTTTCCAGCTAGAGCTGCACCTACTCCAGCACCCATAAAACCACCTTCTGATATAGGTGTATCCAGAACCCTTGAAGTTCCATACTTTTCAAAAAGTCCTTTTGTAGCTTTAAATGCTCCTTCAAAAACCCCAATATCTTCACCCATCATAAATACATCTTTATCTTTATCCATGACTTCATCTAAACCATTAGTTATCGCTTCAATAAAATTCATCGTCTCAGTACTTTTTTCATCATTTTGAAAAACTGGTGTAGTTCGAGTAGCAAACATATCTTCAACTTCTTCTTCGGGATCTGGATCATCTTGCTCTTTTGCCCAATCAATTGCATTTTTAATTTCTTTTTCTATATCATCTGATAAATTTTCAAAATCATTTTTTGTAAATAAATCTTCTTCGATTAATGCTTTTTCAAACCTGGCTAATGGATCTCTCTTAATCCAAAACTCTCTAACCTCATCCTCAACATACTCAGCAGGATCATGACCTGCATGACCATGATGTCTAAATGTAACTAACTCAATTAAGCTTGGACCTTTATTGTTCCTTGCTTTTTCACAAGCATCATGCATTGTATCGATTACTTGATAGATATCATTACCATCGATTATTTTAGATTCTATTCCATAACCTGCCCCTCTATCTGCTACATTAGGTGTTCCAAATTCAACTTCGTTTGGAGATGAATAAGCAAATTGATTATTTTGTACTGTAAAGACAACAGGTAAATTATGAACACCTGCCATATTAATACTTTCATGCCATGTTCCTGTAGCTGTTGCTCCTTCTCCGCAATTAGCAACAGCAACTACTCCACTGTCAGATTGTTGTGAAGCTAAAGCCCAACCAACTGCTACAGGGGCTGAGTCAGGTAAAGGAGATACGACCATTAGAGTTCCTTTATCAACAACTCCAAAATGACTATTCCCATCTCTTCCTTTAGAAGGGCCATGTTTCTTGCCAAAAAAGTTTAAAGCAATTTCATTTAAAGAAACTCCTCTTTTCATTTGCACACCTAGATCTCTATGTGTGCCCCCAAATATATCATTATCTCCCATTCCTGCTGCAATACCAGCCATTGAAGCTTCCTGACCTATTCCTGGATAAACGGCACCCGTAAGCTGTCCACCTTTATAAAGCTTTAATAGTCTTTCTTCTAAAAGTCGTTGTGTTTTCATAGACTTATATATTTCCCAAAGCTCTTCTTTATTTAAACTCTTGGAATAACCTTTTCTTACAATTGTTGCAATGTCCATTAATGTAACCCTTTCCCGCTTAAAGACATCAATGACTCTCCTATAGCTTCACTTAATGTAGGGTGTGCATGGATAAATTCTGCTGCCTCACTAGGAAGCGCTTCCCATCCAACCATATACATTAGTTCATGAATTAGCTCACCCGCATTAGGACCACATACGCTTGCTCCAACAATTGGTCCATTTTCTTCTGCATAAATTTTAACTAAGCCTTGATTTTGATTCTGTATCATAGCTCTACCTATTCCTACAAAGCTATGCTGAGATTGTTCAATATTCAATTCTTCTACTTTTGCTTTATCAGAATTTGTACCTACTTCCGCTAACTCTGGATTTGTGTAGACAACATAAGGAATAGCAGAATAATTTACTGGACTCTTTTCCCCTGTAGCAATATGAGTAACAGCTGAAATTGCTTCTGCAAAAGCAACGTGTGCTAACTGTGGAGAGTCTTTTACAATATCACCTAACGCATAAATATTATCGACAGAAGTTTTCATTGTTTCAAGATCTACTGGAATAAAACCATTTTCCATAGATATGCCAACATTTTCTAAACCAACGCTTTCTGTAAATGGCTTGCGTCCAATAGCAACTAATACAGATTCGTAATTTTCTTTTTCACCATCTGAAAAAACCAATTCTTTGTCATTTACGCTTTCTATTGAAGTTTGAAGCTTAAAATTTACTCCTCTTTTTGTTAATTGTTTTCTTAATTCTCCAGAAGTTCTCTTGTCTAGCCCAGGAAGTATTTCTTCTTCAAGCTCAACAACAGTAACTTCTGAACCAAGATCCACAAGTAAACTTGCAAATTCACAACCAATAGCGCCAGCACCAACTATACAGACCCTACTTGGTGGCTTGTCCCAATTCAGTGCTGTGTCTGAACTAATTATAAAATCATTATCAAACTCTAAATTTCTTAAATTTCTAGGTTGAGAACCTGTAGCTAATAAAATATAATCGGATGCTATTTTTTCTTCTTCTCCATTCTCTTTTTTTACAACAACAACATTTTTTGACTCTACTTGTCCCCAGCCTTCAATTACATTTACTTTCTTACTTTTTAATAGAGTCCCTATACCAGAAACTAATTTATTAACTATCTCATTTCGTTTATTTGTTGTATTTGCCCAATTAATGTTCTTTTCATTTACTTCTATTCCAAATTCATGAGCATGGCTAATTTCATGATTAAGTTCAGCAACATGTAGCCAATATTTTGCAGGGATACATCCTCTATTTAAACAAGTCCCACCTAAAATATCAGATTCTATAAGTGTTACATCTAATTCAAAATTATTTGCATATAAAGCAGCAGCATAACCTGCAGGGCCACCACCAATTATTGTTATTTTTTTCAAATTACCTCTTTCAAGATAGGATCGCTATCAAATTGAGATAATAGCTACACCAAATCTAGGGGTTCCCTAGAAGGCGATCTCAGCTATTTTCAATATCAATTTTAATCGAAAAGAATAATTCTTCATACTCAAGATAAAGCAATAATTAGATACAATATATTTATGCAAACACGATACCTAATTATTGCTTCACTGTTGACAGGTTTACTCATAATTGTTTCTTTCGCTATCTGGTTAATAACAAATTAATGTGAAAAATTTTAAATTTACTGACGGTATTACTCATATTCCACTTAAACTTCCTTGGCAGTCTCCTGGGTTTGTAAATGTGTATCTGATTGAGGATTCTGATGGTTATGTGATGATTGATTGCGGAGTTTATGGCGAAAAGTATTTTACTTTACTTAAAAAACATCTAGAAGAAGAAAAAATTAAATTAAATGATATAAAACTTCTAATTGGTACCCATATGCATACGGATCATATTGGTTTATCTCCTACATTGCGAAACCAAGGAATACCATTTGCACTGTATAAAAATTCAATAGATTTTTTAAAAGAATATAACGATTGGACTTTTAGATTTAAAGAACTAATTACATACTCAGAAAAAGAAGGTGCTCCTAAATCATTTTTATCAGATTTAAAATCTGTTTCTACACCTTCTTATGCTGGGAAAGTTGAAAAACCAGATGTATTACTTGATGAGGGAAAAATAAAAAATCTAAAAAGAGAATTATCAGTTATATTTACACCAGGACATGACCAAAGTGAAATTTCAATTCATGATACAAAAAGCAAGGTTATATTTTCCGGAGACCATATCTTACCTAGAATCACACCTTTTATACCTACTGTAGATAGTGAAAGTAATTTATTAGATGATTTTATTATTTCTCTAAAGAAAATAGAAAATATAGAGCATGAAACAATTGCTCCAGGCCATGGAAAAATTATTCAAGAACCTCATAAAAGAATACAACAAATGATTCTTCATCATGAAAGAAGATCTCAGAAAATAGTAAATTTGCTAGAAAACAAAAAACTGACAGGATGGGAAATAACTAATTTACTATTCCCAAGAAAATTAGATGCTTTGAATTTGAGACTTGCTTTCCAGGAAACTTTGGCTCATTTAAAGTATTTAGAAAACAAGAATATATTAAAACATAATATTTCAAAATATAATTCTTGGGAAGTAATTAAAAAGCCTTAAAACCTCTGTTTTTAGCTTCATCGATAGTATCTGGAGCAAATGCTTGAATTGAGTTAGTTAGAATTAAATCACTATTATTAATCAATTTTTCAAGTTTGGAAAACTCTTCCTGATTATCACAATCATAAACCTTCATATTTTTTCGATTTCCAAGAAATCTATAATTTTCAAATTTAGGTATTCGTGACAATTTTTATAAATCTATTAATTTAGCTACTTCACTTCTTGCAGATTTAGATGTACCAAACAATAGTGAGTCGGATTTTGCTTTTTTGAAATATAGATGTGCAGGATGTTCCCATGTAAAGCCTATTCCCCCGTGTACTTGTATATTATCTCCTGCTACCTTATTAAACACCTCTGAACAATAAGATTTTGCCATAAGGGCACTCATCTCTAATTCTACGCTATCTTCTATGTCTACTCTTACAGAGCTGTAAGCAAGAGATTTTGCACTTTCAATTTGTAATAACATATTGGCACATATGTGCTGAATTGCTTGAAATGATCCTATAGGTCTACCAAACTGGATGCGTTCTTTTGCATACTCTGTTGACATATCCAAACAAGCCTGAGCACCACCTACTTGTTCCATTGAAAGAAAAGCTAAAGCAATATTCTTTACTTTATTCCATTGGCTTAATTCATTATCTAGTTCAATCATGATATTATGTTCATCAATCTGAATATTTTTGAAATCAACCTCGCACATTGGTCTTGTTTGATCAAGAGAGGTCGTTTCCTTAATTGTTAAACCATTATCTTCTTTATTAATTAATACAAATTTAAAGCTCTTTTCCTCTTTTACTAAGACTGCTAAGTAGTCTGAAGAATCTCCAAACATAACATACTTCTTTGTACCGTTAATTAGCCAACCTTTATCATTTTTCGTCATTTCTGATGAAATATTTTCTTCGTTTATTTCATACTTATCATTTTCATAAATAGCAAAACTACCTATTTTTTCACCAGAAATAATCTCAGGAAGAATTTTTTCTTTTATTACATCTTTAGAGTGCATAACTATTTGCTTAAATACAATACCCGAACTAAACAATGGAATAATTGGCATATAATAACCTAGAACTTCTGAAAGTATTGCTGCATCAACTGTTGAAAAACCAAGACCACCATCTTCTTCCGGAACATCTAAGGCTAGCCATCCTTGTTCTATAACTAACTTCCAGAGATCATCATCTAATCTTTTGTTTTCATCAATTTTTCTTATTGTGTCTAGAGTATCTATTTTCTCTGAAAGTAATTTTTCAGCATTCTCTTTAATTTCTTTTTGTAAATCTGTAAGACTAAATTGCATTATATAAGTTTAATTTTATTTTGAGATTTAACTAATGAAATCTCATTTGTTTTTATTAACATTTATCATAGACAATATGTTAAAAATTAATAATTTACACGCATCAGTTGAAACAACTGAAATACTAAAGGGAATAAGCCTTGAAATTAAGGCAGGTGAGGTTCATGCCATTATGGGTCCTAACGGTTCTGGGAAATCAACATTAGCAAATGTTTTGATGGGTAACCCTGTCTATGAAGTTACGAAAGGAACTATTGAGTTCAATGGAGAAGATGTAACTGAAGATCCAGTTGACAAAAGAGCAAAGAAAGGGATGTTTTTAGCATTCCAATATCCAGAGTCAATACCTGGTGTAACAATTGTGAATATGTTAAAAACAGCACTATCAAATATTGAAGAAACAGATTATACAGCAGTTGAATTAAGACTAAAAGTTGCAGACGCAATGAAAGATCTTGGATTATCTCCAAATTTTGTTGACAGATATTTAAATGAAGGTTTCTCTGGTGGAGAAAGAAAAAGAAATGAGATATTACAACTTGCTGTTCTTAACCCTAAATTCGCAATACTTGATGAAACAGATTCTGGATTAGATGTAGATGGATTAAAAGTTGTTGGGGAAGGTGTGAATAAGCTTAGAACTCCTGAAAGAGGGTATCTTATTGTTACTCACTATCAAAGACTTCTTGAATATATCAATCCTGATTTTGTTCATGTTTTTGTTGATGGAAAGATTGTGGAGTCAGGATCTAAAGATTTATCTGATAAGCTTGAGAAAGAAGGATATGAGTCCTATTTATGAAAAATTTTGAAAATATTAAAAATGACTTTCCAATCTTTGAAAGGAAAATTAATGGAAAACCTCTAACTTATCTTGATTCAGGTGCGACATCTCAAAAGCCAAAAATTGTTTTGGATAAAATGAATGAAATATACACTGTATCAAATGCAAATGTTCATAGAGGAACATATGCTCTTTCAGCTGAAACGACACAAGCATATGAAGGGGTTAGAGATAAATGCAAAGATTTTATTAATGCTTACGAATCTGATGAAATAATTTTCGCTAAGGGAACAACAGAGGGTTTTAATTTCTTAGCAAATTCTATTTCAAAAAAATTTATGAATCCAGGAGATGAAATACTAGTTACAGAAATTGAGCATCATGCGAATATCATTCCATGGCAAATGGTAGCTCAAGAAAACAATCTTGAACTTAAATACATTAAAGTTAACGAAGACTTTACTTTGGATTTAGATGATTTAAGTGAGAAATTAAGTTCAAAAACAAAAGTAGTTTCAATTGTTGGTGAATCAAATTTATCTGGATTATTGCCAGATATAAATGAAATTACAAAAATAGTAAAAGAAAAATCCGAAAGCCTTCTGATTGTTGACGGTGCACAGTTAGTTCCTCATAGAAAAATTGATGTACAGGTTCTAGGTATTGATTTTATAGTATTTTCAGGACATAAAATGCTTGGCCCAACAGGAATAGGTGTTGTATGGGGTAGAAAAGAAATCCTAGAAAAGATGGATCCTGTTTACGGTGGTGGAGATATGATAGAAGAAGTTCATTACGACAAGGCTTCGTGGGCTCCGGTACCACATAAGTTTGAAGCCGGTACCCCACCTTATGTTGAAGCGATAGGCCTTGGAGCTGCAATAGATTATTTAACTGAACTGGGTATGGAAAATGTAGAGAATCACTCTGATGAATTAAGAGAATACGGAAGGAAAATATTTTCTGATATAGATAAAGTAAATATCATACATTCTTCTGCAGATAAAGCAGGCTGTACTTTTGGTATGTATGTAGATAACGTGCATGCAACAGATCTATCTTTAATGCTGGACACACACGGTGTGGCAGTAAGGTCAGGGCATCACTGTGTTCAACCTTTTCATAGAAAATTAGGAATAGATGCAACAATTAGAGCTACTGCATATATTTATAATGATAAAAATGATTTAGATGTCTTTAAAAATGCTTTAATAGAAAGCATTAATATGTTGAGCTGAGATTATGTCAATAAAAGAAAAAGTAGAAAATTATAAAAAAACACTTGAACTATTTCCAAATGATCAAGAAAAGTATCAATACTTAATTGAGCAAGCAAAGGAAAGTGGTGAGTTCCCTGAGGAATTAAGACAAGATTCTTTTAAAGTCCATGGTTGCCAAAGTCAAGTATGGTTAGTTCCTGAACAAAAAAATGAAAAGCTTCACTTCTTAAGCGACTCTGATGCTCTTATCTCTAAAGGATTGGTAACTCTAATCGCTGCAATTTATTCAAATGAAACACCTGAAGAGATTGCAGGTTCCGAAATAGATCTTATGGAAGAATTTGATTTAGGTGTAATTTTGAGTCCAGCTAGAAGAAATGGTGCTTATAGTATGTTGAAAACAATAAAAGAATACGCTAAAAACTTAATTAACTAGAGTCTTCTTTCCACCATGCTTCATGGCTAAACTCAATCCATACCTCTTCTGTGTTTTTTGCAATTTCTTTAGTGTAGTAATGGGGTTTAAAATCGCATTCATTATTCCACCATAAAGAAACAAACCTTACATCACATTCATGATTTATATTCTCTTTTATATATCCTGAAAGTTTTTCAAAAGTTTCACCACTATCACAAATATCATCAACAATTAATACTTTCGAATCTTTTGGTTTAGGTAAATAGTTCTCCCAATGTGGAAAATCTCTAGTTGACGCATGTACAGGCTTAAACGGTATATTTAATTTATGAGAAATCATTACTCCTGGAATTAACCCACCTCTACTAATTCCAACAATTACATCTGGCATAAAACCATCTTCTTCAATTAATCTGCAAACAGTCTCAGTATCTTCTAGCTGTTCTTCCCATGTGTAATGTAATTTTTCCATTTTCGTAAGAACTAATTCTATCAAAAATTAAAAAATTGAAGAGAAGATTGTAAAAAGAAAATAGCCTTAATTGAATTAGGTATTTTGGTGTTCATCTATACTAAAAAATATGAAAAGGAGGTAAGGATGCGTAGAAGTTGGGCAGTAGGCCTAATTATTATCAGTATTCTTACTATGGCTTGCGGTGGAGCCGCAACCGTAGATGATTACAAAGCTGCATTTGTGTATGTAGGTCCAGCAGACGATGGTGGATGGTCTCAAGCACATGATGTAGGTAGACAATATCTTGTTGATCAAACTGGAATTACAACAGCTTATACTGAGCTTGTTCCAGAGGATGCAACAGAATTCAGAACTGTAGCAGAAGCTTATATTGAACAAGGTTACAATATAATCTTTGGTACAACTTTTGGATATTTAGATGCAATGGCAGAAATGGCTGAGGAATATCCTGATGTTATTTTCTTACATTGCTCAGGTTACTTAAAGAACGATACAAACTTTGGTAACTATTTTGGAAAAATGTATCAACCTAGATATTTATCAGGACTTGTTGCAGGATCCGTAACTGAATCAAACAAAATCGGTTATGTAGCTGCTTTTCCAATACCTGAAGTAATTAGAGGTATTAATGCTTTTGCTCAAGGAGTTAAGGAAACAAATCCAGATGCAACTGTTGAAGTTGTTTGGACCTTTACTTGGTTTGGACCAGAAGCTGAAACTCAAGCTGCAAATGCTCTCTTGGAGACTGGTGCAGATGTTTTAGCTCAACACCAAGACTCTCCAGCAACTGGTATAGCTGCAGAAGCAGCAGGAGCAAAGTGGATATCATACAATACAGCTTATGGACAAGATGCAGCACCTGATGCATTCTTAACAGCACCAGTCTGGGACTGGGGACCATATTATGTAGAAGTTGTAGAAGCAATTGCTGATGGAAGTTTTACCCCTGAAGCATATTGGGGAGGAATGGAAACAGGCCTTGTTTCTCTGTATGAATTATCAGACGGAATACCAAGAAATGTTGAGCAATTAGTGAATGAAAAAAATATGGAGATTCTTTCAGGATCTTTTGACCCGACAATCGTTGAGGATTCATTTATTGACAACGTAATTGGAACTGTAAATCCATAATAGTTTTTAAAACACTCCAACCATATGGTTGGAGTGTTTAACTATAAAATTAATGAATCAAAAACTTCTAGAAGCAAAAAACATATATAAATCTTTTGGTAAAATCCAAGCTTTAAATAATGTTGATTTTTATCTCTACAAAGGAAAGATTCATGGACTTCTAGGCGAAAATGGAGCTGGCAAGTCATCACTAATGAATGTCTTGTCTGGGATATACCAGCCAGAAAGAGGTTCAATATTTTACGAGGGGGAAAAGCAAAAAAAACTTAATCCTGAATCAGCAGGAAAGCTTGGAATCGGGATGGTCCATCAAGAATTTAGATTAATAGAAAATTTCAGTATTAAAGATAACTTAACTCTTTCAAAAGCCAATATCTACGTTAATGATTTTGAAGAAGCATTCAGAAAGTATTCTGAAATTTTTTCTTTAGGAGCAAATCATGACACTCTAATTTCTGAATTATCTGTTGGTGAAAAACAAAAAATAGAAATAATGAAATTGATATTTAATAACAACAAAATAATGTTGCTTGATGAACCCACTGCTGTACTAACACCACAAGAAACAAATCAATTAAAAATTTCATTAGAAACACTTTCAAAGGAAGATGAGAAAACAATCGTATTTATTACACATAAGCTAAAAGAAATTAAAGAATTTACTGAAACAATATTTGTAATGAAAAATGGTGAAATGGTTGCTAAAGATCTAAAAACAAAATCTGTTAAAGATAACGACTTGATTACCTTAATGATGGGTGAAGTAACTAAGTCTGTTGTTAAAAAAGATAATAACAAAGGCGAAATTAAACTAAAAGTTGAAAATATAAGTTTGAAATCTCATGCTGATGGTTTCAATAATTTGGATAATATTAACTTAACTATTAAAGCTGGTGAAGTTCTCGGTATTGCTGGTGTATCTGGGAATGGACAAGTTGAATTAGCAAATATTATTTCTGGAATTAATTCAAATTTTGAAGGAAAAGTAACAATAAAAGGCGACGATGTATCAGATAAAGGTGTCAAAGCTAGGAAAAAACTTAACTTATCTTATATTCCTGAAAATAGACTTGGAGTAGGGCTCGCTCCTGGTGTCTCTATATTAGACAATTCAGTAGTTAGAGAATACTTCAGTGCAAGCTATGGTCCTCATCTATCAACAAACAAAATGGTAAATTACTTAAATTTACTTATTAAAGAGTTTTCAATAAAAACTGATGAGCCGAAGGCAGAAATATCTACATTATCGGGTGGAAACATGCAGAAATTACTTATGGGTAGAGAATTGATATCAAATCCTGAAGTCATTATTGCCGCCCAACCAACTAGAGGTCTAGATGTAAGTGCAGTTGAAGCTTTACATGAACTCATTATTGATCAAAGGAATAAAGGTTCTGCAATATTGTTAATCTCTGAAGACCTAGATGAGTTATTCAAATTAAGTGACAGATTGCTTGTTTTATATGAAGGAAAAATTATCAAAGAATTTAACATAAATGAAGCAAACACTAACAATGTAGGGCTTGCAATGGCGGGTGTAATTGAATAATTATATCCTTTCTAAAAAAACTGTTGTTAATGATTTAGCTACCTTTTACTCGTTTGTAATTGGATTAATTATTGCTATTTGTATTGGATCAGTGATTCTATTAATACAAGATCAAAATCCAATAAATGTTTTTTCACTGATGCTAAAACTTTCAGTTGGAAGTCTTAATAGTTTGAGTTCATCATTAAATAAAGCCATCCCATTAATCCTTGCTGGTTTAGGGATTTCAATTATGAACTCTGTCAAATTGTGGAATATAGGCGCAGAAGGTCAAATTTTTCTTGGAGCAATTGCTGTAAACCTAATTTATATAAATGCTGAGATTAACAATTCTAGTTTATTCATTATCATTCTTTTAATTTCTGGATTTATTGGTGGATCTATTTGTATCTTATTACCTGCAATTACAAAGGTAGTTTTTGGTGTTAACGAAATAATTACAACTCTACTAACTAACTATATAATTATCGGTTTAACAATTTACTTAGTAAATGGACCATGGAAAGATCCTAAATCATTAAACTTTCCTGCTGCTGCGTATGTTGGTGAAGAAGTATATTTACCAACAATTTTTGGAAAGTTAAGCAGTGGTTTTTTAATATGTATTCTCTTTACTATTGGAGCATATTATCTGAAAGAAAAATCTGTTTTCGGTTATGAAATGAGGATAGCTGGAGGCTCAACAATGACAGCTATCTATGCAGGCATTAATGCTAAGCAAAAAGCATTCTTCGCAATGTTAATTGGGGGTGGGTTTGCTGGTTTAGCAGGAGCAATCGAATTACTTAGCCAAACACACAGAGTCTCAATTGGTATCTCACAAGGTTTTGGAT
>CAZKFE010000021.1:0-12525 GCA_964551955.1 uncultured Candidatus Actinomarina sp. | reverse complement strand
CTACTTTAAAATTAGTTCCTATTATTAAAATATCGGCTATATCAACATATTGTTCTATATTTTCCTCATTAACTCCTGAACCAATAGCTAATTTTCCTTGAGGTACTATATCTCTAACTTTATTTAAATCTTCAATATTAATTTCATGTCCAGTTCCATCACCTGTAACGATTACAACATCTGCTCCTGCTCTATATATAAGTTCCTCAGTATGGTTTTCTATTTTCGAACCTTCTGGTGGTACGGCATGTTTTACAAATACATCTGCATATATTTCAATTTCTTTATTAAGAGAATTTTTAAATTGTGCAATTTCATGAGCCTTACCTTCAATCATTCCTTGATCTGTATACATCATTACGTTATTTAGAACATTTATTCTTACAAAGTCAGCTTTAGTAGCTTCAGCAATAGATAATGCTGACACTCCATCGTTTCTTAGTACATTTATTCCAACTTTAATATCACGGTCATATTCTATATTTTCTACAACAGTTGTAAAACTTGCGAGTGTTCTTTTAGAGATGTCATCTTTTACAAATGGAGTATCTCCAAAATTTTCTATTATTATGCCATCAACTCCACCAAAGACTAGGTTGTTAACATCTTCTTGAGCCAATTCAATAATTTCATCAAGTGATAAATAATTTCCTGGCGAACCTGGAAGAGATTTTAGATGAACAACGCCGTAAACAATCATAAATTATATTTTTGTATGAATGAAATTTATGTATTTTTTTGCGAAGTCACCTTCAGTTGTAAGTGTTGGTTTAAAATTTTTATCAACCCTACCAGTAATTAACCTACACCAATCTCCAGCGTTTCCTTTTATTGAATTTTCTGCTTTTTCATTACCAAATTGCCACGCTTTATATTCTGGCCCTATTAATTCAATTCTTAAATCTTTGAATTTTACTTTATTTTGTTTACTTATATTTTGAGCATTTAACCATCCATAAAGAGCTATATGTTCGATACGAATAGTATCCTCAAAATCTTTTTTCATCCCATCATATATATCTAGACCATGAGCCCATGTTTCTGCTAATTTTGCAGAAGCAAAAGTTAGATAATCAATCTCGTTATTCCACCATTTAATTTTTCTCCCTGGGGTTGAGTCAGCTAAGGTTTCAACCACCTTTGCTCTAGCAAGTCGCCACCATTCAATAACATCTTGTGGTCTCATATCTTTACCTTTGGCAATACAATCTTTTTCAAAATTTTCTAAACCTTTTGGACCTTTGTATTTTGAAAATTCACTTCCTTTCTTTTTAAGAGCATTAAAAGCTAAATCTTCTAAACCTGCTAAGTAACTTACATGATTAGTTATTGTCCAATTTTTAAATGTTGTTTTTGTATTCCAGTTGCGTACGGGAATACTTTGTAGATATTGATCTAATAATTGTTGTTCAGCTACCAGGTTACTAAGAATTTCTTTCACTATATAAGTCTAATTGTGAAAAACAATAAGCAAAAGAAGAAGATTAAATAAAACTTCTATGAAAAAACAAAAAGTTAATTAAAATTTATAGATGAAGAAAATTATTAAATTCATAGTCTATTTAGTAGTGGCAAGGTTTGTAATTTCATTATTTAATGAAAACTCTTCAATAAAAGAACAAATAGATCGATTGAAAGAAGAAATAACAAATTTAGAAATTAATGATTTAGACACAAAAATTAAAGATTTTCAAATCAAGTTAGATATATTTAAAGATAAAAATCAAGATTCCTAAAGGTAATTTATCTGGCGTTTATTTGGCAAATCATTTCATCTCTGGCCAAAGTGGCTAGTTAAGCTAGTTACAAAAACTCATTCTAAATTAATTAAGTTCAATCATACGAAAATTGGAAATTATATACTTGGTGGAAATATTTTGTTACTTGAAACAAAAGGCAAGACATCAAATAAAGTAAGAAAAGTTCCACTGACATATGCAAAAATAAATAACGGTTTTCTAGTTGCTGCTTCATACGGAGGTAGAGATTATTCACCTAGTTGGTATTACAATATTCAAGCTAATGAAACATTTGTAACAGTAGACAATGAAAGATTTAAAGTAAATACTCTAATTGTTGAAGAGAGTGAGGAAGACTTTCTATGGAATAAATTAATACTCATATATCCTACATTTCAAATTTATAGGGATAGAACTAATAGAAAAATTCCTTTAATTAAATTAATCAAAGCTTAGGTTTAAGAGCTGGGCCTGACCTAACTACAGTATTCCACAAAGTTTTGTAATGGTCAATATCATCTGGATCTACATGTGGTAATACAAAATTGTTCCATGTATCTAATAATGGATCAGATGAATTTTTATATATATCTAAACCAACAGGTATACGTTCAACGATTGTTCTTAAGCTCATAGGGGTTTCAATATTGACACTTATATCATCAGACATAAATGAATTATTAATTTCTACTGATAATTTTATTATTAAATCAACAAATTCCTTTTGTAATTTTGGATACCTTTTTGCAAAGATTAATTCTAGTTGTTCATTATTTGGAAATGGTTTATCCCAAATAACCCATCTATCAGCGAAAGCCTTATTTAGAGTTTGCGTTCCTGAATAATCTCTTAAACTTGTTGGGTTCATTGTTCCAAAGATATAACAATCATCTCTTAGTTCAATTACTTCACCGTTTGGAAGTTCAAGTTTCTTATGTCTATCAAGTAGAGAATGTAACGCAAATAATACTTCCGGTCCTGCTGCATTTAATTCTGACAAATTTACAATGGAAGGCCCTCTTAAAGCCCTTGTTAATTCTCCATCTTGCCACTTACTTTCAGTTCCACCTTTTCCGTCCCCATATAGCTGGACCGAACCAAGTAAAGTAACGTCTCTCACTTCTCCTGAGAGAGGAATTCTATAATATGGATATTTTAACTTAGCTGCGAATTGTTCAATATCATGGTCTTTGCCTGTGCCCATATGTCCTTTTAATGCAACATGGATTGGTATTTCATTATTGAAGGATTCTTGTTTAGATTTAATTAATTGAGCTAATCTAAATTGTATTCCAAGATCAACATAGTTTTTATCATAATTCGGTATTCTTGAAACCCTGCTTTTATAATCTTTTATATTTTTTGTTAATTTACATTCATTAAGTTCAATTGTTTCATTATTTAATGGATTAAAAAATTCTTTTTTTACCATTATGCAGCACCAATTTTTCCTTTCATATTCCTAATTAGTATATCTTTTGTAATGTTTACAATCGAGTAAATTAATTCTTCAGGTTCAAAAATTTGAGTATGGTTAGCATATTCTTTCCAAGTACCTCTCTCTCCAATGCCGATTCCAACAACGTCAATATTATTTCTTGATGCATAATTAATAGTATTTTTTAGATCCACCAATGACCCTCTTGTCATACCATCTGAAAGCACAACAAGCATTTTTGAATTAGAAGCGTGATTAAGTAATCTTTTAGTAGCATACATTATATTTCTCTCATCAACATTAGTAGTCCTTTCAAACATACTTATAGGTGGTTTCTCTTTGTTTAAATTAATACTTTCAATTGAATCTCTTAATTTTCTTGAAAATTCAATTAGTCCTATAAATTTTTGATAGTTGTCTTTCCAGTTTTCACTAAATTCTTTAATAAAATAATGGTTGGTTGTATTAAAATAATTTTCTGCATTAGATCCATAACTGGTATTTAACATAGATGAAACAGTCATTTTTCTAGACAAATAAGTAGATTCGTTTTCATTCTTATCAGAAACAAATCCTCTATTAAAAATTGCTACTTCGAAATCTATATTTAATTCATGACAAATTTGAGCTAAATAGCTAGCTCCAATTAAACCTGCTGACAATGACCATGGATAATATTCATCTTTCTTTTTTTCTAACATAGATCCACTTCCATCAATAAGAAGTGATACGGCGTATGATTTGTTAGATAACCTTTGTTTCTGCTCGAACATTCTTTCGTATCTTCGAGAACCTAACATAAGTGGTACATGTGGAGAAAGATCTCCTTGATCGTAGCCGCTTATTCTCAGTCTTTTTTGATTATGAATAAAGTATGGTTTAATTTTATTTGTAACTTTAAAAACTGGTAAGTTCCATTCTTTTAAAAGATTGTTGTAAGTTAAAGAACCTGAACTATATAGTGCATCAAAATTGTTAGGTAATTTAGTAGTTACTAATTTAGAAACTTTACCATCAGGAAGGTAGATAGTTTCAGAAGCTCCTACTTTGGTAACATGATCATCCATTAAGTTTTCATTATTGTTATCTTTTTTTATATCATTCTCACCAATAAACTTTTCCAAGGTGTTGCCAGTAGTTATATTTACAGAAGAGGGGATAAGTGTTTTGTTTAGATCGTTAATGATTGTGTCTTCTATTAACTCTTGAATTTCTCTTTTTTCACCCAAAGAATAATTATCAAGATCCGGTAGAAGGTTGTACCTTTTACAGATATCAATAATCTCAATTGTACTTTCAATAACATCGTGTATAGATATATCATCTGAGCTTAAGTTGCTGACAATTGGTAGTGAATCGTCTAAAGCTTTTTTAATATTTGATTTATATTTAGTAATATCAATTTCTATATAATTTGTGATTTTATGAAAAAGTAAGGAAAGGAAAATATTAAATTCATTTAAAGACATAATATTTGATGCTTTTTCAAAATAGATTTCTTTAAGAATGCTAAATAAACCATTAAATTGGTTTACAAATTTTCTCTCTTCTAATGAATGAATAATTATTTCAAAAACATATTTTCCAAATGGACCTGATAATATTTCTAAGACATCATCGATTTCTGTTAATCCATCTATGTCATTATTAAAACTTTTAAAATCAATTTCTGGATTAATTTTATACTCGTTCATAGAGTGTATTGATTCATGTACTACAGTACCAATCAACACTTCGTTTTTATTAATATTTGAATTTTCAATTGAATTTACAAGGATTGTTGGATTTATCGTAACCTCATTAGAATTTTCACTAACAGATTTTCCTAATCTTAAAATTAGATCTTTGTTGTTACTTTCTGATTGCAAGAGTCTTGTAATTGCAGGTTTAATTTTTTCAAATTCAAAAATCACTTCAGACTCAATATTATTCTTTGTAGACTTCATTATTTATAACATTATCATTAAAGACTGAACATGGTTGGTATAAAAATAATTAAAAATGATAAATAAAATTAAAAAAATTGCAATTTCTGGTGGGAATGGACAAATGGGTAGACTTCTTTCAGAACATATTGAAAGCAAAATCTTATTTGAAATTTCTGGAATATATGATCCTATATCAAGTAGTAAAAAGTATAAGAACTTTGATGATTATAAAGATATAGAAGCTGATTATCTATTTGAATTTTCACCAGCAAATCAAATAAATGAAAACATAGATATTTTATCTAATGAGAAAATAAATTTTGGAATAATAATAGGTTCGTCAGGTTTAAATAAAGAAAGTATTGAAAAGTTAAAAAAATTATCAAAAAATTCACTTGTTATAATAATTCCAAATTTTTCTATTGGTGCAAGTTATCAAAAACTAATTTCGATTATTTTATCTGATGAGTTTTTAAATAAAGAAATTATTGAAAAACATCACACTAAAAAAAATGATGCACCATCAGGCACAGCAATTGACCTAGCTAACAGTATAAATACAAAAGATAATGAGATTAAAGAACATGAATCTGAAAACATAATAAATATTGTTAATAATATAAAAATAGAGTCAATACGTTCTGATGAATTTTTAGCTGAACAAAATGTAAATATGTCAAATGAATATGAAATATTTAATACCGAACACATAGTTAACGATAGAAAAGCATACATTTCTGGCATAAATTTAGTTTTAGATTCCGTTGATAATTTAGATGGTTATTATTTTGGCTTGGAGAGCATATTAAAAAACAGGTTTAAAATATAAATATGATTGAGTTTGGAAAACTAATAACAGCAGCAATTACTCCATTTGATAAGAATGGTGTCATAAACACTGATACATTATGGAGATTATGTAGAAAATTAATTCATGATAAATCAGAATCTTTAGTCCTCACTGGTACAACTGCTGAATCGCCAAACCTTACTAAAGAAGATAGAAAAATTATATACACAACAGCTAAAGATTCAGTGGGGGATAAAGCAAAATTAATTGCAGGAGCTGGTACTTATTCAACAAAGGAATCTATTGAGTATACAAAATTAGCTGAAGATTTAGGTATGGATGCAATTATGATAGTAACACCTTATTATTCAAAGCCATCACAATATGGAATTTTAAAACATTTTGAAGCAATCAGTAATATAACAAATTTGCCAATTATGGCTTATAATATTCCTGGCAGAACAGGAACACTTATAGAACTGGACACATTAGAAAAATTAGTAAATGAAGTATATATCCATTCAATAAAAGATGCTGTAGGGGATTTTGAATTTTCCAGAAATCAAATTGATTTAATTGGTCAAAAAGTAAATATATATTCAGGTGACGATGCATTAACTTACGATTTTGTTAAACATGGTGCAGTTGGAGTAGTTTCTGTTGCATCTCATGTTGTGGGTAACGAAATAGCTCAAATGATTAATTTCATTGAATCAGGTGATATCGAGAAAGCAGAAAACATTAATACTTTATTACACAATATGTTCACATTAATTTTTGAAGAACCTAGTCCAGGTCCAATAAAAGATATTTTATCTCAAACCTGGGAGGATGTAGGTGACCCTTTATTACCTATAACGCCTGTAAGTTCCGATTTAAGCTTAAAATTATTGGATAATTATAAAAAAATACAATAGATAAAAGCTTTTTTCCCTTAAAAGTATGATATAATGTATTCGTGGCTGTGAAGACATCCACTCGCAAAAGGGTTAATGGGCGTAAGCGGGTGTCTAAACCAAACAATTTAATAAAAGTAAACAAGGGCTTCAAAACACTTAATTTAAGTATTAAGAAGGTATTTTCGAGCTTTCTTGGATCTCATCAAACTTTAGCTCTCTTTATGTTCATATTAGGAATTTTTGTTGGATTATCATCTTTTGGAAAAGCTGGCCCAATAGGAGTTCTTCTATACAATTTACTTACCTGGGCTTTTGGATATGCAGTTTATTCATTACCAATACTTTTATTTTATGGTTCTGCAATATTAATCAGAGATAAAGAAGTTATTAAATCTCAAAATGTATTCATTGGCACAATTTGGGTTCAAATATTTTCAGCATCCCTATTTCATTTTTATATACATTCAGAGCCACTTTCAATAAGCGTCGGAAGTAACATATTACAAAAATCTGGAGGTTTCGTCTCTGCTTTTATTGTATATCCTTTAAATAACTTATTGGAACAGCAAATGACACATGCTGTCTTATTACTTGGATTAATAATTTCAGTATTAAAAATGACTGATGTCGACTTAAAAGATTTAATTGGAGGCGGTCAAGCTATCATTGTATATATTTATAAATTTATTTTTGCATTTTTTAAAGCAAGGCGTGAAACTTCAAAAATTAATTTTGATAACTTATTAGATATTGATCAAAACCAGGATTCTGATGATGAATTAAAAGATAACGTTCTTAAATTAAAAACTAAAAAATCAACAAATAATAATAATAAAGTTCATGAAACTCTAGAAACAAAAAAAGAATCTAAAAAATACAAAACAAGTAAAAATAAGTATATTTTACCTCCTTTAAAATTACTTAAGAGCGGCTCATCTATATCTACTTCCAAAAAACTACTACAACAAACAGCTACAGATCTTACTAACTTATTAAAAGAACATGGTGTAGAAGCCGAACTTACAAATATAGTACCTGGACCAACTGTTACAAGATATGAAGTTGAGTTAGCTCCTGGAGTTAAGGTCTCAAAAGTAACTTCGCTTTCACACGATATCGCCTATGCTCTTGCTACACCTGAAGTCCGTTTGCTTGCACCAATTCCAGGAAGAAGTGCTATAGGTATTGAAATACCAAATAGACAAAGGAAATTGGTTTCACTAGGCGATGTGCTTACATCACCTGAAGCAAAAAATCTTGACCATCCATTATCAGTTGCTTTAGGTTTAGATATTTCTGGAAAACCAAGGTTAACAAATTTATCTGAATTACCCCACGTTTTAATTGCTGGTCAAACAGGTGCTGGTAAGTCATCATGTATTAATTCAATTGTTACTTCTCTTCTGGTCAGAACAAATCCCGATGAAGTAAAGATGGTTATGGTAGATCCAAAAAGAGTTGAACTTGGACAATATAATAATGTTCCGCACCTATTAACAAAAGTTATTACAAATCCAAAAAAAGCTGTTGATGCTCTAACTTGGGCTGTATCAGAAATGGACAGAAGGTATGATTTATTAGCTGATGGACAAGTCAGAGATATTAATGGCTATCATGAAAAATTTGATGCTGGTCTTTTAGATCCAGAAAAATTTGATAGATTTCCTTATATTGTCGTATTTATAGATGAACTCAATGATTTAATGATGGTTGCTGGTAGGGAAGTCGAAACAGCTATTGTAAGACTTGCACAGATGGCTAGAGCAATAGGTATACATTTAGTAGTTGCAACACAAAGACCATCAGTTGATGTTATAACAGGAGTTATGAAAGCTAATATTCCTTCAAGACTAGCATTTTCAGTTGCATCAACTACAGATTCAAGAGTAATTTTAGATCAATCTGGGGCGGAAAAACTTATAGGTTTAGGAGACATGTTAGTTGTAACGGCGTCAAACCCAAGATTAGAAAGAATACAAGGAGCATGGGTAACAGAAAAAGAAATAAAAGAAGTAGTTTCCTGGGTAAAGTCTCAAAAAGATGCAGAATATAATCCAGCTGTAATTGAAGAGCAAAAGAAAACAATTACAACTTTAGATAACGATTTAGGTGAAGATCCGGAATTAATTAATACTGCTAAGGAATTAGTAATAAGATCTCAATTAGGTTCAACTTCAATGCTACAAAGAAAATTAAGAGTAGGATTTGCAAGAGCTGGTAGATTAATGGATATATTAGAAGAACAAGGTGTTGTAGCTGCATCTGAAGGATCGAAAGCTAGAGAAGTTTTAATTACAGTAGAAGAATTTGAGACTAGTTTATTAAGTTCAATAGATGATTTAGAATCAAATGATGTTGAAACAGAAGCATCAGATTCTAAAATTGAACATAATAACTTAGAAGATAACTGGTTTGAAGAGTAATTAGCTTTTAACTACTTTTCCTTTAATAATTCGATTTCTAATAGTTGCTGATATTGCATCAGCAATTAAAACTAAAACAATTGTACAAATTAAAACAGTTCCAGCACGGGGGAAATCTCTAAACCTTAATTGATTAATTAACTCTTGGCCTACACCACCAGCGCCAATAACCCCTAATACTGCTGACGCTCTTAAGTTTATTTCAAATCTATATAACCAATATGATGTAATTGTTGGCATTACTTGTGGAATAACACCGAATGTTAATTCATTTATTTTAGAACCACCTGAAGACTTAATAGCTTCAAGAGGACCTTCATCAATACCTTCAATTACTTCAGATGATAATTTTCCTAGAGTACCTATTGAATGTATACCTAAAGCTAATACTCCAGTAAAAGGTCCGAGACCTGTTATTGGTAAAAAGACAAAAGCTAGAATTAATTCAGGAAAGGCTCTAATAGCATTTAATATTTGTTTTGTTGTACGGCTAACAGCACCTAATGCAACATTTGTAGCGGCTAAAAAAGATACAGGAAAACTAAAAAAAGCACCAATAACAGTTCCAGCCCATGCTATAAATAGTGATTCAAAAACTTTTGGAATAATTCTATCAAAAGCTTCTTGACTTAGGTCAAGAGGAAACATAGCTCCGACTAAAATACCAATTTGCCTTGGTGCATCTAAAATACGTTCAATTGTAATTTCTAATCCTGCAGCTGACCATAATGAAGCAAAAATAATTATTGTTGTTAAGGAGTATTTAAATATTTTCTGATTTATTGGTTGCTTAGGAATTTTCATAATATTTTTTTTCTAATCCATACGCTGAATTGTTCTATAAGTATTACTACTACAAGAATAATTACGATTATTGGAGAAATTCTATCAAATCTTAAAAATATTCTTTGAGTTTCTATTATTCTACCTACACCACCGGCACCAACTAATCCTAAAATTACACTTGCTCTAATGCATAATTCAAAGATATATAAAAAATAAGCTGTAAAGTTTGGTGCAACCTGTGGTAATGCAGAAGTAAAGACAGATTGATTATGTGAAGCTCCAGTCGCTTTAGCAGCTTCCATTGGGCCGGGGTCTATACTATCTATAGTCTCAGATAATAATTTGCCCATAATTGCAAGTGAAAACATTATCAAAGCTAAAACACCAGCAAAAGGACCGATTCCAACTGCAACTGTAAATAACATAGCCCAGAACAAATCTGGGATTGTTCTCACTAAATTAAGAAATGATTTGTATATAAAATAAGAATATTTATTTAAATTTGTAGCTCTTGAAGCATAAAAAGCTAAAGGTAATGCAAATGCACAACCAACAATACTTGCAAGTATTGCTATTTGAACAGTTTCTAGTAAAGCTTCTGCCGTATTTTCCCAAGCCCAAGCCCATTTAGGATTAAACAAAGGCTCTGTAACTATTGCTCTATTAGCAAGATTTTCTTTAAAATCCTTAAAGTTAAAACCAACTCTTCTAAAAGAAAATATTGTAAACACAAAAGCAAATGGTATTCCAAGTGTAACTAAATATGATGGTGATGGTTTTTCAGGTAGATTGTTAATCATCTTCACCAATTAAGTCAGAAGATTTAATAGATCTTCCATAGATGTTTTCAAAATCCTTATCAGATACATCAGCAACTTTTCCATCATATACCAATTCACCATCTCTAAGGCCAATTAGTCTATCGCCAAATTCTTTAGCTAGATCAAGAAAATGTAAATTTACTATAGTAGTTATACCCAAGTCTGTATTTATCTTTTTTAAATAACTCATAACGACTCTAGATGTTATTGGGTCTAGTGATGCTACAGGTTCATCAGCTAACATTACTTTTGGTTTTTGAGACAAAGCCCTAGCTATACCAACACGTTGCTGCTGCCCTCCTGATAAGTTAGACGCTCTTACGTATGCTTTCTCAAGAATTTCAACTTGATTAAGTGCCTCGAAAGCCATTTCTTTTTGATCTTTAGGCCATAATCCAAATATTGATCTAAAAGTTGATACATTACTCAATCTTCCAGTTAGTACATTTTTTAAAACTGTAGAACGATTAACTAAATTAAATGTTTGAAATATCATTCCTATCTGAGATCTAATCTTTTTAAGATCTTTCTTTTTTGCATTTGTAACGTCTTTATCTTCTAAATAAACAATACCTTCAGATGGTTTGACTAAATTATTTATAGTTCTTAAAAGTGTAGATTTTCCTGCTCCGGAAAGTCCTACAATAATGATAAAATCACCTTCATTGATTTCAAGATTTAAATCCTTTAAAGCTTCTACGCCACCAGGATATGTAACGCTAATATTTTCAAATTTTATCATTATACAAAAAAATTCAACCGGGCTGATTAATCAACCCGGTTGAAAAATTAATTACTCGTCGTATAGACCGAATTCTTCTGCTGCTTGTTTTACAACATCAAATTCTGAGTTATCTGCAGGTACGACATCTGTCCACCCATAGATCTCATCCATTACTGCTGCACCTTCGTCAGTTGCCATATAATCAGATAATATTTGATAAATCTTACCTTTAATATCTTCTGGCAAATCAGATCTCACTGCAACAACATCGTTTGGTATCTCAGCTGAGATTCCTATTGCTATAACCTTTTCACCAACATCAGGATTGGTCTTCCTTAATGATCTTCTTGCGTCATCATAGGTAACACCAAACTTTGCATCGCCATTATATAAACCGGAAATAACTCCATCATGAGATCCTGCAAATACCTGTGTTATATCTTTGGTGTAATCAATACCCATATTTTTTAGTTGCAATGAAGGATAAAGATAACCAGATGTTGAACCTTCTTCAACAAATAAAACATTTTCACCAATCATTACTGACAAATCTGCTTTGCAAGCATATCCTGGACTTACTGTTACATCAACTCCATCGATATTTCTTACTTCTGGTATTAATCCACTATCTCCAAAAGCCCAACCTACTTGTAGTGCTTTTACATCTGGTGGAGAAGTTGCCGAACCTGTTATTAATGTCGGAACTCCATCGATATTCTCCCATGCACCTATTACTGGTGCTGATTCGCATACACTTGGATCTGTTGTCCAAAAGCTAGCATGGTATGAACCTGATCCATATCTTACTACTTTTGCAATTGCTTCAATTCTATTTGGAAAAACATTTAATGCATTTACATAACCTAATGTATTAAATGCTCCAATATCTGCTTGACCAGATCCCATAGCAACTAATAATCCTGAAAAATCACTAGTTACAAAACCTTCAACTTCAATACCAAGTCCATCAGATAAAA
>CAZKFE010000020.1:0-12602 GCA_964551955.1 uncultured Candidatus Actinomarina sp. | reverse complement strand
TGAGTTTATTAATATTTTATTATCAATTTTCGTTTCAGGAATTGGAACAGGTGGTATTTATTTACTTACAATTAGTTTCCTGCAAGCCTCAACAAAGCCTGAACTTAGAGGAAGAGTTTTTGGTAATTTTTATTCCATAGGAAGGGTGGCTTTATTGACTTCATTTTTAACAACAGGATTACTTGCAAATTTTCTTGATAAGTATTTCAAAGCAACGGGAGTTGAGATAGTCCTGCAAGGTAGTGCTATCTTAATTTTTGCGTCTGGCTGCATAGGCTTCTTTACAGGATATAAGAAAATAATAAATGATTTTGGAATTGAGAATTCAAACTTTAATAATATAAAATTAGACTTTAGACCAACAGAGGATGAAACAGAATGAACTGTAACTATTTAGCTTTCGAAGGTATTGATGGATCTGGAAAAACCAGCTTTATAGAAGGTCTTTGTGAAATTTTAGATAGTCAAAGTAAAAAATATAAAGTAGTACGTGAACCTGGTGGAACTGAATTAGGAGAAGGAATAAGAAAGCTTTTATTAAGCCATGAATATAAAGTTCCTGACATGAGCGAGGCTTTTTTATTTTGCGCGAACAGGGCAGAGCTTATTGAAAAAGTTGTGATACCAGAAATTGATTCAGGTTCAATTGTAATTAGCGATAGAAGCGCCTACTCCTCAATTGCGTATCAAGGAGCGGGAAGAGAGCTCGGTGTAGATAAAATTTATGAACTTAATGATATAGCATTAAATGGTTTTTGGCCCGATAAAGTCGTTTTACTAGATATAGATCCAAAAATTTCTCTCGAAAGACAAGAGATTAGCGACAGAATTGGCAGTTCAGAAATAGAATTTTTTGAAAGGGCCAGAAAGGGGTATTTAGATTTATGTGCTAAGCATCCCGGTAAGTTTCTGGTGGTAGATGCAGAAAAGGAATTTTCAAAGAATCTAGATCTTATATGTGAGTGGTTAAGCATTGGAAAAACTTAATAAAAAATTAATACAAGAATTAGAATCTCCTTTTCATGCATATCTATTGTTAGGAAATTCTTCTAGTCATTTATTAAGACAAGCAAAGATATTTGGATCAAAAATTTTATTTGATACAGAAGAACAACGAGAACATCCAGATATTAAGATTGTTTCTTCTGAAAATTTAAACACGTTAGGTGTCGATGATATTAGAAATATTATTGAAAAAGATGGTTTGGTGCCAGTTGAGGGGAATTACAAAATTGTTATATTTCCACCAGTAAAATCTTTAACTGAAGAAGCGTCGAATGCATTATTGAAAACATTAGAGGAGCCTTCGGAATCTAGTATATTTATTTTGACTTCAAGTGGAAAATTTTGGTCACATGGAAGAGACGACTCAATATTGGGAGTTCTTTCTACAATAAAAAGTCGATGTAGAACAATATTTATTGATTCAGATATCGAAACGAAATTTAATTTTGCAGAAGAAGATTTTATAAACTTTATTGAATCAAACAAAAGGGAAGAAGAAGATTTTACAACCCTCCCTAAAGATTTGGTTATAACTTTGGAGCATCTAAAGGATATTGGAAATAATTCAAATGAGAAAATGTTTAACATACAAAAATTTATAAAAATAGTTGATGAATATAAAAAAAAGGGAGAGACGGCTCATAAGGTGAATATTTCTAGGATTATAATTTCTTCATTTGAATACCTCACAAGAAACATATTGCTTGCTGAAGAATTTAGTAAAAAAGAATTTAGATTTTGTGAATTATTACAAGAATCTATGGATGATATAGATAAAGGGATGAGGCCAAATATAGTGTTGAATAATTTTGCTCTAGCTTCAAGTAAGCTATGAGCATTATAAAACTTTTGGGGACTGGGTGTCCAAGCCCAAGCCATATAAGATTTGGGCCAAGCACACTTATTCAAGTTAATAATAAGAACTATTTATTTGATGTAGGATCAGGTGTAACACAAAGGCTCAACGAATCTGGAATTAAATCTTCAGAAATAGATGCTGTATTTATAACCCATATGCACTCAGACCATATTATTGATATTTACCAGCTTTATATTTCTGGGTGGCACCAAGGAAGAGTAAATCCATTTAAAATTATCGGCCCTTTAGGTGTAAGGAATTTTTTTGATTCTATGCTTAAAGTTTTTAAGAAAGAACTTGAAGGCAGAAAGAAGTGGGAAGTTAGGCCTAATGAAAATGGCTTACTATATGAGGTTTATGAAGTAAGTGATGACTATGTATATGAAGATAATGTTGTTCATATAAAACCATTTGAAGTCGACCATAAACCTATAGACCCTGCATATGGTTACAAAATAGAATTTAATGAAGATAATAAAAACAAGAAGATTATTATTTCAGGAGATACACGCAAAAGTAAAAAATTAATAGAACAATCATTTAAAGCAAACGCTCTAGTTCACGAAGTATTTATTGGTTTAGATTTTGATGAAAATAGAATGACAAAAGAAACCATAGAGAATGTAGCTGAATATCACACCTCACCAAAAGAAGTAGGAGAAGTAGCAAAGGAAGCCTTGGTAGAGAAATTAATCCTTACACATTTTGTACCTCCTGTATTTGATGAGAAAAAATTAAAAACTGAAGTAGGGAAAATTTACAAAGGTCATATTGTAATTGGGGAAGACTTACTTTCTATTGAGGTTTAGTTAAATAAAGTTATTTTAGAAAATCTTCTTATATTAAATATTAGATATATTGAAAGCAATAAAGCAAAGATTACAAGCCCTGTGTATCCAAGTAATATATATGTAAAACCAAGACTGATATGCGCTATTGAGCTTCCAGCAAAAACCATAGAATCACTTTTAATATTTAAATTTATTGAATTTTTTATTGAGTATTTTGATATCGAAGCGCTAATTGCAATGAAGGTAAAATTCCAGCCTAAACCAAGAAGATACAATCCAATTTTTAAGAATAATATGTTTGTATTAAATAATGAAAGTACGCAACTTAAACAAAGTATAAAACTTCCAATAGAGGCAAATAGTTTTGACCCATATTTATCAACAAGGTTCCCTAAAATTGGTGAGAATAAAAACATTCCTAAAGTGTGATAACTTATAATTGTTCCTACTAGCTTTATAGTTTCACCAATGTCTTGAATGTGTAGTGGTGTTGCAGACATAATTACAACCATTACAAAATGATTGAGAACTAAAATTTTTGTAAGTAATTTTGCATTACTATCTAAAGAAATTTTCTCATTTTTTTTATCTACAGTTGCTGGTTCTTTTAATTTACTTTCCTTTCCTGAAAGAAAGTATATAGAAATACCTGCAAGGACCATACCAGCTGTTGCTAAAAAGTAACCAACAATAAGTTCAGAATTAAATGTTTTTTGAAACATTTCAGAGTATTCCCCAACAAGTCTTGGTCCAAATATTGATCCAAATACCGAAAACCAAACAGCTAAAGATAATGCAGTAGCTTTATAATTTTCACTAGCTACAAACGAAGCAGCATAGCGTGTTTGAAGTGTTGCAGATTGTCCAATCCCTAAAGTAAAAGATCCTAATAATAGAAGAAAAAAGGAATCGGTTAGAAGGCTTATTATTAATATTGCTCCTCCAAAACCTCCTATAAAAAATGTGTTGCCAAGTGCTGATAATCTTGAATTCTTTTTTGAAAAAAAGTCAAAAATTTGGGTACCAATAAAAGCACCTCCAACACCTAAAGCATTAGGAAATCCTACCAAATAAGGATTTGAAGAGACTTCTCTAACTGATAAGGCCGCCACAGTAATTGCAGCGATAAAACCAATAGATGAGAAAGCAACTGATAAAAGTAAGCTAATTATCTTTTTAATTTCATGAAACATATTAAAAGATTAGCTATTTCCATAATTAAAGTTTTCATGAGAAAAAATTGAAAAATATTTTCATAAGACTAACATAGAAAAAGCATGGAGAGAGGTAGAAGCCTCAGCAACCTAGAGAGCTAACTAAGGTGCTTAAGTATGTGGTTTATAACAAAAAATAGCTTTTCTCCATCTGATGTTTATACGGGAGATTTAATTTGAGTAAATATGTAACAGCAGAAACAGTTTCACCAGGGCACCCTGATAAAATTGCAGATTTAATTTCAGACTATGTCTTAACCCAAGCTTTAGAGAATAATAAAAAATCTAGAGTAGCTGTAGAAACTTTTTTAACAGGAACTGACAATGGCGGCTTAGTTGTTGTAGGTGGTGAAATTAGTGAGATTGCTAATATCACAGACGAAGCGGTTGTTTCTATTGTAAAAGAAGCACTACAAAAAACAATAAAAACAAGTTTTCCAGATTTTGATCTAGATAATTTAACTATCCAAAATGAGCTTACACCTCAGTCTGAAGAAATAAGAGCAGCTGTTGAAGACGATAAAGACCAAGGAGCAGGAGACCAAGGCATTATGGTTGGGTATGCTATAAATGAAACAGAGTCTCTTATGCCTCCAACTTTTGATAAATCTAGAAATATCCAACAAGGTTTATGGGATATGCAGCATTCTGATGAAATGTTAGATTTAGATTCAAAAGTACAGGTTACAACTGGAGGAGACAAAACAAAAGTTGTTGTATCCACCCAACACCAAAAGGAAATAGATATTGATGATTTATATTCAAGAGTATTTGAACTTACTGGAAATTATGTAAAAGAGGAATATACTCTTGATTTAAATCCTTCAGGTTCCTTTGTTAAAGGGGGGCCAGCAGGAGATACGGGTCTAACTGGAAGAAAAATTGTAGTTGATGCTTATGGCCCATCTGTTCCAGTTGGAGGAGGTGCATTTTCAGGAAAAGATCCAAGTAAAGTTGACAGATCAGCTGCTTATGCTGCAAGACATTTAGCTAAAAATGTAGTTTCTCATGGTCTAGCAGAGGAGTGTTTAGTCAGAGTATCATATGCAATTGGTAAAGCTGAGCCATACGAATTAACTGTAGAGACTTTTGGGACTGAAAAATCAGAAAACAAAGTGTTAGTTGATTTTGTAAGTAAGTTTGATATGAAACCAGGTTCAATAATAGAACGTTTAAGTCTTCTGTCCGTAGATTATAAAATAGATACTTTATTTTCGCATTTTGGGCATCAAGAAAGAAATTGGGAAAAAATAGAAGATTTATAATTTTTTTTAAGTATAAATTGATATAATTTGATTAAGCATTTAGAGAGGTTAAGTCCTCAGCAACCTGGAAGGCTATCCAAGGTGCTAAAGGAATGTGGCTTTTGCAAACAACTAGCCAATTTCTTCAAAATGCATAAGTAAGAGGTGCATAATTGATATTTAGTAAGGAAAATGAGCTTTCGTTTGAATTCTTTCCCCCAAGGAACAATAAAGAATTCACTAACCTAGAAGAGACTTATAAAGTTCTTTCAGAATTTAATCCAACTTTTGTTTCGTATACAGACGGTGCTGGAGCCTCGAAAAATAGAGATATAATTAAATCAGTTGAAATATTAAGAAAATATAGTGATACAGAAGTTGTTGCCCATATAACAAGTTGTGATAAAGAAAAAATTGATGTTGACTTACTGCTTAGTGAGTATCAAAAAAATAATATAACATCTTTCTTAGTAATTAGAGGAGACTGCCCAACAAATGAGTTCTTGATTGATCCTGATGAAATAGATTTTTCTGGAGAAAATGAATTTAGGCATGCCAGTGATTTAATTAAATATTTAAAGGATAAAGGTGTCAGTAATATTGGTTTTGGTGCTTTCCCTTCAGGCCATCCAGAAGATAAATCATTTGATCAAACTGTAAGAACATTTAAAGCTAAATCAGATTTAGGAGGAAATTTTTCTGCAACTCAATTATTCTTTGACTCAAAAGAATATATAAGATTTCATAAAACAATGAAAGAAGAAGATAGTAAAGTTCCAATATACGCGGGAATTATGCCTTTACTTAGCCTAGACCAAGCAAAGAGGTTTGCTCAGATTTGTGATGTTGAGTTACCAAAAAAATTGGAAGAAGGCTTTCAGAAATGCGAATCAAAAGAAAAAGAAAGATCTTTTGGTATTGAGTATATTACTGAAATGTGCAATGAATTAATGGAGTACGGGGTAGATGGTCTTCATTTTTATACCCTTAATAGATCAAAAGCTTTTGTTGATATATATAGTAATTTAGAAACAAATAATTAGAATAAGGAGGTTTATGTTGAATATTGAAAGCTTTGTTACAGGTTTTCCAAGAGTAGGCCCTAAAAGAGAATACAAATGGGCTCTTGAAAAGTTTTGGAAGGATGAAATAAGTGAGAAAGAATTCTTAGAAATAACAGATAAATTATTAATTACTCAATGGAAAATTCAGAAGGATTCTGGGATTACAAAACAAATTGTTGGTGATTTTTCTTTTTATGATCAAATACTTGAAACTGTTTGCTATCTAGGGATACCTCTAAAAAGATTTGGATTAGTTAACAACGATAACTTATCTCATTACTTTAAAGCTGCTAGAGGAGGAGACGTTGGGGGCATTAAACAGCCACCTCTAGAAATGACTAAGTGGTTTGATACAAATTATCATTATCTTGTACCTGAAGTTGATTGGGAAAAAGACTTTAATCCAAATATTTCAAGAATTAAACATGAGTTGAATTTAGCTAATGAGAACAACATTAAGACTATTGTAAAAATCCAAGGACCTGCAACTTTATTAAAGCTTTCCAGAGAGGATGAAATTGATAATTCAAAGAAAGAAAAAATAGAAGGCGCATACTTAAAGTTCTTTGAACTAATTCAAGAAGAAGGCGTTGAATCTGTAATGATTGATGAAGGAGCCCTAGGTATAGGTGCTTCTTATGTTTCAGATGGTTTGTTTGAACTGTTGAAAAATATTACAAATAAAACAGATTTAAAAATTTATCTAAATGGTTTTTTTGGAAATTATGAAGGATATATTGAAAAGTTAACTGAGTTAAGTATTGAAACTCTCCATTTAGATTTATGCATGGGAGATTTTACAGATGAAGAAATTATAAATTTATCAAAAAAATTTCAATTATCTTTAGGGGTTATTGATGGAAGGTCTATTTGGAAGTCAAATGTTGTAAATTTAATTGATTGGATTAAGGATTTAGGAATTAAAAATTATATTGTTTCTTCATCATGCTCTACTTTACATTCTCCATACTCCCTAGAAGAAGAAATTGATATAGATGATAATTTAAAAAACATTCTTTCCTTTGGGTATGAGAAGTTGCATGAATTGAGATTAATTGTAAATTCTCTAAACAAGGGAGAGGTCTTAGAAGAAGCTAAAAAATTTAATGATTCATTTATATTGTCAAATAAGAATTTAATAGGCAGGGTTAACCCTCAAGTTAGGAAAAGAGTTGAAGCATTAAAAGAGGAAGATTTTAAAAGAAAAATTATAAGAGAAGATAGGTTAATTTTGCAGAATGAAAATTTAGGGATCCCCCCTCTTCCAACTACAACAATTGGTTCGTTTCCTCAAACAGCTGAAACTAGGACTTTAAGGAAAAAATATAAAGGAAATGAGATTAATGATACTGAGTACATTAAAGGCATTAAAGAAATTATAAAAGAAACAGTTCAGATCCAGGAGGATCTTGATTTAGATGTATTAGTCCATGGTGAAGCAGAAAGAAACGATATGGTTGAATACTTTGGAGAGCTTTTAGATGGTTTTGCATTTACTAAATTTGGCTGGGTACAAAGTTACGGAAGCCGTTGTGTCAAGCCACCAATAATATACGGAGATGTTCATAGAACAAAACCAATGACTGTATCGTGGTCAACCTATGCTCAGTCATTAACTGTAAAACCAATGAAAGGTATGTTGACTGGCCCTGTTACAATTCTTCAATGGAGCTTTATAAGAAACGACATATCTAAAAAAGAGGTAGCTTATCAAATTGCCTTGTCTTTAAGAGATGAAGTCACCGAACTTGAAGATAATGGAATCAAAGTTATTCAAATAGATGAACCTGCAATAAGAGAGGGGTTACCATTGAATCCAAAATTTAAAGAAGAATATTTAGATTGGGCAGTGAATTCATTTAAATTAAGCAGTTCTGGAGTAAAGCAAGAGACACAGATACATTCTCACATGTGTTACTCAGAATTTGACGAAATACTAGATGCCATAAACGCTTTAGATGTTGATGTTTTATCTATTGAGGCTTCTAGGTCTGGAATGGACTTAGTGAATGAAAATCTTAAAAGTAAATATACAGGAGCAATAGGACCTGGCATATATGATATACACTCTCCTTTAGTCCTTGAGGAAAAAGATGCAGAAGTAAGGGTTGAACAGTTAGTTAAATCAATTAATCAAGAAAATATTTGGATAAATCCGGATTGTGGATTGAAAACTAGAGCATGGCCAGAAGTTAAAGAGAGCTTAAAAAATATGGTGGAAGTTACAAAAAAAATAAGAACAAAATTATAAATACATTTCAGCCTACGACTTAATTTTTTATTGATATAATTTTATAATGCATAATTGGAAAGTAAGGTCACTTTAGGTTGAGGTTAGTAAGGCTGAAAATTTTTAAGGAAGTTTTACATATACAAATAAATCAAAATTTCAAAAAAAAGGAGGATTTATGAAATTTAATTCAAAACTTATACACGCAGGGTATGACTCTAGTGCTGATAGCCAGGGTTCTATAACTCCTCCAATATATAGAACAACAGCATATCAATTCAACAATACAGAGCACGCTGCAAATCTTTTTGGATTAAAGGAGTTTGGTAATATATATTCAAGATTAACAAACCCAACAGTTGGTTCACTAGAAAATAGATTAACTGAGTTGGAAGATGGGGCAATGTGTGTTGCTCTTTCTTCTGGAACAGCTGCGGTTATGTATTCATTAATAAACATATCTAGTCAGGGTGATAATTTTATTACAGACACCCAACTTTATGGTGGAACTTATACTATGTTTTCAAATATACTCCCAGAGTTTGGTGTTACATTTAAAAAAGTTGATACTACAAATCTTGATTTAGTTGAAAAAAGTATAGATAAAAACACAAGAGGAATATATGTTGAGACAATTACTAATCCAGGGTTAGTTGTTGCCGACATTGAAGGGTTATCGAAAGTTGCTCATTCAAAAGGAATCCCACTAATTGTTGATGGAACTTTTTCAACACCTGCTCTACAGAAGTCTCTTGATTTTGGTGCAGATATTGTTGTTCATTCACTAACAAAATGGATGTCAGGCCATGGGAGAGTTATTGCAGGAGCAGTGATTGAAAAAGGTGGATTTGAATGGGGTAATGGAAACTTTCCTCTCTACGATACATCGGATACAAGTTATGGTGGAATGCGATGGGGTCATGATTTAGGAGATCTAGGTTCTGTTGCTTATTCTCTTAGACTTCGAACTGTTCCTTTAAGGAACCTGGGTGCAAATATGTCACCTGATACAGCTTTTGAAGTAATGAGTGGGTTAGAAACTCTAGGGTTAAGAATGGAAAGACACTGCGAAAATGCAAAAAAGGCTGCCGAATTTCTTTCAGGTCATGACTTGGTTGAATGGGTACGTTTCCCAGGACTTAAGGGGGATCCTGCTTATGAGCTTTCAGAAAAATATCTCAAAGGAACAGGCGGAACTATGGTTGTCTTCGGAATCAAAGGAGGCAAAGAGGCTGGACAAAAATTTATAGATAATTTAAAAATGTTTAGACATGTTGCAAATGTTGGAGATACAAGATCACTAGCTATCCATCCTGCAACAACCACTCACTCTCAGCTAGATGAAGAAGCATTAGTAGCTGCAGGATCACCACCTGAATTAATTAGGTTATCTATAGGAATAGAAGATATTGAGGACATCACAGAAGACCTAACGCAAGCTCTTGAAAGTACGAAATAAGAAAATAAATTAATAATAGAGTAATATTTTTTTATTCTTTTAGTACCCTTTAAATGTGAAGATATTTTTTATTAGTTTAACTTTTTTAAGCCTTGTTATTTTGAGTAGCAGCGCTTATTCATATACAGAGGATTCAATAGCTTTTGAAAGAAATTTTCATGAAGAAAACCCGGTTCCTGCAATTGTTATTGAGGAAGATGTCAAAGTTGAAGAAGACGCAGCTTGGACTTACAGATTTCTTATTCCTATTTCTGTTGCCATAGCCGTACTGGTTATTATTGGGAATGTTATTCAATATTTTCGACAAGTCACAAGAAAAAGATATAAGGTCATAGAAAAATAAAACTATCCTATTTATAGATGACAAATAAACTTGAGAATGATGTTATAAATAATCTTGATATTTCAAAGAACTACGTAGTAGCTTTAAGTGGAGGTGTAGACAGCGCAGTTTTAGCTACTATTGTTGCTAAAGAAACCCCTAATTTAAGGTCTGTATTCGTTAGGCATAATCAAAAACATTCAAAAGATTTAGAGGAATCTGCTAATGGAATTGCAAAAAAATTAAAAATAGATCATAAGTCTTTAGATTCAAGTCTTGAAAGCAATGCATCTGAAACCAAAATGAGAGAAGCAAGGTATGAGATTTTATTTGCAGAATTAAAAGATGATGAAATACTCCTGACTGGGCACACTCTTTCAGATAAAGTTGAAACATTTTTTATTAATTTGCTTAGAGGAACTAGGATCCGAGGCCTAATGTCTATACCTAAAATGACAGAGAATTTAAAGAGACCATTATTGGGAGTTTCAAAAGAGAACATTATTAGATACGCTAAAGAAAATAATGTTAAGTATTTAGATGATGTATCAAATTTTGATAATAAAATTATTAGAAATTGGATTAGGAATGAACTTATTCCTGAAATAGATGATAAATTTACAGGAACTATTGAGGAAAAAATAAGTAGCTTAATAGCTGAAATTGAATCAATATTTCAAACAACAAATTTAGATTTTAAATATATTAAAACTGCAAAAGGATATATTGAAATACCGACAGCTTTAGTTAGTGAAAAAAATATAAAAAGCAATATGTATCTTTCATTACTTTCTAAAACATTAGGGATTCCTAGTTTGGAGAAAAAAGACGTAGAAAAAATATTAAAAGCAATTAATGATGATAAAAAAGTTGACTTTTATAATAACTGGACGTGTGGTGTTTCAAATTCCTTATTAATTTTTATAAATAAAAAAATTTGGTCAGAACAATATGAGGCAAAAGAACAAGAATTTGGATTTTTTAATTTCTACTCAATAGAGAAAGGTAAATTTAGGAATAACTGGACAGCTTCTTTTCCTAAAGAAGAAAGTATTAGCATTTCTCTAATTAAGGATGGAGACAAAATAAAAGTTGACGGAAAAAATATTAAAGTATCTGAGATTTTAAGAAATTACGGGATAAAGAATGTATTAAAAGAAGTATGGCCAGTAGTTTCTTTGAAAGAAGAAATTTATTGGATACCAGGGATCAGAAAGTCGGATTCCCTTATTCAGTATGAAAAATCTGGAGAATCAAATATAATGATTGCTTCAATAGAAAAGAGTTCAATTGAAGATTACTAAAAAAATAATAAGTGAAGAGCAAATTCAAGAAAGAATTATTAAATTAGCTAAAGAAATTAACAAAGAATACGAAGGAAAAAATTTAATTATTTTAGGAATATTAAAGGGAGCGTTTATTGCTATTAGTGATTTAGCAAAAAATTTAAATATTGATGTTTCTTTTGAGTTTATGAGCATTTCTTCTTATGAAGGTTGTGAATCCACAGGTCAAATAAAGATTGTAAAAGATCTAGATGTTGATATTGCTGGCAAAAATATTTTGATTGTTGAAGATATATTCGACACAGGTCTAACACTTTCTTCTTTGGTTGATATTTTAGAATCTAGAAATCCAAAGAGTATTGAAATTATGTGTATGTTTGTAAAACCTATAGAGAATAAAATTCCAGTAGAAATAAAGTATAAGGGATTTGAAATTGGTTCAGAATTTGTAGTTGGTTATGGGCTTGACTATATGGGAAAATATAGAGAATTGCCTTACTTAGCAGAGCTTTCTTAGACATTCTTGGTTGCTTTTAAACCTTAATATATTAAATTAAGACATAATGGAAGATAAAGAGAAAAAGAAGGCGAAACCTTTTTTATTATATGTTGCTTTAGGTTTTTTGATATTTCTTGGTGTTCAACAATATAACCAAACTATTAATGCACCAGTTATCTCTACATTTTCTGAATTTCAGGAATTAATTAATAATGGAGATATTGTTGAGGCAACTATAAAAGAACAGTCAAATACAGTTCAATTTAAAACAAATATAGATGAGATAGTTTATGAAACTGAATATCCAGAAGGATTTGAAGGAGAGATTTTTCAAATATTAGTTGATCAGAATATAGTTTTAACTACAGACACTGAGCCAGCAGGATTTCAGGAATATTTTCTAGCCTTTCTACCTTGGTTGTTTCTAGCAGGATTTATGTTTTTTATGTTTTCTCAAGTTCGTTCAAATGGAAATCAAGTAATGCAATTTGGTAAATCAAAAGCTAAAGAAGTAGACGAACATTTACCTAAAGTTACTTTCAAGGATGTTGCTGGAGCAGACGAAGCAAAAGAGGAATTAGAAGAAATTAAAGAGTTTCTTAAATCTCCAGAAAAGTTCAATAAGCTAG
>CAZKFE010000019.1:7410-13373 GCA_964551955.1 uncultured Candidatus Actinomarina sp. | reverse complement strand
AATAATATTTCCTATGGTGGCCAAGCTGTAATTGGTGGTGTTCTGATACAAAGTCCGAAGGGTTGGTCTCTAGCTGTTAGGAATCAAAAAAATGAAATTTTAAAATATTTTGAAGAAAGGATTCCTCTAATCCGAAGAGAAGGACTCTGGTCCCTACCTTTAGTAAGAGGTGTGGGAGCTTTAGTGGATTCTTTATATGTTGGTTATAAAGGTCTTTCAATGTCTGACAATCTTTATTTCGAAGAAGAGGAGGGCATTTCTTTATTGTCAAAGGTATTTAATTATATTTTTATCATCAGTGTTTTATCTCTTTTAATTGTTGGCCCAAGGCTTTTGATTGATTTAATTAATACTAGTCAAATTAATAGAGGCATTTATGAAGGTATTTTAAGAGGATTGATAGTAATTATTTATATATTTTTAATTGGAAGAACAAAAGACGCTCAAGAACTTTTTGAATATCATGGAGCTGAGCATATGACGATAGCTTCATATGAAGATAAACAATCATTGAATATGGAGGATATAAAAAAATACCCGAAAGAACATATAAGATGTGGTACTGCTTTTATTTTTCTTATAGTATTTGTTAGCTTATTAACTCTTCCATTTATTCCAACGTTGAATTTTCTCTTTACTTTAATTACCCGAGTATTACATATATTTGTCGTAGCGATGATTTCTTATGAAATACTTAAATTCAATTTTAAAAATAGTGATTCCTTCATTTCGAAAATATTCAGCACTCCTGGAATATGGACACAAAAGATAACAACAAAAAAACCTAGTGAAGAGCAAATTATTGTTGCAAGAATAGCAATGGCTAATTGTGTAAAAAATAGTGAAAATATTTCTACATTTGATGATATTCTATCCACATCAAAAGAGGTGAGTAATGGATAAAACACTTATTGATAAGCTTACGGGACTAGAGGCTTCCTTAAAAGAACTTGAGCAAGACCTCTCAAAGGTAGATATCGCTAAAGATCGACAAGGTTATGCAGAAATGGCAAAGAGGCATAGTGACCTCTCACAAGTGATAGATTTATTTAACCAATGGAAACAATTAAATTCTGATATAACTGATGCTCAAGAGTTGCTCTCAGAAGAATCAGATCAAAATACTAAGAAAGAGTACGAATTAATAATTAGTGACTCCAAAGCTCAGGTTGAAAGCTTAGCTTCAAAAATTAAACTTGCTTTGTTGCCTAAAGATCCTAGCGATGAAAAGGATGTTTTAGTAGAAATTAGACCAGGTGCAGGGGGAGAGGAAGCATCCATCTGGGTTGGTGATTTATATAAAATGTACAATCGTTATGCAGAAAGAAATTCTTGGAAAGTTGAAAAAATTGAACTTATTGACTCTGATATGGGGGGATATAGCAAAATAATATTTGCTATTAAATCAAAAGGGGTTTATTCAAAATTAAAATTTGAAGCTGGTGCACATCGAGTACAAAGAATTCCTAAAACCGAATCTCAAGGTAGGGTTCATACATCAATTGCGACAGTTGCAGTTCTACCAGAAGCAGAGGAAGTAGATTTAATTATTGATCAAAACGAATTGAAAGTTGATGTTTATAGATCAAGCGGACCAGGCGGTCAAAGTGTCAATACAACAGACTCTGCAGTAAGAATTACCCATGTACCTACAGGTTTAGTTGTTTCTTGTCAGGATGAAAAATCACAATTAAAGAATAAGAATCAAGCTATGAGAATATTGCGTGCAAGATTATTAAAAGCAAAACAAGATGAAGCTGCTGCAGAGAGAGCAAAAGACAGAAAAGAACAAGTAGGTTCTGGAGAACGTTCAGATAAAATTAGAACCTATAATTACAAAGATAATAGAGTTTCAGATCATCGAATAAATCTTACTTTAAAGAAACTAGACCAAGTATTAGATGGAGATCTTGATGATTTTGTAGATGCCTTAGTTGCAGATCATGAAACAACAAGATTGGCTAACTTAGAAGAGTAATACATTGGATATAAAAAATATTCCAGAACATGAATTAGCCCGATTGAGAGAAAAGGCAAAAGAGTTAGCAGGATCTAGTACCGAATATCAGAATGAGTATTCCTCACTTTTAACTAGAAGAGTTAACCATGAACCACTCCAATATATAGAAGAGTACGTACCTTTTTACTCAATCAGCTTGAAGGTCGATGAGAGATGTTTGATTCCAAGACCAGAAACAGAGTTTTTAATTGAATTAATAAAAGATAATATAAAATCTTCTAATAAAATTTTAGACGTAGGCACAGGTTCTGGTTGTATAGCTCTTATGATGAAATCACTCTTTCCAGAATCTGAGGTAACGGGTATTGATGTTTCAGAAGATGCAATTGAATTAGCAAAAGAGAATGCAAAACTAAATTCTTTAGATGTATCATTTTTCAAATCAAACTTACTAGAGAATGTACAAGAAAAAGATTATGATTTAGTAATTGCTAATTTACCTTATATTCCAACTGAGAATTTAAATGAACTTGATAGAGAGGTTATTGATTATGAACCTTTAACTGCATTAAACGGAGGTGTTGATGGACTAGAAGTCATATCAAAGTTAATTAAACAAATAGAAGATAAACAATATGAGAATATAAATTTATTTTTAGAAATAGATTCAAGAAAATCAGCAGATACTCTTAAACTACTAAACGACTGGGATGAAGTAAAATTATTGCAAGACTTAGCTGAGAAGGATAGATATGTTTTTGCAAAAAGATAGTCTAAATAAGGCAATTCAAGCAATTTCTGAAGGCTCAATAATAGGTATACCAACAGAGACAGTTTATGGTCTTGGAGTGGATCCTTACTCCGAGAAAGGAGTAAAAAGGCTATTTAATATTAAAGAAAGAGATGACAACAAGCCAGTTTCATTATTAGTTCCTTCATATACTTCAGTTCATCAATTAAATATAATTACGGAGATTCCTGAAGTAGTTGGTCTATATTGGCCTGGCCCTTTAACAGTAGTTGTAGAGACTAGTGAGAAATTTGTAGACGGAGTAGGAACTAAGTCACCAAATACAATAGGGATAAGAGTTCCTGATAATGAATTAACTATAGAACTACTCCATATAACAGGTCCTTTAGCTGTTACAAGTGCAAATTTAACAGGACAAAAAGAAGCGAAGAGCCATCAGGAGGCAGAAGGAATCTTCAAAGACTCCGTAAAACACTATATAGAAGGCGAAGCAGTTCATGGAAATGGATCTACGGTAGTTGATTTAAGAGAGCCAGGTGGAGCAATATTAAGAGAAGGACCACTTAAGTGGCCGCCAAGTTACTGTTAAAGTATATATATGAGTAATAAGGGTGCTTCACAAGAGAATCTGTCATCAGCTGATAAAGAAATAGCTGGTTTAATTGAAACAGACCTTGATAGACAAAATTCCCATATACATTTGATAGCTTCTGAAAACTTTGCATCACAAGCTGTAATGGAAGCTTCAGGGTCCATACTTACTAATAAATATTCAGAAGGTTTTCCAGGTAGGAGATATTATGAGGGTTGTGAGACTGTTGACGAGATAGAACAGTTAGCAATAGATAGAGCTTGCGAATTATTTGAAGTGGATCATGCTAACGTTCAACCTCACTCAGGGTCATCAGCAAATATGGCAGTTTATTTGAATCTTTTAGAACCTGGAGATACTGTAATGGGCATGTCTTTAGATCAAGGAGGACATTTGACTCATGGATCTCCTGTTAATTTCTCAGGAAAAACTTATAACTTTGTTGGATATGGTTTAGATAAAGAAACAGAGTTAATAAACATGGAAGAAGTTGCTGAATTAGCTTCCAAGACTAAACCAAAATTACTTATTGCGGGATATTCATCTTATTCTCAAGAATTGGATTTTAAAACATTTAGAGAGATTGCAGATTCTGTAGGGGCTTATTTTATGGTTGATGCAGCTCATTTTATTGGTCTTGTAGCTGGGAAGGTAGTAGAAAATCCTGCTCCATATGCAGATGTAATCACAGCTACAACTCATAAAGCTCTAAGAGGCCCGAGAGGTGGATTAATTTTATCTAAAGAAGAATTTGCAAAAGGAATTGATAAGAATATCTTTCCTGGAGCTCAGGGTGGTGCAATTAATAACCAGATTGCTGCAAAAGCTGTCTGCTTTAAAGAAGCGATGTCAGAAGATTACAAATCCTATGCGCAACAAATATTAAACAATGCCCATGCTTTAGCTGAATCATTTAAAGCAGAAGGGTTAAGAGTTGTAAGTGGTGGCACATCTAATCATATAGTTTTAGTTGATACTGGAAGTGTTGATGATGAACTAACTGGTAAAGAGGCAGGAATTTTGTTAAATGATATTGGTATAACTTTAAATAGAAACGCAATACCTTTTGATACAAGATCTCCTTTTGTAACTTCAGGTATAAGAATGGGTACTCCTGCAATAACGACATGTGGAATGAAAGAAGAAGAAGCAACTAAAGTTGGATATTTGATATCTGAAGCGTTAAAACATAGAGAAAATGAAAATAGAGTAAAGGAATTGCAAGAGGAGATAAGAAATCTTGCAAAAGCATTCCAACCGTATGAATAGTAAAGATAGAAGCTATTTAAATAAAAATAACAATCCTGTTAAGGAAAATGCTTCTGGTTGGGTCTTAACAACTTCTTTTGGCTCATCGGTAATTAGTGGGATGTTAATTGGATTGCTAGTAGAGTATTTTTTTGATATCAGTCCTTATGGAGTAGTTGGTGGAATAATTCTCGGATGTTTTAGTGGATATTACAAATTATGGGTTTATTCAAAGAAGTTAACAGATGAAAGTTGAAGTTGTTTTAGTAAAAAGGATGATCAAAAGATCTATCCCTCTTTATCTTGGTGTTTTAATACTTTCTTTAATTAGGTCTCAGGAAGCTTTTGTGACCTCATTAATAGCTTCTGTTACGGTTACATTTGTTTTTCTTCTTAATGCATATATGCAATCATATGCAGCTTCGATTTCAATTAATTTATTTTATGTATCTACATTTTTTGGATTTTTTTTAAGAATTGGCCTCACAATCCTAATTTTATTGGCATTTAAGGTTGCATATCCTATGGATTTGGTAGTCTTACCGATAAGTGTAATTATTCTTTTCATTGGCATGTTAGCCATAGAATCATTTACATTATTAAAAAAAGACAGAGATTTAGATTGGATAGAAACTGAATGATTGTTGCAGCAGAGTCATGTGACATAGAAGGAGGTATAGTTTGTACTCCTTCAAATGTAAATGAGTTGTTTGTATTTAAACCAATCTTCTATATTGGTGAAACAGGTATAAGTCGAACACATTTTTTAATTATATTTGCAGCTTTGCTTGTCGTTATATTTTTATTTGCTGGATTAAGAAAGAAGTCAGTTATACCTTCAAAAATACAATCAGTCGTTGAATCTTTAGTCACCTTAATCAGAGAAGATATTGCAATGAATGTTATTGGTAAAGGTGGTGAGGCATACGTACCGTATCTTTTATCAATATTTATGTTCATTTTGGTAGGAAATCTTTTTGAAGTAACCCCATTAATTAACTTTCCAATTACATCTAGAATTGCAATCCCATTGTTGCTTTCATTAATTACATATGTTCTTTTTCTTGTAGCTGGGATAAAGAAACAAGGAAAAGAATACTTTACACATCTTATGTGGCCACCAGGACTTCCAGTAGCATTAAAGCCACTTGTTGGACTTATTGAATTTGCATCAACACTAATTGTTAGGCCTGTAAGTTTAGCAGTACGATTATTTGCAAACTTAGTAGCTGGACATTTGATGTTAAGCTTGCTACTCGTTTCAGGTTATTTCTTTATTTATCAGAATGGTGTGTGGCCAGTACCAGGAAAGATACCAATTGGTGTTGCCTGGTATACCTTTGGTTTAGCAATTTATGGTTTTGAGATAGTTGTATCAATTTTACAAGCATATATTTTTACGCTCTTGTCAG
>CAZKFE010000019.1:0-7310 GCA_964551955.1 uncultured Candidatus Actinomarina sp. | reverse complement strand
TATTGCTGATCATAAAGAAGCTTTAGATGTATTTAGAAATTTTGGCGTTCCTGCAGAGAAAAAGATAGAAGCTATGAGTAATTTATTAGGGAAAAGGGTTGATTCTTTAACCTTAGATTTAATCTCTTTGACAATTTCTCAAGGTTACGGTGATAATTTGCTTGAAATTTCATCCTTTGTTTCAGAATATTTTGCTGAAAACAGAGGAGCCTCGCTAGCAAAAGTTGTGTCAGCTATTGAGTTAGATGACAAGACACAAAATAGTATCAAGCGAGTATTGAAAAAGAAGTTTGGAAGAAAAGTGGAGCTACAAGTAGAGGTTGATGAGTCAGTCATAGGTGGTCTCAGCGTTAGTGTTGGTGAAAGAACTTTTGACGGCTTAGTTTCCTCAAGACTCCAAGAAGTAAAATCTGTTTTAGAAGGTAGGTAAGAGTGAGTGATTTAACATTAGATCCTAAAGATATATCGAAATCATTAAAAGACAGCCTTAAAGGTTGGGAGAAAGAATTAAAAGATGACGTTGTAGGTCACGTTGCAACCATTGCTGATGGTGTTGCAAGAGTAAAAGGCCTTGAAAATGTTATGGCTTCAGAATTATTGGAATTGCCAGGGGGCTTGATCGGTGTTGCCTTGAACCTCGAAGAAGAATCTATCGGTGTTGTGCTTATGGGAGATGCCTCAGGTGTTGAAGAAGGTATGCCTGTTAAGCAAACTGGAAAAGTTTTATCAATCGGTGTTGGCGATGGATTCCTAGGGAGAGTTATTGATCCACTCGGAAACCCAATTGACGGTAAAGGCCCAATTGAGTTTACTGAATCAAGAAGACTAGAGATACAAGCTCCTTCTGTTGTCGAGAGACAGCCAGTATCAGAGCCACTTCAAACTGGTATTAAAGCTATTGACTCTATGATTCCTATTGGTCGTGGTCAAAGAGAGTTGATTATTGGTGATAGACAGATTGGAAAGACTGCAGTTGCAATTGATACAATCATTAATCAAAAAGATACTGATGTTAAATGTATTTATGTAGCTATTGGTCAAAAATCATCAACCGTTGCAGAAGTTATAGAAAAGCTTGAAGAAAATGGAGTAATGGATAAAACAGTTGTTGTAAATGCACCGGCATCTGCAGCAGCAGCTCTTCAAATGTACGCTCCTTATGCTGGTTCAGCTATTGGTCAGCACTGGATGTATAACGGTGAGCACGGATTAATTATTTTTGATGACTTGTCTAAACAAGCAGATGCTTATAGGCAGATATCATTACTTCTTAGAAGGCCACCAGGTCGAGAAGCTTATCCTGGAGATGTATTCTATCTTCACTCAAGGCTATTAGAGCGTTGTGCAAAAGTTTCTGATGAACTTGGAGGAGGGTCTTTAACAGGACTACCAATTATTGAGACTAAAGCTGGCGACGTTTCAGCTTTTATTCCTACTAATGTTATCTCAATTACTGATGGTCAAATTTATCTTGAGAGTGAATTGTTTTACTCAGGAATTAGACCAGCCGTTAACCCGGGTACATCAGTATCTCGTGTAGGTGGTTCGGCACAGATTAAAGCTATGAAGAAAGTTGCAGGACCTTTAAGAATTAACTTGGCACAGTTTAGAGAGCTAGAAGCATTTGCTGAATTTGGTTCTGATCTTGATGCTGCTTCTCAAGCACAACTTGATAGAGGTAGAAGAGTAGTAGAAATATTAAAGCAAGCACAGTATGAACCAGTGTCAGTTGAGTATCAGGTTGTAACACTCTTTGCTGTAACAGAAGGTTATTTAGATAAGGTACCTGAAGAAGATATGGTTTCAGTTGAAGAAGGTCTTCACGAATATATCAATACAAGGCATCCTGAAATACTTGAAACTATTAGAGATACAGGAGATTTACCAGAAGATGAATTGAAAAATGCTGTTACTGCATTTGTGAAAACAATTTTAACAGTCGAAGAAGAAGCTGAAACAGAGGAAGAAAGCTAAAGATTATGGCAAGCGCTGAGCTTAGGATAATAAATAGAAGAATTAAGAGTGTTAAGTCTACTAAGAAGATAACTCGTGCAATGGAATTGATTGCATCTTCTAGGATCGTTAAAGCTCAACAGAGAATGGAATCCTCAAATTCTTATGTAAATGTTTTAAATCAAATTGTTGCTGATTTAGTTGGCAAAGGGGGTTTAGATAAAGAAACAGAAGAAAATAAAAGTAATAAAGCTGTAATTATTGTTGTTACTTCAGACAGAGGTTTGGCAGGAGGTTACAATACCAATATTCTTAAAGCAGCCGAAAATAAGCAAGCTGAATTATTATCGGAAAATAAAGAAGTAGAACTTGTAACAGTTGGTAAAAAAGGGACAGGTTATTTCAATTACAGGAATTTTGAATCTGTAAATCAATATGAAGGTGTAACTGATGAACCAAAGTTTGAAAATGCTTTTGAGGTAATGAAGCCTGTCATTGAAGGATATAAAGAAGGTGATGTTTCTGAAGTTTATATTCTCTATACAGAGTACATGTCTGCATTAACTCAAAAAGCTACGGTAAAACAATTATTACCAGTTGTAAGTGATGGTGAAGAAAATACAGATGAAACAGAAGATACATCAGGTGGTTATTCTTTTGAACCTTCTCCTGAAGAAGTCTTGGAAGATTTAATACCAAAATATATGAATGCAATACTATTTGGAGCTTTATTGAATAGCTCTACTTCAGAACATGCATCAAGGATGAGGGCAATGAAAGCTGCCACAGAGAATGCTGAAGATTTAATAAAAGTTTTGACAAGAGAAAGCAATCAAGCAAGACAAGCTGAAATCACTACCGAAATATCAGAAATTGTTGGTGGTGCTGAGGCACTTGCAGAATAAAGGTTAAAGGAAGGAAAAAATGAGTGAGGAAAAAGGTAGAGTTTCGAAAATAGCGGGACCGGTAGTTGATGTTGCATTTCCATTGGATGCATTGCCGGAATTAAATTTTGCTCTTGAAGTTGATGTAGAGGTTGATGGAGAAACGAATACAATTGTTCTTGAAGTCGCACAGCATTTAGGTGAAGGAAAAATTAGAGCTATTTCTATGCAAGGTACAGATGGTCTTAGAAGAGGTGCTGAGGTTAGTAACACTGGTTCTCCTATTTCCGTTCCTGTTGGTGAAGCTACCTTAGGTCACATCTTTAATGTTTATGGCCGTTCATTAGATGTTCCTACTGAATCTCTTGATATTAAAGAGAGGTGGCCAATACATAGAAATCCACCTCCATTCGAAGAAGTGACAGCACAAAATGAAACGTTTGAGACTGGAATTAAAGTTATTGACCTTTTAATTCCTTATGTACAAGGTGGAAAGATAGGATTATTTGGTGGTGCTGGTGTTGGAAAAACAGTTCTTATTCAAGAAATGATCAACAGAGTAGCTACACACCATAGCGGTGTATCTGTATTTGCTGGTGTTGGAGAAAGAACAAGAGAAGGAAATGACCTTTTCCGAGAGATGCAAGAGTCAGGAGTTATAGATAAAACAGCATTAGTGTTCGGCCAGATGGATGAACCGCCTGGTGTTAGGTTGCGAGTTGCTCTTTCTGCTCTAACAATGGCAGAGTATTTTAGAGATGTAGAGCAACAAGACGTCCTCTTGTTTATTGATAATATTTTCAGATTTAGTCAAGCTGGTTCAGAGGTATCAACATTATTAGGACGTATGCCTTCTGCTGTAGGTTATCAGCCAACACTTGCTGATGAAATGGGCTTCCTGCAAGAGAGAATTACTTCTCTAAAAGGGAGATCTATTACCTCGCTACAGGCTGTATATGTGCCTGCTGATGATATTACAGACCCTGCACCACATACTGCTTTTGCTCACTTAGATGCAAGAACAGTTTTAGACAGAAAAGTTGCAGACTTAGGTATCTATCCTGCAGTTGATCCTCTTGACTCATCAAGTCGAATATTGGATCCAAAGATTGTTGGAGATGAGCATTACACAACAGCTAGAGAAGTACAGAGAGTCCTTCAAAGATATAACGACCTTCAAGATATTATTGCAATTCTTGGTCTCGATGAACTTTCTGAAGAGGATAAACTTATTGTTGGTAGAGCAAGAAGAATCCAAAGATTCTTATCTCAGCCTATGTATGTTGCTGAGCAATTTACAGGAATTGATGGTAAATATGTTTCCATTAAAGATTCTATCGAAGCTTTCAAAACAATTCTAAGTGGAGAGTTGGATTCAACCCCAGAACAGGCATTTTACATGGTTGGTGGAATTGAAGAAGTGCTTGAAAAAGCAAAGGAGCTTGAAAGCTCTTCAGCATAATTATGTTAGTTGAAGTAGTCAGTCCCGAACAGAACTTCTTTTCTGGAGAAGCTACGATGGTAATTTCAAGAACACCAGAAGGGGAGATAGGTATTCTTGCTGGACATGAGCCAACAGTAGCAACACTTGTTCCTGGAGGTCTTACAGTAGATCAAGAGGGCACCAGAAAAAGTTATGCAATCTCAGGGGGCGTTCTTCAAATTACAGGAGAGAAAGTTTTAATTCTTGGAGAAGCTATAGAAGAGGTAGATGGAAGCCACGAGGATGCTGTTGAAAAAGGCATTCAAATGGTAGACCAAGAAGTAGAAGAGTAAACAGTGAGTTCCTTACTTGCTTTTCATGCACATCCAGATGATGAATCAGTAGCAACTGGTGTTACATTAGCTAAATATGCAGCCGAAGGCCATGATGTAGTTGTTGTAACGGCAACCGACGGTTCGGAAGGAGAAATTCTTAATCATGAAAACCCTGAAGAGCTATTTCCTAAACTAGCTGAGATAAGAAGAAAAGAATTAGAAGAAAGTTTAAAGGCTTTAGGAGTTCCAACTTATGAATGGTTAGGCTATAAAGACTCAGGAATGATGGGAACTGAACCTAATGACAATCCAGAAAGCTTTTGGAGACAAGATTATTTTGGACCTGTTGGAAAATTAATTGATTGTATTAGAAAATATAAGCCAGAAGCTTTGATTACTTATGATCCTTTTGGTGGTTATGGCCATCCAGACCACATTCAGACTCACCGAGTAGGTACTGCTGCATTTTTTGCAGCTGGAGATGAGGATAAATTTCCATTAAAAGAAGGACAGGAGCCTTGGGTTCCAGAGAGATTATATTTTAGTTCCTGGTCAAAGAAGAAAGTTAAAGCTAGAAGAGAATGGATGCTAAAAGAAGGTCTAATATCTGAGGAAGATTTCACAACATACAGCGCAATAGGTAGTGTCCATGAAGATATAGATGTTGAGATTGATGGAAAAAAATATGTACAGAATAAAATTGAGGCTTGGAAGGCTCATAAAACACAATTTAGTGATGATTGGTGGGGTTTCAACATCCCAGATGAATACAAGGAAGAGTTTTTAGGTGTTGAATCATACATATTGGCATTCAACAGAGGAAAATTTGATTCAAAGTCAGAATTAATATAAAAAATTTAATTTTTTTGTCTTTGCATAAACTCATGACTAAGTAATATTTCATTGAACATAATTTATCATTGGTAAAAATGAAAAAAAGGCCTTTTTTAAATATTCTACTTGCAGCATTCTTTCTCTATTTCTTTCTGGTCTCAATAAAACTTCTTGAAAAAGGAATAAAAACACTTGGAGCTGAATATACAGATCAACTATTTCAATCTGTATCAAGCCCATTTGCTGGATTACTGGTTGGTACATTAGCTACAGTTCTTGTTCAATCATCATCTGTAACCACAGCAACAATTGTGGGTTTGGTGGGTAGTGGGTTTCTAAATTTAGAATATGCGATTCCAATGGTGATGGGCGCAAATATAGGCACAACTGTTACAAATACATTAGTTTCATTTGGTCACGTAAGAAGAGAACAAGAATTTAAAAGAGCATTTGCAGCTTCAACAATGCATGATTTTTTTAATTTAATGGCTGTATTAGCTTTATTTCCTCTTCAACTAGCTACAGGATTTCTTACAAAGATGTCCATTTATACAACAGACGCTATCATTGCTACCGGCTTTACTGCTACTAACCCAAATAGTCCTATAAAGGCAGCTATTAAATCAGGTGCAAATTTTGTAGTTGACTTTTTATCTAGAATTCCATTTATTGATAATTTATATCAAAATTCTTACAGAATTTATGGAGGATTACTTATATTTTTAGCAATATTATTTATTTTCTTAAGTCTCAAAAATATAGTTTCAAATATGAAATCTTTAATGTTAAATAGAATTGAGTTTGGTTTGGATAGAGCTCTTGCTAAGGGCGGTGGAATGGTTGCAATTATTGTAGGAATATTCATAACTTTTTCAGTTCAAAGTTCAAGTATCACAACATCTATTCTCGTTCCGATTGTTGGTTCTGGAATTTTAGCTATTGAAAATGCTTTCCCTATAACTCTTGGTGCAAATATTGGAACTACCATAACGGCAGTTCTTGCAAGTTTTGCTGTAGAGACTTCTGATGGTTTAACTATTGCATTGTGCCATGTATTTTTTAACTTGATTAGTGTTCTTGTAATTTATCCTATAAAACCTCTAAGAGAAATACCAATTAAACTGGCAACAGCTTTAAGTAACGCAACAGCAAAAAGAAAATCTGTAGCAATTTTATATGTTTTAATAACTTTTGTACTTCTTCCACTATTAGGAATAGTATTATTTAACTAAGGAGAAAAAATGAGTGATTATTCGTTAGATTCAATTGATGCAAAATTAGGAGAGATGTTGACAAATAGTAGTCACATGTTTGACCTATCTATGAATTGTTTATTAGGTGATACGAATTTAGATACAGTAAAAGAGAATCTATATTCTACTGATAAAACAATTAATGAACTTCATAGAGATGTAAGAAGAGAATTAATTGTTCATTCTGCTGTTAACTCTAGAAATCTGGATGTTCCACTTTTGTTGGCTTATATGACTATGTCTAAGGATATTGAGCGTATAGGAGATTATTGCAAAAATATATTTGAGATTGCAGAGACTGGCAACTCATTTACTAAAGAAGCTGAAGAGCTTGATTATTTTATTAGTTTAAGAGATCGAATCAGTGGTTTTATTGTGAGCCTTCAGACATGTCTTAGTTTGGATGAAGAAGAAAAGGTACAGGAGTTAATAGCTTCAGGTGCAGAGGTTGGTAAGGAAATTGATGAAAAAATTACTAGTTTGCTAGAAAATAAACTCGAGGTTAAATATCCTGTTGCAACGACGCTATTTTACAGGTACTTGAAGAGAGTTATTCTCCATATAGTTAATGCTGCTACAGCAATAATTATGCCTACTGATCAAATAGATTATATAGACGAATAAATTA
>CAZKFE010000018.1:11062-13548 GCA_964551955.1 uncultured Candidatus Actinomarina sp. | reverse complement strand
TTGTTGAAATCACAAGGTCATGAAGTTATAGGTGTAACAATGAAACTCTGGGAAGGTGAAAATGGAGAAATGCCTGAAACTGGATGTTGTACAGCATCTGATAGTGAAGATGCTAGAAAAGTAGCTGCTAAATTAGATATTCCATATTATGTAATGGATTACACGGAATCATTTTCTGAAGATGTAGTAGACAACTTTGTTGGAATGTACGCAAAGGGATTAACTCCAAACCCATGTATTGAATGTAATCGATCAGTTAAGTTTGATCATTTTATAACACAAGCAAAAAAATTAAAATGTGAAAAAGTTGCTACAGGTCATTATGCAAAAATAATTAAAAATAAAAATGAATATCAACTTCATAAAGCTGACTACTTAGATAAAGATCAGTCTTATGTTCTTCATATGTTGACTGGTGAAAAACTAGAATATATTGATTTTCCTTTAGGAACAATCTCGAAACCAGAAGTAAGACAAATTGCTGCAGAATTAGGTCTCAAAACAGCATTTAAAAAAGACAGTCAGGATATATGCTTTGTTGGGAAAAAGGATTATCGAAATTTTGTAAATACTCGGATAGATATTTCATCTTCTGGTGAAATTGTTGATAAAAAAGGAAAGAAAGTTGGAGATCATAAGGGTGTACATGAATTTACTGTTGGACAAAGGAAAGGACTTCCTGGTGGTCAAGGTAAAGCCAAATATGTTACAAAAATAGATGTTTCCTCTAAAAAGGTACACATTGGAGAAAAGAAAGATTTATTAGTATCAAATTTTTTACTTGAGGATATATCTTTTGTTAACGATATTGAAACAAACAATCTTACAGTTCAAACTAGATATAACTCGGAAGACCTACCTTGTAGCATCAGAGAAGTGAGAGACGGGGAGTTAGAGGTAATTTTAGACACACCAACATACGGCGTAGCGCCAGGTCAATTTGGAGTAATCTACAAAGGGTCAAAAGTTATTGGAGGAGGAAGAATCTCCTCAAAAGTATTAGAGAAAATTGAGTAATGGATAGTAAAAAAGTAAACGAAATTATTAATAAGCTATCTAAAGCAGAGCATGATTATTACGTTGCAAATAAACCTACAATGACAGATGCAGAATATGACAAATTATATAACGAATTAAAGAAAATAGAAGAATCTAATCCAGATTTGATTCTTAGCTACTCTCCAACTCAAAGAGTTACAGGAACACCAAGTAATGCCTTTCAACAAGTAGAACACAGACAAAGAATGTATAGTCTTGATAACGCTGAAAATATTAATGATATAAAGAAGTGGCTTGAAAGACTTGAAAAGATTACAGATGAAGTTTTATTTCCAATTGTTATTGAACCCAAAATAGATGGCCTTGCTATTTCATTAATTTATGAGGACAGCTTATTTGTTCAAGGCTTAACTAGAGGGGATGGATTTATTGGAGAAGATGTAACTCATAATGTTAAAACTATTAAAAATATTCCTCTGAAGCTAAATAAAGACATAAAAGGCATTGTAGAAATTAGAGGAGAGGTATATATGCCTATGGAAAGTTTCAATGAACTAAATAAATTAAATGAAAAGGAAAATATACCAACTTTTATTAATTCAAGAAATGCTGCTGCAGGATCGTTGAGACAAAAAGATTCAAACATTACTGCTACTCGTGATTTGAGATTATTGTCTTATCAGCTTATAAACCATAAAGAGTTAGATCTTTCTTTAAACTATTCAAGGCAATTAAAGAATCTAGAAACATATGGTTTTCAAGTTAATAAATCTTATAAAGTATCAGACATTAATGAAATTTCAAAAATATTAGAAGAAATAGAAGGCATGAGGGATAAATTCAGTTATCAGATCGATGGTGCAGTATTAAAAATAGATTCTGCAACTTCACAAGATCAATTAGGTTTTACTTCAAAAGCTCCAAGATGGGCTGTTGCTTATAAATTTGCAGCTGAGGAACAAATTACTGTATTGAATGATATAAAATTACAAACTGGACGCACAGGAGCCGTCACTCCTGTGGCTGTATTAGAGCCAGTTAGCGTTGGAGGGGCTATAGTTTCATTTGCAACTCTTCATAACCCCGATGAAATTCAAAGAAAAGATTTAAGAATAAATGATTATGTAATTATTAGACGTGCAGGAGATGTTATTCCTGAAGTCGTTTCTCCAATTATTGATAGAAGAGATGGGACACAAAAGAAATGGAAGTTGCCTATAAAATGTCCTTGTAATAAATATGAAATTGAATTCATTAAAGATGAAAAAGTTCCACGATGTAAAGGAAAGTCAAAATGTAATCTAGCTAAAAAAGAAGGTATGATATTTTTTGGATCAAGAGCCGGGTTGGAGATTGATGGATTAGGTAAAGAAACAATTGAAACATTAATAGAAAATAAGCTTATAGAAAATGTTGAAGATATTTATGACTTAAATTATGAGGAATTAATTTCATTACCCCAGTGGGAAGAGAAGAAAACAACAAAC
>CAZKFE010000018.1:0-10962 GCA_964551955.1 uncultured Candidatus Actinomarina sp. | reverse complement strand
AAATTATGAGGAATTAATTTCATTACCCCAGTGGGAAGAGAAGAAAACAACAAACCTATTGAACGCGATATCTAACTCAGTAAAAACTGAACCTGAAAAACTGTTAACTGCTATTGGTATTAGACATATAGGAAAAAGAACAGCAAAACAGCTGATTCAAAATTTTGGATCTATTAGAGGTGTCTTAGAAGCAAGTAAGGATAAAATTGAAACTATTCATGGTATTTCTGAAAGTGTTGTTTCTTCATTAAATGAATGGAAGTCAGATGATGAGAATTTAAAAACTATTGAAGCATTAGAAAAACACGGATTTAAATTAGATAAAAAATCTCCTACTTCTACTGGAAAATTAAATGGTAAAACATTTGTTATTACTGGTACTTTAGAAAACTATTCTCGACAAGATATTGTAAATTTAATAGAAAACTCTGGGGGAATTGTAACTACTTCAGTTTCTAAAAATACTGATATTTTAATTGCAGGAGAAAACGCAGGTTCGAAACTTGCGAAAGCAGAAAAGTTAGAAGTAAAAATTATGAAAGAGGAAGAAGCTTTAGCCTATATTAATAAGTAGAAAATGTCCAAGTAAATTCACCAACATCTGGTAAACCAGTAATTCTGCTCCAAGTTATTTTTATTTCATGTTTACCAGGATTCCATACTTCGTAAGTTTTATTTGGTCCAGGTTTCCAAACATATACTCCCGTTCCTTCTATATAGAGTATTTCAGAATTTGGAATTATGTAGTTATCAATTATGAGAGTTAATTCGTAACCTACTGGTAGATCTATTTCTATAGAAGTTTGTTGTGGAACTTGATCATTTGGTAAAGGGGATATTTTTTCAATGACACTTGGTAATTCCTTTGTTTCGTTGTTGTTTTGGTAAAAAGAGATGCCAAAATAGATAGTTAAAGATAGTAAAGCTGTTAAAGAAAGAAAAATTAATCTATATGTGTTCTTTTTCATACATTAAAATATTATCTAATAAATAAAAAGAGACAAATATGAAAAGTGAAAAAATTAAAGAAAAAATTGAAAATATAGATATAAATAACCCCTCTAAAGATGATGTTGACATAATTGAAGAAGCAATAAAGCTATTAGATGCTGGGCATATAAGGGTTGCAGAATCAATAAATGATGAGTGGGTTGTAAATGAATGGGTAAAAAATGCGATTTTGCATTATTTTGTAATAAAAAAAATAAAAAATATTAAATCCGGTGAGGTCCAATATTTTGATAAATTTGATCCAAAAAAGAACTATGAAGAATTAAATATAAGAGTTGTCCCTCCAGGAGCAGTAAGATATGGTGCATTTTGCGAGCCTGGAGTTGTAGTAATGCCTGGATTTGTAAATATAGGAGCATACGTTGGTTCAGGAACAATGGTTGATACATGGGCAACAGTTGGATCTTGTGCTCAAATTGGAAAAGATGTACACCTATCTGGAGGGGTAGGCATCGGAGGAGTATTAGAGCCTCCTTCAGCAATGCCAGTGATAATTGAAGACGGAGCTTTTATTGGCTCAAGATGCATAATTGTTGAAGGAGTGAAAGTAGAAAAAGGTGCAGTTATTGGTGCGAATGTTACATTAACAGCAACTACTCCAATAATTGATGTTACAGGTGAAACACCAAAAGAATACAAAGGAATAATTCCAAGTAATTCAGTAGTAATTCCAGGAACTAGGCCCAAGGAGTTTCCAAGTGGAGAATATCAAACACCATGCGCGTTAATAATTGGCAAGAGAAAAGAATCAACTGATAAAAAGACATCTTTAAATGAAGCATTAAGAACGTTCGGAGTTGACGTTTGAATTTAGAACAATTAACAGAAACTTTAATACATATAGAATCAGTAACAGGCAATGAAGGGGAAGTATTATCTTTCATTGAAGATTATTTAGTTAAAAATAAATTTTCCGGTGAGGTAATAAAAAATGATGGTGGTCTAATTGCATATCATTCGAAGGAAAAATCTAAAATTGCATTAGTAGGTCATGTAGATACTGTTCCTATTGCAGATGATCAAAAAATATTATCTGATTCAGAAAAAATATCTGGAAGAGGCGCAGTAGATATGAAAAGTGGTATTGCTGTGATGCTCAACACACTTATAGATGAAAATAGCAATGAAGTTGGTGTATTTTACACAGCTGAAGAAGGGCCAATAAAAGAAAATGGTTTAGAAGTTTTAATGCCTATTCTACAATCTGATTTTGATATTGAATTCGCAATAGTTATGGAGCCAACAAACTTAGAGTGTCAACTCGGTTGTTTAGGAGTCCTTAATGCTGAACTAAAAATTAAAGGTATTTCCTCACACTCCGCTAGACCTTGGATTGGTGATAATCCAATATTTAAATTGGATGAAGTATTAGATTTCCTAAAAGAGAATGAAATAAAAGATCATAAAATTGAAGGATTAGATTTTAAAGAAGTAATTTCAGTAACAAAAATTAACGGAGGTATAGCAAATAATGTTATACCTGATGAAATCAATATAAATATAAATTATAGATTTTTACCAACAATTTCAAATAATGAAGCTAAAAAATATATAGAGAAAAGTTTTGGTAAATTTGGTGAATTAAAGATAGCAGATGTTGCAAATGGCGCGATGCCAAATTTAGATTCAAAAGCGGTTAAAAGTTTTATAGAAACAACAAAAGTAGACACAAAACCAAAGCAAGCGTGGACAGATATTGCAAGATTTTCAGAAGCAAATATACCAGCAATAAATTTTGGACCTGGAGACCCACTTTTAGCTCATACTGCAAATGAATTTGTTAATAAAAAAGAAATATTAGAATCATATAAGTTGCTGATGTTGTATTTGAAGGATTATCGATGAAAAAAGATATAGATATTAAATCTGTTGCAAAACTTGCTGCTATTAATTTATCAGAAGATGAAGAGAAAAAATTAGAAAAAGATTTGAATATTATTCTTGAACATGTTGAAGCTTTAAGCAAAATGGATATTGATGATGAAGAAATTAGCATTCACCCATTAGGTGAAACACTAAATCTCAGAGAAGATGTATCATCTGAATTTCTGACACACGATGAAGCTATGAGCAACTCACCAGAAACAGAAGACGGTCATTTTGTTGTCCCACCTTCCTTGGATTGAAAATGAATCTTTCTAATTCATCAATCTCAGAAATCAATAAACTTTATAAGAATAAAGAACTTAAACCTTCAGAAGTTTATGAAGAAGTATTTACTAATGCTTCATTATCTGAGTCAATAATTCATGCCCATCTTAAATTATTTCAAGAAGAAGGTATAGAAGCATCAAAGTTATCAGATGAAAGATTCGCAAAAGGAAAACAGCTAAGTGATTTAGATGGAATACCTATAGCAATTAAAGATAATATCAATTTAAAAAACCATGAGACTACTTGTTCCTCTAAAATTTTATCAAATTATGTTTCTCCCTATGACGCTACAGTAATTACAAAATTAAGAAATAGCGGTGTAGTTTTTACAGGAAAAACAAATTTAGATGAATTTGCAATGGGTTCTTCTACAGAAAACTCTGCTTTTGGTCCAACAAAAAATCCATGGAATCCAGAACATGTACCTGGTGGAAGTTCGGGTGGTTCAGCAGCTGTTGTTTCAGTTGGTTCAGCTTTAGCATCTTTAGGAAGTGATACAGGTGGTTCAATAAGGCAGCCAGCTTCGTTTTGCGGTGTAGTAGGTTTTAAACCTACATATGGAACTGTTTCAAGATATGGATTAGTAGCATTTGCTTCTTCTCTTGACCAGATTGGACCTATTACAAATACAGTAGAAGATGCAAAAATAATATTCAATTCTATAAAAGGTCACGACCCACTGGATGCAACATCAATACAAGAAACTTCTATAGAAATACCTGAAGACAAAACAGCAAAAGTAGGTGTGATTAAGGAATTGATGGAGGATGGTATTTCTGACGAATCAAAGAATGAAGTTGAAAAAACTATAAAACTTTTAGAAGAACAAGGCAACAAAGTTGTAGAAGTATCACTTCCTTTAACAAAAATGGCACTAAGTATTTACTATTTAATAGCTCCAGCAGAATGTTCTGCAAATCTCTCACGTTTTGATGGCGTCAGATATGGTTCAAGAGAGTCTGGAGAAACAAGCTATGAGATGATAGAGAACACAAGAGCAGAAGGATTTGGCGAAGAAGTAAAGAAGAGAATACTACTTGGAACCTATGCTCTCTCAGCTGGTTACTACGATGCATATTACGGACAAGCATTAAAAGCAAGATCACTTATTACAAAAGATTTTGACAATATATTTCAAGAAGTTGATTACCTTATTTCACCAACAACTCCGACGCCCGCATTTAAATTTGGTGAAAAAACAGAAAATCCATTAGAAATGTATATGTCTGACCTATGTACAATTCCAGCAAATCTTGCTGGTCTTCCTGCGATAAGTATTCCAACTGGATTGTCTAATCAAAACATGCCCCTATCTATTCAGTTAATGAGTCCTGCAAGAACAGACTCCTCACTTCTTAAATTTTCTGAGAAATTAGAAAAATTAGTAGCTTTTAACAAAAGAACACCATTACTAAAGGACATGAAATGAATATGATACCGACAATAGGTATGGAAACACATGTTGAGTTAAATACTAATTCTAAAATGTTTTGCAACTGTGCGGTAGTAGAAACTGAAGTTCCAAATATAAGCTTATGTCCAACATGTTTAGGATTACCTGGAGCATTGCCTGTGCCAAATATTAAAGCTATTGAATCAATCACAATGCTTGCTCTAAGTGCTAATTGTTCGATCACTAGCAATGGAATGTTTCATAGAAAGAATTATTTTTATCCTGATTTACCAAAAAATTATCAAATTTCACAGTTTGACTTACCAGTTGGAGTTAATGGCTCTCTAGAAATTATATTAGATGAAAGTACTGAAACTATTGAAATTGAGAGAATTCATATGGAAGAAGATACAGGAAAAAGCATACACAAAGGGTCTGGAAGAATTGACTCAGCAACAAGTACATTATTAGATTTCAACAGATCAGGAGTTCCTTTGGTTGAGATTGTAACGAAACCTATTATTAGATCCTCTAAAGAAGCTGTTTCCTATATAGAGGAACTTAGACAGCTGGTAATTGATTTAGGAATTTCTGAAGGAAAACTTGAAAAAGGTAATCTAAGATTTGATGCGAATATTTCTGTTGCTCAAGAAGGAGATAAGGAATTAGGGGTGAAAGTTGAGATTAAAAATATGAATTCACTCAGGTCATTAGAAAAAGCAATAGATTATGAGATTAAGAGGCAAACTAAATTAATTGCTGCTGACAAGGAAATAATTCAAGAAACTAGACATTGGGACGAAGATAAAGAAGTGACATCTTCAATGAGGTCAAAAGAAGGTAGCGCAGATTATAGATATTTTTCTGATCCTGATTTACCTAATATGATTCTCTCTAAAGAATTCATTGATAATATTAAAAAAGAAATACCAACTCTACCTTCAGAAAAAAGAAAAATAGTATCTGATACGGGTCTATCCCTTTCTGAGTCGAATCACTTAAGTAAAAGTGAAGATTGGATATATGATTTATATTTAAATACACAAAAAATAACAAATGATTCCAAAGCCACTTACAATTTTATTACAGGCGAACTCCAAGGACAGCTTAGAAAAGTAGAAATGGAAATACTTCCTGAATGGGTTTCCTCCGAAAAATTAAGTGAAATAATTCTAATGATAAATGATAATAAAATTTCATTTACATCTGGAAAAGAGATTTTAACAAACTTAATAAAAAATGATATTAATCCTAATGAATTTGCTGAAACAAATAACTTAATCCAGGAAAATGATTTTGAAGAAATTGGAAAAATTGTTAAAGATGTAATTGAAGCTAATAATGATGTTGTTCAAAGAATCAAAGATGGTGAAGATAAATTAATTGGATTTTTAGTTGGTCAAATCATTAAAAGTTCAGGAGGGAATATTAATCCTTCAATAGCTAAAGATTTATTACTTAAAGAGTTATAAGCATTACCTGATTAACAATTAAAGCTGAAATAAGACCAATTGTTCCAGCAGCTAAATCATCATAAAGTACACCAATTTTACCCGGATATTTTTCCATCTCTGCAACAATGTTTGGTTTTTTTAAAATATCACTTGCACGAAAAACTAAAAATCCTGAAATCAAAGGCAAAAGCTCAGATTGAGCGACTAAAGTTACTAGGCTCATTCCACAAATTTCATCTAACGTTATCCAGCTGGGATCGCTGTCAGCGTCTTTATCGTCTACTACTATATAATAAGTTCCAATTAATCCAATGAAAATTGAGAATAAATAAAGCGAATTTAAATTAAGAAAATAAATAATTAATGCAAATAAAAATGAAGCTAGAGTACCCGCACCTTTTTTATCTTGAAATATCAATTCCCAAACAATACCTATACCAAATCCAGAGGCAATAAATTTTTTCATACACTGAATAATAGTATTTTCTTTGGCTTGATTTTTTAAAAGGTGTAGTATTTGTAATTAATAATGGAAAAATCTAAATATATATGGCTGGATGGTAAATTAGTAGACTGGGATTTAGCAAATGTTAGCGTTATGACTCACACTCTTCATTATGGTACTGGAGTTTTTGAAGGTATGAGAGCGAGACAAACTGGTAGTGGTTCTGGAGTTTTTAGATTACAGGATCATGTTGATAGATTGTATACATCAGCCGCAGCTTATAATTTGGATATACCTTTTGATAAAAAAATTATTTCTAATGCAATATTAGAAATTGTAAAAGTTAATAATCTTAATTCAGCCTACATTAGACCTTTAGTATTTTTAGGAGATGGCGAAATGGGCTTGTTACCAGGTGATGTACCCGTTCGAGTTGCTATTGCTGCTTGGGAATGGGGGGCTTATTTAGGAGATGAAGCTGGTCAAGAAGGAGTAAAAGTTTGTATTTCAGACTGGCAAAGAATTAGTCCTAAGAGTTTTCAACCATTCGCTAAAGGTGTTGGAGGGTATATGAATTCGACCCTTGCAAAAATAGATGCAGTAAAAAAAGGATTTGATGATGCAATTATGCTTAGTGATAGTGCGAGTATTGCTGAAGGTAGCGGGCAAAATATTTTTGTATTCAAAGACGATATTTTATTAACTCCACCTATTGAAACAGGAGCTTTAGGAGGCATAACAAGAAAAACCGTGATTGAAATTGCAAATCTTTTTGATATTCAGTGTATAGAGAAAGATTTGTATGTTGAAGACTTAATGGTTGCTGATGAAATATTTTTTACTGGTACTGCAACTGAAGTCATCGGAATTGTTTCAATTGATGGTAAAAAAATAGGAACGGGTTCAGTAGGAGATTTAACTACAAAAATACGTAATAAATATCTTGAAATAGTAAATGGTAAAGATGATAATTTCAAAAATTATATAACATTTGTTTAATGCCGCAAGAACCAGATATAGATATAAGCAAAATTGAAATTAAAAAAGAATTGCCTATGCCAGTGCCTAGGAGAAGTGAGAAAAGACCAGCCGAAAACATTAACCCAAATTCTGATGAAGTATTTGGGAATACTGGTCCAGATACTGGTTTTGCTTTAAAGATTGTTAGTAGTTATAAAAATATATGGGATACCCATCCAAGAAATAAATTGATTACGTCTGTAATTACTAACTTAATTATTTATAGAGCATCACACTTTGGGAGAGCCCCCACAATTAGTGATCTTCATTTAGTTTTAGGTTTGTTAAGGGTATCTGAAATTAGCATTGGGGAATTAAATGATGAAGTTCTTGATAAATGTGTAAGAGATAATCCTAAAGGGTTACACCTCATAGAATTATTTAATTTTCTTAGTTAACTGAATTGATATATTTCCTATAATCTAATAGTTATGAAGATAGTTAGAGCTAAGTATGAAAGCGATATTTTTTATGGAGAGTTAGTAGATGATAAGATTATTAGATATGAGGGCTCACCTTTTGTTGTCTGGGAACAGACAGAAGAAGTATATGACCAAAGTGAGGTTCAACTTTTAGCTCCAGTACTTCCTTCTAAGGTTGTAGCAGTTGCAAAAAATTATCAAAAACATGCTCATGAATTAGGAGTCCTTGATTATCATGCTCCTGATAATCCTGTATTTTTCATAAAACCTTCAACATCAGTAATTGGTTCAGGGGAGTCAATTATATATCCTAAAATTGGTCAACATGTTGATCATGAAGCTGAGTTAGCAGTTGTAATAGGAAAACTATCAAAGAATTTAAACGAAGACAACTGGATGGATAGTGTACTTGGTTTTACGAATGCAAATGATTTATCTGAAAGAATACTCCAAGGCCAGGATGGTTCATTTAATGGTAATTTCACAAGAGCAAAAAGTTTTGACACTTTTTGTCCACTTGGCCCTGTCATTCAAACTGATTTTCAAAAGGATCCTGATTTAAATATTAAATGCTTTGTTAATGATGAATTGAAACAAGATGGTAATACATCTGAAATGATTTTTAGTATCGGAGAGATACTAGCTTTTATAACTTCAATAATGACTTTACTGCCAGGTGATGTAGTTTTGACAGGAACTCCCGAAGGTGTTAGCAAGGTTTCTCCTGGAGATGAAATAAGAATAGAAATTGATACTATTGGTACGTTGATAAATAATATTGAATAAATAATGAAATTAAGAATTGCACCATCGCCAACTGGAAACTTACATATAGGAAATGCAAGAACTGCTTTATTTAATTGGTTATATGCAAGAGCTAATAATGGTAAGTTTTTAGTTAGGATTGATGATACTGATACAGAGAGAAGTAATGAAGGATACGAAAAAAATATTATTGAAAATTTAAAATGGTTAGGTTTAGATTGGGATGAAGGCATCCAAGTAGGGGGGTCAAAAGGATCTTATAAACAATCTTCTAGATTTGATAGATATATTGAAGTTGCTGAGGAGCTTGAAAATAAAGGTTTCGCATACAGAGAGGAAGGGGCATTAAGGTTTAAAGTACCTGAAGAAGGGGAAGTAAATTTTCAAGATATTGTAAGAGGTTCTATGAGTTTTAATTTAGGTGATATTGAAGATTTTGTAATTTTAAGATCTGATAACTCACCAACCTATCACTTAGCATCAACTATAGATGATGTTGATTATGAAATAACAATAGTAGCAAGAGGTGAAGATATTTTGTCGTCTACACCAAAGCATATTTTATTGATGAATGCCCTTGAGTCTCCGTTGCCAGATTTTTGCCATCTTCCATTATTATTTGGACCTGATGGAAAGAAATTAAGTAAAAGACATGGAGACACTTCTGTTTCTGCTTATAGAGATAAAGGAATTCTTCCAGAAGCATTATTTAATTACATGTGCTTATTGGGTTGGTCACCAGGAAATGATCTTGAAATTTTTGATAAAAATATAGCTATTGAAAAATTTGATTTAAATAATGTACTTCCAAATCCAGCAATTTTTGATACAAAAAAACTTTTATGGATAAATGGACAATATATTCGTGATACTGAAGAAGAATTATTTAGAAATTTATTTATTGAATCTATTCAGAGCTCTATTTCTAGAGAATTATTTGAGGATGAAATAGATAGAATTGTAAAAATTATGAAAGCAGTTCAAGAGAGACTAGAGACAATGAATGATATTAATGAACAAGTAAACTTTCTTTTAGACGAACCTTTTGAGGTTAGTTCAAAAGATTGGGAAAGTGTTAATTCAAACGAAGGACAACAATATATTAAAAATGTAAGAAATAAATTTATATTAGCTAAAACTTTCGAACTTCAAGAGATTGAAGAAATCATGAGAGCCGAGCTTAATGAATTAAACCTCAAGCCAAAAATTGGTTTTCAAATTGCACGTGTTGCTATCACTGGTACAAAAATAAGTCCACCATTGTTTGAATCAATATATGCACTTGGTAAGGAGACAAGCATTGCCAGGTTAGCCGAAAGTATTGAAGATTTGTAACAAATAATAATTTAATTACTATATTCTTATTAATTATACGGCCCCGTCGTCCAGAGGCCTAGGACGCTGGGTTTTCAACCCAGAAACGCCGGTTCGAATCCGGTCGGGGCTGCTGCCTTCGGGGATAGTGTAATTGGCAACACAATGGGTTCTGGTCCCATTATTGAGGGTTCAAATCCTTCTCCCCGAGCATTGGCCCCGTCGTCTAGAGGCCTAGGACGCCGCCCTCTCAAGGCGGAAACGCCGGTTCAAATCCGGTCGGGGCTGCTAATCATTTGATAATTTTCGATACCATCTTGGTTGATTTTTTAATAACTCTATATAGTCTTCTGAATCGTCTAATTCAAAACTCAATTCTTTATGAAAGACTTTTTTATATTTTATTTTTTCTTTCTTCAAAAAATCTGTATGTTTTATAAAACTATTTTCTCCATATTGAAAAGTTTTAATATAAATTTTACCACCAATAATAGGTGTTCCTGAATCTTTACTTTCAGAAATAAGAACTTCACTGTTTAAACATTCATTAATCCAATTATTTGCATAATATTTTGTCAAATAAGGTAAGTCTGCATGACAAATTGTCCAACCTGGATAGTTACTATTTGATTTTAAAAATTCAGATACCTCATTACTTAAACCTTTCGATTTTGATATAAAAGCTGGTATCCCAATTTCTTTACAATATTCAATAACTAATTGATTTTTTGTAATACAAAATAAATCTACCTTGTTATCTTCAAAAGATTGGACAATATTAAGGAACATATATTTCATCAACTTTATTCTTTCATTTAGGCTTAAATCGTTGGATAATCTAGTCATAGGATTATCAAAGCCTCTTACAGGTACCCCAATAATTAATTCTTTATCCATATATTTTTTTCCGTAATACCATGCTATTTAAGTTATATATTTGAATGACAAGAAAAACAAAAATAATTGCAACCGTTGGACCAAGTG
>CAZKFE010000017.1:0-13897 GCA_964551955.1 uncultured Candidatus Actinomarina sp. | reverse complement strand
TTTCTGCATCCGGAAGAGCCGACTTATTAGCAACTTTAGAATCTTTAGGAACAAACTTGATCAAAGCCTCACCTCAAGCTGGTTTTTTTGGGACACAAGAAAAACTACCTGACGGGGTCCTTGGAATGGTTGAAAGAATAGGACCAGTTCAAGAGGTGACATCAACAACACAAACAGATTTATTAGTCAGAAGAACAGATTTTATATCGGAATTTGAAGGAGGAGGTATCTCCACTGTTGTTACAAGCCCAGAGTTACTAGATGTTGTTGGAGGAAACCTTTCTGAAGGACGTTTTATAAAGAATGGACTTGGAGACATTCCAGTAACTGTACTGGGTAGTGTTACAGCCTCTAGGCTTGGCATAACAAGTCTTGCGGAGCCAACAAGAATTTTAATTGAAAATGAATGGTTCGGTGTTATTGGGATACTAGATGAATTAAAGATACATCCTGATTTAGATCGGTCAGTATTTATTGGATATGGTGTTGCCAAAACCTTATTTAATGTTGATGAGGAACCTACAACAATTTATGTACGATCCAACCCAACGTATATAGAAGATGTTGTTGAAGTTCTAGCACCTTCAATGAACCCAGAAAACCCCGATCAAGTAAGCGTCTCTAGACCATCTGACGCACTTGAGGCACAAGAAGCAGCAGAGGTAGCTTTCACAAACTTATTATTAGGTCTCGGATCTGTTGCTTTATTAGTTGGAGGTGTGGCAATTGCTAATGTTATGATTATGTCTGTGCTTGAAAGAAGAATGGAAATTGGAGTAAGAAGATCTATTGGTGCAACGAGAAAAGAAATAAGGTACCAATTTTTACTTGAAAGTATTTTACTATCAGGAGTTGGAGGTTTAGTAGGGGTGTTATTGGGTACGTGTATTACTCTTGGTTACACTAAGTACACAAATATTGTATTCTCAATACCACTACTTCAAGTTCTAGGAGCAATTTTATTGGCTTTATTAATTGGAGCTTTATCAGGAGTCTATCCCGCTATAAAAGCATCAAAAATACAACCTGCGGAGGCGGTGAGAAAATAAAAAGAAGTATCTTTTTATTACTAATTAGTTTTTGCACAATAGGTGGCGAAGAAACCCAAGGTGTTGCAACAATTGAGACAATAACACAAGAAACAATTCTTGAAGAAGAAATAACTTTTGAAGAGGGGATACTTGAATTTGCCCAGTGCATGAGAGAGCAGGGAATAGATTTTCCAGACCCTACATTTGATATTGATGGTAATCCTGAATTTAATGAACTTAATATCGAGAACGAAGAAGCTTTCGAAGAAGCCTTTATTAATTGTGAAGACATTTTAAGAAAAGCACTCCCTGAACAGTTTGATTTAGACCCAGAAGTAGAAGCAGCCTTAATAGACGCTTCTCTTGAGTTTTCGCAATGTATGAGAGAGCAGGGAATAGATTTTCCAGACCCTACACCGGGTGAATTTGGCTTCTTTGCATTCAGAGATGCGGATGTCGATTGGTCATCAGAGCAGGTTCAGGAGGCATTTGAAGAATGCCAACCGGAAAATCCCCTTGAAAACTTAGATGATTAAAATAAGAAAATGTCTTACTTACCTGTTTTAATTTAAAGTATGGATAAAACAGAACTCGAAAACTTAAAAGATCAAGAATTGTTTGAATTACAGAATTCTATATCCGAAGTAATAAAACAAAGGAATTTAGAAAAAGGTGATATGGATGAAATTATTGACTCCGCTTTTAATGTTGGTTTTCCAAAAATGGATGGAGTAGGGTTAAACCCATGGGTGGAGGGGTCTTTGATAGTTTGCCCAGGAGCAAGGATTGATAAATCTCAAACTAAACATGTATGCAAATTTGTAGTTGCCGATGACGACTGGTCATGGGAATCTCAACACATGATTAGTGATGTTATTAGGAGAGATCAATCATCCAAGCATTTTAAACAACACTCAATAACATTAATCTCACCGTTTGAAGGAATGATTTTACAGGTTATTTCACAGAAATCTCAGCAAGGGAAACATTTAGTAGACGGTATTGAGTCATTTACCTTTAAGAATGGAAAATTAGAAAAAACAATGACAAAATCATCAAGATCTAGAGATCATTAAACAATCTTTTTTCAGGATTATAATTTAATTAAATGGCAAAAATTGTAATTATAGGAGGTGGTTTTGGAGGCTTAAGCTTTCTTCAAAAGGCTCGTAAAAGTAAAAATGAATTTACATTAATTGATAGAACAAATCATCACCTGTTTCAACCCCTTCTATACCAAGTAGCAACTGCAGTACTTTCCCCTGCAGACATAACGGTTCCACTAAGAAATTTATTTAAAAATAATAAAAATGTAAAAACAATTCTTGCAGAGGTAAGAGAAATAAACAGAGAGAATAAAGAAGTTATTTTAGACAGTAAAGAGGTTGTTAATTACGACAAGTTAATTATTAGTGCGGGGTCTAGTTATTCATATTTTGGTAATAACGAATGGGCAAATTTTTCTAAAGGGTTAAAAGTAATAAATGACGCTCTTGATATACGAGAGAAAATATTAAAAGCATTTGAAAAAGCGGAAAATGAAAAAGATGAAAATATTAGAAAGAAGTATCTTAATTTTGTAATTGTTGGAGGGGGTCCAACAGGGGTAGAGTTAGCGGGCTCAATTTCTGAGATTGCATATAAAAATATGACCAAAGAGTTTAGAAATTTTAATAGTTCAGATGCAAATATATATCTGCTTGAAGCTGGTGAGAGAATACTCCCAACATATAGTGAACGCCTTTCTGAGAAATCTTATAAATATTTAACAGATTTTGGAGTCAAAATAAGAATAAAAGAGAGAGTTGTAAATATAGAAGAAATGTGTGTAACTACAGATAAAGACACAATAGAGACAGGCAATATTATTTGGGCAGCAGGGAATGAAGCAAGTCCTTTAATAAAAGAATTGGAAACAGAAACAGACAAAGAAGGCAGGGCAATAGTAAATTTAGACTGTTCACTAAAAGAAGATGAAGATGTCTACGTTATTGGAGACGCAGCAAATTTTACAACAGAAAGCGGAAAGCCTCTACCAGGAATAGCTCCTGTTGCTATTCAACAAGGAAGATATGTTGCTAATAATATAAAAAATAATACCAAACCATCAAACAGGATACCATTTAAATATTCAGACAAAGGAATGATGGCGACAATCGGAAGATTCAAAGCTATTGGAGTTATTGGAAATTTCGAAATGGCAGGTTTTACAGCTTGGTTATTTTGGAGCTTAATTCATTTAATATATTTGATTGGGTATAGATCAAAAATACTTGTAGCGATTGAGTGGATTTTTGCATACTTTTTGAACAAAAGAGGAACGAGGCTTATTTATAGAGAGATTGATTAAATTAATATAAGAGCAATCCCTAAAAATCCTGCAAAACCCACAATGTCAGTAATTAAAGTTAAAAATATATTTGAAGCTAGAGCAGGGTCAAATTTTAATTTTTTAAGTATTAAAGGAATAGAAGCCCCAAAAAGATTTCCAATTAATATATTTCCAAATACCGCAATACTAAGAGCAAGAGCGTAAGTAGAAAGACCAGTAATGCTTAATACTGAAAAAGATATTGTTCCAATAAGTATGCCATTAACTAAACCAATTAAGGATTGCTTGCCTATAACTTCAAAAATTCTTGCATCTGATACATCGTTTCTCGCTAAAGCCCTAATTACTATAGCTAAAGATTGTGCACCAGAGTTTCCTCCAACTAAAGCAACCACAGGCATTAATGCCGCTAATAAAGCATCTCTAGCAATAGTTTCTTCAAATTGAGAAATTAATATTGAGACTATAAAAGCAAGGGCCATATTTACTGCAATCCAAGGAAGCCTCATCCTGACAGATCTTTTTATAGGGGTAAATATCGTTTCTTCAGCACCCGCTCCAAATGATTGAGAAAAGTCTTCAGCAATCTCTGTCTGAATAATATCTAAAGCAGTGCTTACTGTTGCTTGTCCAATTAATTTATTGTTTTTATCAACAACAGGTAAAGCGAGAAGTTCATATTGCCTAATGAGTCGAGCTGCTTCTTCTTGATCTAATGAAGGATTTATAAATATAGGGTTTTGAATCATAATATTATCAATTAGTTCATTTTCATCTGCAAAAACTATTTCTCTAAAAGACAAAACCCCAGATAATTTATTTTCAGTATCTACAGAGTAAACATAAATTAAATCTTCAATATTTTCATGAAGTGTTTTTAGCTCCACTAGAGCGTCTTTTACTGTTAACCCAGTTGAGATTTTTCCAACTTCTTCAGACATAAGCCTTCCTACTGAATCTTTTGGGTAAGCTAATCTCCGGTTAATATCAAGCTTTGTTGATTTATCTAGTATTTCTAATAAATCTTCAGCCTCATCAACAGTGCTTCTCTCGAATACATCAACAACATCTTCTGTATCCATTTGTTTAAATATTTTTTCAACTACCACCTCATCAAGATTTTCTACAATTTCAATAATTGCTCTTGGTCTAAGAGATTCAAATATTTTAATTGAGACATCATTAGGGAGCTCTTCAATTAGCTTACTCGCATCCATAGGTTCAAATTCTTCTAATGTGTCAGCAGAGTCAAAAGGGTCAACAAGTGCTATTTCTTTCCAAGTGTTTATATTTTCATTAAGAAAAAATAGTGCGTCTTCTGGGCTTTTTCGTGCAAGCTTTCTTAATTCGCCACCATTTGTTGGTTGTAATATTTCTGAATTCATCGGTACTCCGATACTACTTTAGCTAGAAAAGAATCTGGTTAAAAGGTTTTATGTAAGGTGTTTTTTATGCCAATTTATTATGGCTTCAAATCTTTGTTTTCTATGAACAGGCTTTCCTGATCTTGAAAGCTCATGGCTCTCTCCAGGGAACCTCATCATGGCTGATTCAATATTTCTTCTTTTAAGGTTAGAAAACAATTGTTCACCTTGTTCAATTGGACATCGATAATCATTCTCAGAATGAATTATTAAAGTTGGTGTAACTATATTGTTAGCATAAGTAATGGGACTTTTTTTTCTGTATAGGTTTATATTTTTATCAAATTCCTCTAATAGGTACATTTCGGGAAAGGTTATTCCAATATCTGAAGTACCAACCATTGTTTCCCAGTTTAAAAGAGCTCTCTCAACAATAGAAGACTTAAACATTTTTGGATAATGACTAATTACCCATGCTGTCATAAAGCCTCCGTAAGATCCCCCCATTATTCCGTAATTTTTGTTTGAGATTTTTAATTCTTTTACCATTTGCTTGAATGCAGTAATTACATCATGTGTATCGTTAACTCCCCATTTGTTTCCACAAACATCTCTTAAAAATTTATGACCACGACCAGAAGAACCTCTAGGATTGCATGCAACAACATTGAACCCAGCTTCAGCGTATGTTTGGAATTCATCAAAATATGTAAAGCCATATTGTGCTGCAGGACCTCCATGTATGCTTAATAATGTAGGGCTATTTTTACCAACGTAAATACCCCAAGTGTCAATTTTTGATTTACCTGTATTTATTCTTTTATATATGCATTCATATGATTTAGTTTTTCTGTGAAAACTTGCGTTTGCCTTGGTAGGTCTGTTTTCCCAGTCTTGTAATTTTCCATTTACCAGTTCATATATTTCATCTTGCTTTGAAAAAGTATTTGCAATAACTGAAATTTTGTTTGAATTTATTTCAAAATCAGAGATAGTTATTTCTTCATCAATTAATTTTTCAATATTATTACCGTTACCTTTAGCGAGAAGTTGTTTCCCAGAATCCTCGTACAATATATACATAGATGAATCTGTACATTTAACATTTGTTACTGGCCTATCTAGATCTGGGTAAAGCAATATTGTTTTACCGGTATCTTTTATCTGACGAATGCTTATATTAGTTGGCCAATCATACCTTTTATCTAGTCCAATTCCATAAAGTTCATCATTAAAAATAAATAACTTTCCCCACATTCCTTCTGTATGTATAGTTTTTAATTTATTTCCAGTTTTTTTAATGATCTTTTCATCAAGAGTTGAACCGGATTTGTTGTAGGAGCTTGCAGTAAAATAAATAGAACTTCCACTTTCAACAACTGAACCAATTGATATAAAACCTCCTTTGTCCCCATCAATAATTTTTTGGCTCTTTGTAGACGAAACATTTACTTTATACAGATGATTTCTTTTGTTATAAATAATTCCTCGAGTATCAAACCTAAAAGGAATATTTTCAAGATAAAGGGGTTCCATATCTTTATCATCAATACTTTTAAAAGGTTTACTCCATTCTTTAGTGACTATGTAAATAAAGTTATCTTTAGAGGCCCAGTAATAATTCTGTATAGAGTCTTCTGTTTCAAAGATAATCTTTATTGAATTTCCACTCTGCACGCAGAGAGAGGATATAATTTTCTTCTTCCCTTTTTTTGTAGACTTTATATAAGAAATTAGTTTTTTATTATTGGAATATTGAGGCATAGAAAAATTACTTGTCTTAGAACCTTTAAATTTTTTCCATGTGTTTTTTGAATATTTCCAAATTTCGTTTTTGTATGCATTTTCTTCAAAGTCCATTTTTGTGCTTTGTGCAATTAAATTTTTACCAGCGGCAGTAATATTTGATATTTTTCTATAATCTATTAAATTACTTGGTTTCAAAATTACTCCAAATCTCTATGAAATAAGTCTATTTTGAAACTTTATTGTACGCAAGTGTGATAAGTGTTGAAGTTAAAAACCCAACAAGAAAGGTATTTAAGTCAGCTAAGCCATAGAGGTCTGTTGGAATGAAAACACCTCCTGGGTTAGTGGATAGATCAACAAATATATATCTATATGTAAAAACACAAAACAATGAAAGAATAAAAGGAATTAAGAGAAAGGTGTCTTTTGTTTTACTTTTCATTTTATAGAATGTAGGAAAAACTAGACAAATAGCCATAAGGTCAGCTACAAGAAAAACAGAAAATATATTTTCAACATATATTGATGCAAAAATTGCAAAATGAATAATAGCTAAAGTTATATACTGTGCTTCCTTAGGTCCTTTTTGAATAAGATCTAATGAAATTGTTGAAGATATAGCATTTTCTAGAGTATCAACACTAGAGGCTACCAATAAGGTGCAAAGTGATAACAATAAAATTGATGAAAATATATTTAGTTCAAGCTGACCAACAAAACTAAGAGTAGGGCTTTCAAGACCCTTACCAGCTCCAACATCTCCAGCAACCCCTATAAGTAAAATTGTTATAAAGGCACCAAATGCAGAAATTAAAGATGCTTTTTTTATAGTTTTTTCGTTTTTTGCCGAAAAAGTTCTTTGCCAATATCCTTGAGAAAAAATTTCAGCAGCTGTAACAGCTAAGATAACAGCAAGAGCAGATTTTAAACTAAATGTCTCAAAAGTTGTTAAACCAGCATCTTTTGAAAAATGAACAATTTCTGAAAAACTATTCTGGCTTGTCCAAATACCAAAAAGAATTAGAAGTAATGCAATTATTGCAATACCTTGTAATTTATCTGTTATATAGGATGCCTTAAAGCCAGATTTTTTTAAATATGTATAAGTAAATATTCCAACAAGAATCATAATTCTTAAGCCTGAAACATCTGCTATTGAAGGAAAAAGAAAGTTTATAGAAGCAAATTCAGCAACTAAGAAAGCGCTCATATAAATTATCGCAACTATTGATACTATTATTTGAGCTGTTCTTCCGTACCTGCTCTGAATAAATTGAGGAAGAGTAGCTCCATTAGGTGTTAAGTTTGCAATTTTTGGACCAAGAAAATATAACAACAAAAAAGGCGTTGCAGCAGATATTGCATATCCAATTACATCATAACCTAGACCCCACCAAGCAACCTCAGCTGGAGAAGTAAGAATCCATAACCCCATTCCACTTGCATAAAAACTCAAAGATATGCCAAAAACATTTTCAGACTTATTTAATACAAAATATTCTTTTTCTGTAGAAGTAATCTTTGTTGTTTGAAAATAAACGAAGATTAATATTAATAAAATTATTGTGTATGCTGTCTCAGCATTCACTATTACCTCATTTCATAAATGGGATAAGAGTTCCGAAGATCCCTGCTCTGGCATTACCCAACAGGTTATTACGGTCGGTTTTAAAACCCTCTCAGCTTTTGCTCCCGTATAAAGCATTTTAGTACTCCTATTATTACTCCATGAAGATTTGGAGATTATTAATATATTAAGTAATGACAAATATTGAAAATAAAGTAATAAAAAAACCAACACTACTCAAAACTGTATTGGCTTTATTTTGTTCAGCATTTATGTGGGGAACAGGCAATGCAATTGCAAGGAGTCTTTTAATAGAGGGAGTTAATGGCATTTTTATTGTAACTACTAGAGTCTCAATGGTTGGTGTGTTAATTTTTTCCTACTACCTTCTTTTTAATAGAGATAAATTTAATAAACAACTACTAAAAGAAGGATCTATAACAGGATTATTTTCAATATTTATTGTTATGTGGTCTTTTATTTTTGCATTAGAATTTATTTCTTCAGGGTTAGTGACTTTAATGATTAGTTCTGCTCCAATTTTTACTATTTTTTGGTTAAAAATACTTCTGAAAGAGGAGGAGGTCTCAACTAAGAGATATTTAGCAATAGCTATTGGGTTTCTAGGAATTACCTATTTATTTATTACAAAAGAAACAGGACTTCTAAATCAAGGAAATATCTTCCTAGGAGGCTCTCTAGCTTTTATTGGAGTTCAAAGCATTTCCCTCGCAACTGTGTTGAACAGAAAATACGCACCCAAGTATAAGGTAAGCAGCTGGTTAGTATATCAATATCTTGTAGTAGTGTCTCTTTCTTTGCTTGCATATATTGTTTCAGGAGTTGGAGTAAGCCCTTTAGATTCGAGCCAAAAAATTAGACTAGTTATTTTGGCTTTATTTAATTTAGGAGCTTTCTTGTCTTTTACTTGGCTTATCCAAAGAGTTAGTGCAATGCTTGTTGTAACTGTAGATTATCTGGTACCGATAGTAGGGGTTACGACAGGAGTGGTTTTTCTGGATGAGTCATTTAATTTAAATATTGTTATTTCTTCGATTTTTATTTTTTTCTCTTTACTACTAATAACAAAAGAAGAATTTAGTTCTTAAAGCTTACTTAGTTCCTTCTTAACTTTTTTTAGATCCTGCCAAGTTAACCATTTAGGTTTCCCGCTGTCTTTTGAAGGATTTCTAAGTAAATAAGAAGGATGAAATATAGGCATATACTTTATATTATTTTTTTCAATCCACTGACCTCTTATCTTTGAAATAGGTTCTTTGACTCCTAATAAAGACTGAACGGCTGTTGACCCAGCAAGAATAACAATTTTAGGACTTAATAAATTAATTTGCTCATTTAACCATGGCATACAAGCCTCAACTTCATTAGAAGTTGGTTTTCTATTATTAGGAGGTCTGCATTTTACAATATTTGTTGTATAACAATCTTTAAGTGGATCTATATCGACAGACGAAAGTGCAGTATCAAGCATCTTGCCAGCCCTTCCAACGAAAGGCAATCCTGTATTGTCTTCTTTCTCCCCAGGACCTTCACCAATTATTACTATATGAGCAGCTTTATTGCCTTTCCCAACGACTACATTTTTTCTGGTTTTTGAAAGATCACAAGAAGTGCATTTGGCACATGCAATATTTAATTTCTTTAATGATGAATGGCTTTTCATAATACAGCTAAGTTTAATACTCCATAAAATGAGAAAACCCTTGAATACTCCGCTTATTCAGTTTCCTGAATTAACTTGCTTCAAGGGTTATCTCTAACCCTTCTTGTAATGATCGTCTATAAAGATTTTCTTCACAAAAAGTTACTTTAAAGATATAAGTGAAAGTTTATTAAATCAAAAAAAAGTTAATTTTTTTTTCCCACTTTTCAGTTTCTTTTTTGATATTTGAAAAAAATATTAGTAATTCCAATAATCACAACAATTCCTAGAATAGCACTCATTATTGTTGACAGAAAATTACTGTTTAGGCTCGATATTCCATAATCGTCTAAAAATAAAACTAAACCATTTTTTTCTGAAAATCCAAAATTTTCAGCAACGGACTCCAACCCATCAGGAGAAGAAGAAGCATAAGGCGTTATAAGTGTTAAACATAGAATTAGAAAAATAAAAAATCCATAAAACGAGGAATTATTGTTAGCTGCAACCACATCATTTTTTACATAAACCAAATCTGATCTAACTCTAAGAAGTAGTGAAATAATTAAAGATGTTACCACTCCTTCACCTAAACCAATCAATAAATGTGTTGACAACATTGCTACAAGAACACTACTTAATGGAACAGCAACTGTTCCTCCGAGAGCATACTCAACAACAAAAGCGACAGACGAAAAGATAACTGATAGAAAGCCAGCAACAATAGATCCAGAAATTATCGAAATATTAGTCTCACCAAATATTTTCTTCCAAGATGTAATCACTAACCAACCAATTAGTGAAGTTACTATTGCCATATTAAGAAGATTTACCCCTAAAGCACTCAACCCACCATCAGCAAACAATAGAGATTGAATAACAACAACAATTGAAATGCAAATAATCCCAAGATGAGGCCCTAAAATAATAACAGCTAAAGCTCCACCAAGTAAGTGTCCACTAGTTCCAGCGGCTATTGGGAAGTTTATCATTTGAAGAACAAAAATTAAGGCAGACATCATCCCTGTTAGAGCAATTAGTTTATCAGCAACTAAATTTTGTGCATTTTTTACATAAGCCCAGAGGGTAGTAAAGCTAACAATCCCAGTTCCAATAGAAACTTGAGCATTTATAAAGCCATCAGGTACATGCATAAACATATTATAAAATAGATATCTCTTATTGCAAAAGGTTTGCAAATAGATCTAAGGAATTATAAGAGCCTTAAGCAAATTAAGGAATTATTAAATAGAATAGAAGTATGAAAAAAGTTTATATAGCAGGCCCTCTTTTTGACGACCATGAAAGAAACTATTTAGAAAAAATAGCTGAGATTCTAGAAAGTTATTCGTATGATGTTTTTTTACCTCATAGAGACGCAGGTCTTATTACGGGTGAATTTACTTTAGAAAAAAGAGTGAAAGTATTTGATGTAGATATGGAATATTTAGACTCTGCAGATATAGTTGTAGCTTTACTAACAGGAAGGGATGTAGACTCTGGAACTGCTGCTGAGATAGGTTACTCGTATGCAAAAGGTAAGGAACTAGTAGGCGTAAATGCAAATAATGTTAAACCAATAAATAATTTTACATGGGGATTATTCGAATTTGGTAAAAAAATTGTTGATGACTTAGAAGGTTTGAAAGAATATTTAGATTCAAAAAATTAAATATGAAGAAATATTTAATAATTTTAATTTGTTTTTTAATAAATTATTGTGGAGGAGACAGCAGTACTCCTACCCCAAATGAAGTTGTAAGCAATAATATTCAAGAAGAAATAACAGAAAAAGAAGAAATCCAAGTAACTTCAGATTCTGAAACATCTTTAAATCCTTTTACTGATAGTGACCCTAATTTAGTTGATTGCTTAAAAAGAGTATTTGGTGAAGAGAGATATATAGAGTTACAAAATGAGAGACCAACTCCTGAAGAGGAGCAAAAATTAGGTGAATGTCTTGGTGGCCCAGTTGCCGCTACTGAACAACCTCCTGGACAAGAGCAGCAACAAAACAATATGAATCCTTTTTTAGATACAGATCCTATGATGGTTGATTGCTTAAAAAGAGTATTTGGTGAAGAGAGATATATAGAGTTACAAAATGAGAGACCAACTCCTGAAGAGGAGCAAATGATGGGTGAGTGTTATGGCTCACCTGGTTCAGGAGGTCTAGGAAGTGAAACCCAAAATGACGATGAGTTTTGTAAATTAGATCCAGATGCTCCACAATGTGGGGGTGAATATTTAGGCTATAGAATGGACATGAAGCTTAGAGGATATACTTCAGGAGTTTGCAGCTATACCGCTATTGTATTAGAACCACCAAGATTAGGAGTTGAGGCTAACACAGGTGGTGTAATTGCAGACCCAAGCGCAATAGAGTTACCAGACGGAAGGATAAGGCTTTATATATTTGCAGAAGGGCAAGGAGTAAGGAGTGCAATTTCTAATGATGGAATTAACTTTACTGATGAACCTGGAATACGTGTAAAAGAAGGAGACGCAGGACAGCCAAGAGTTTTACTTACTGAGGATGGTAGGTATAGACTTTTTACAACTAGAGGAAAAGAGATTGTCTCCTATCTTTCTGATGACGGGTTAGATTTTTCTTATGAAAAGAAAATTATTGAAGCTACTCAGCTTAGCTTAACTTCACTTTCGTCTCCAGCAATAATTAAATTACCAAATAATGGATACAGAATGTATGTTTCAGACCTTCCAACACCAGGGGGTGATGTTGGTGGATATAAAATTGTATCTGCATATTCAGATGATATGTTGAACTGGACACCAGACCCAGGAATAAGAATAGGAAGAGGCTCTGAATATCTAGATTACTCTGCAGAACACCCTTCTCCTGTATTTAATCCAGATGGTTCAATTAGGCTATATTTTGGACATTTTCCAGATCAAGGAGAAAACTCATTAAAAGCTGAAATAGGCATGAATAAGACTTTAGATGGATTACATTACTCTGAATCAGAAGATGGGTTAACTTTTAAAGAGACAGTTTGGACAGGATTTATATTTGGCAATGATCCGGATGTATTGACATTAAGTAATGGAAGTAAATTTGTATATTTTGGTGATAGAGACGACACGATTGGTTCTTATATAAAACTAGGAACGTGCCCTTAAATTTTAGTATGATCCCAAGAAATAAATTTAGACGGCTTAACAATAACAACAGATCTCTTAGGAGCTTGAAGCTTCATACCTTCTATATACTGAGCCCCATCTTCATCTTTAATATATTTCTCTCCAACCATTTCCATGTATCTAATTACTTCTTCTAGGCTTTCTTTCCCATCTATAATTTCTGCATTTCCATAAACAATTATTCCTTGAAGATCGGAATATTGACTACCAGCTTCCGTTAAAAGAGTAATTCTAGAATCTCTTTTTAAGTTAATAATTTTTTGAGACTTTGTATAAGTGTGAAAAATAAAGTTTTTACCATCATAGAAATACCACATAGTTGTGAGATGAGGGCTTCCATCTTTGTTTATTGTTCCTATTTGTAAAGATATTTGACTCTGAAGAAATTTAGTCATTTCTTCTTTAGACATTTTAATTTTATCTCTTAAGCTCATGAATTAATGATAGTGGGGGAAAGAGAATTCCAAAATTGTAGAAATTATCTCCCATCAAATCTAGTGTGAAGATTTTTTGGTTTGATATGTCTTTGATTTATTTTTCTAGCACAGTCTTTACAAATGTTATTAAATTTTTTTCCAGAAGGTCTATAATCTCCTCCTTTGTCTTTTCCAGGTTTAGTTTTACCACAATACTCACATGTAAAAGCAGGTTTTACTTTTTTAATTATCTTTGGGTCTTTTCGTATTATTTTTTTAGGTTCAACCATTTTCACCATACACTTATCGTGGAAATCTTCGTGGATACGATTATTTGAGTCGGTTAATTTTCCACAGTATCCACATTTTTTTGGCTTTCCAACAGTATTTCTGTATCTTTTTACCTCTTTGTTTTTGTTATAACAACGAATATGAACCCAATTTTGAGATGAGTTATCTCGGAATATTTCACTACCAACTCTTATGTATCCTTTGCAAGCATTACAAAAACCACGATATTTTGCTCTCATATTTTTAATCTTACTAGGGGATTAGGGGGGGAAATTAATATTTCTTGGTTAATGCAATTGTGATTTCCATAATATCCTTTTGT
>CAZKFE010000016.1:0-14467 GCA_964551955.1 uncultured Candidatus Actinomarina sp. | reverse complement strand
GGGTCTAGTTTTTGATTTACAACTGATAACCCTTTAGCTTTGAGAAGGTTTCCAAGAGATGCAGAAGTAATCCCTTTACCAAGACCAGAGACAACACCACCGGTGACAAATATGTATTTGGTCACATTGAAACTTTACCATGAAATATGAATATTAAAAGGACTATCTTAATATTTGATTAAGGAATTGATCCAGCTTTGGCTTATTGTCATCACCAATTATTTTTATAGACCTTTTAGAAAGACCATAATCATAAGTAATATCTTTATTGAACTTTTCTTCAGATTCAACTGTTCCATCAAATTGGATAGAAAAATTTTGATTTTTTTTAATAGTAATTGATAATTTAGTTTCCTTACTAACAACAATTGACCTTGGAAACTTAGAGAAAGGTGAAATTGGTGTAATTATAATTGAGTCTATATCATTATGCACTATAGGGCCTCCAGCAGAATAATTATAAGCTGTAGAACCTAAAGAAGTTGAGATTATAATACCGTCAGCACGTAAATTTACTTTTTGATCGTATGTTGTTATTGATAAATCTAGCAACCTTGTAGGAGAGTTTTTAATAATAACAACTTCATTAAATGCAGGATAATTTGAATTATTATTTTGGATTATAGGATTTCTTTTTACATATGAATATTTGTTTGTTAACCAATCATTTATTAAATTATTAAATTCTTGTACTGGATTAACTAAATAGCCGATCCTACCTGGACCAAAAGAAAGTAAGTCTAATTTATATTTCCAAGCAAGTTTCATCGCCTTTAAAGCAGTGCCATCACCACCAAAACTAAGAAGCAAAGTGTCTTTATGAAATTTATTTTTTTTAAGTTCTTTTAAATCTAATTCAACATGCTTATATTTAATTTTATTTTTATTTAAGAAATTAAGCATAGTTATACATTTTTTATTTTTTATATTTTTACTTGATGCTAATAATAAAATATTCTTCACTAGGATATATTATACGTAACTTCTTTGGAGTACAAAAATGATACCGATATCAGATATTAATCCAGCACGAAATATCCCATTTATATCAAGATTATTTATAATTTTTTCAGGAATAATTTTTATCTTTTTTCAGCCAAAAAACAATAACGATCTAATAAACTTTTTTTATAAGTATTCTGCAATTCCTTGTGAATTGGTTAATGATTACCCCTTAGCTGCTAATCAATTTATTTATAATAATTGCACCTTAAGTCCTGATTATCTTATATTTCCAAACAAAAATATTATTCTAAGTATTATCATTTCATTGTTTCTCCACGCAAATTTAATTCATATTATTGGAAATTTATGGAGTTTTTGGATTTTTGGAAATAATGTTGAAGATAAACTTGGAAAAATTAAATATATTTTATTTTTATTAACATCTGGTTTTGTAAGTGTGTTAGGTCATGTAGTTGTAAACCAATATGATCTCAATCCTATAGTAGGAGCTTCTGGAATAGTATCTGCTTTAATGGGTGCTTATCTATATTTATTTCCAAATGCTAAATTATTAGTATTAGTCCCATTTGGTATATTTTTCCCAACAACTATAAAAGCAAAATACTTTATGTTGTTTTGGCTCATATCCCAATTATTTATTGCACTCCAAACAACTAATATTTCATGGGAAGCTCACATAACTGGATTTTTATTTGGATTTTTTATATTAAAAATTTTTAATTATAAAAGATACACTTTCTGAGAATGTTTCAAATTTATAATCAGCAATACTTTCTTTCATAAAATTGTCAATAGAAGAACTCACTAAAAATGTTTTTGCACCTACATTTTTGCCTAATAAAATATCAGTGTCTATGCGATCTCCTATCATGTAAGATATCTTGTTATTATAACTTTTTAAATAATTCGTATAATGTAAATCTGGTTTCCCAAATGAGTCAATTTTTGAATTAGTCTCATTTTCAATTATTTTAACTACTGCCCCATTTCCTGGAACATATTTACCTTTTGCAGCAGGGTAAGTTAAATCTTTATTTAATGCAACAACATTATGGCCGAGGTTAACATGTTTTATAATATTATTAATTTCTGCTAAATTATTTTGTTCTTTTCTTCCTACTAAAATGAAATCTGCTTTGTCTATATTATCAGTTACGTTACTTATTAACTTTATATATTTTATTAATTCTTCTGTTCCGTGTACAAATATATTTAATTCTTTATTTGATAAATATTTTTTTAATACCACTAAAGGAGTAATAACAGACTTTATATCAATATCGCTAGATAAAATATTTTTTAACTTTGAACATATTTCTTGAGGCGATTTTGAACTATTGTTGGTTGTAAATATTACTTTAAAATTATTTTCAATTAATAGTCGATATGATTCTTCAACACCATCTATTAATTTATTTTCAATGTAAAAAGTACCATCAAGGTCTGTAGCGAGAATTTTCACGCTTTTCCTCCATAATCAATACTCTTGCTGTAATCCTATTACTCTCATAGAAGTTTTTTGCAGTTCTATCACTCGGTAAAGTATAAGTTCTTATTTTTTTATTCATTTTTTTAGTTTCTTTATTTATGTAATTAAATAATTTTGTACCTAATCCAAGTTCTCTAAATTCCTCCTTTATAAAAATTTCATATAAATTCAAATATTCATTATCTTCAACTAACAAAGCATAACCAATTTCCCATTTATCTAGTTTGATAACATAATTGTTTGTAATTTTGTGATTTAAATTGAAATAATAACTTATAAGGTCTTTATCAATAAAAGAAAGTGCTTCTTTAAATTCCTTTCTTAAAGTTTCAGAAATTATATCTACAGAATCAATAGTAAAAGTATAATTTAATTCATTAAATTTTGATTTAGGCACAATCTACACAAACTTTTGCTCTTGGTTTTTCTAATTGTGTGTTTTTTAATACTAAATAACAAACAGTACAAGTAAATTCATCATCTTGTATTTCTTCAACTACTTCGTCTAATTTTAAATCTGATTTTTTAACATTTCTTTTTTCAGCAGCATCAACGGAAATAAATGATCCTTCAGTTTCATCTGTTTCTTCTACACTCTTTTTTTCTTTTTCAACACGTGCTTCAAGAGACTCTGTCTCTACTTCTTCTTTTTCCTCTTCAGTGTCACTTGTAGATTCGACTTCTTCTTCTTCTAAGTCTTCTAAAGTTGGTTCTTCTATAACTTCTTCATCATCTTTCTTTGACATAAATCCTCTTAGATTGTTCTAAAAATAATACTAAATTTTTAGTTGTATGGAGTGCTTTTTAACAGAAATCTCTGCTGGGCCATAATCAAAAAAATCTCCATCTATTTCGATAGCTTGGTCTGTTTTTAGAATAATTTTATCTGATTTCTTAAGAATTACGTCTGGATCAGTCAGGTGAAGACCTTTTTTTGCTAAAAAGAATAATTTCATAGCTTTTATTTTTGTAACTTTAAATATTTGGATATTTAATAAACCATCTTGAAGACTGGATTTAGGAGAAATATTCCACCCACCACCAAAATATTGTCCATTACAAATTGATATATTAAAAGCTTTAGAAGCAAAATTATACTTATTAGTTTTTAAATTAAATGATGATTCTTTAGCTGTTAAGAGTTTTATCCAAAAACTTATTGGATATCTAAATCGTTTAAAAATATTTGGTAATTTTTCACTTAGGTTAACTGTTTCAGCTAAAAAACCATAATTTAAAACATTAATAAAATATTTTAAATTTGAATTTGACTCAATTAGAGCAGTATCAACAAAGTAGTTATTATTACTTTTAATTCTTAAAATTGCTTGATCTATATTTTTAGGCATAGCAAATGTTCTCAAAAAATCAGAACCACTGCCCGAAGATATACAGGCAACTTCAGGTTGGTTAATATTGTTTATTAAGAGTGCGTTTATTAAAGAATTTAATGTACCATCACCACCTATTCCACAATAAATGTAATCATTTGGATTTTTGAATTCTTTAATGATTTGACTTACTTCATTTATTGTTTGAGTAACAAATATTTTTGTAGGTAAACCATGTGAATTAAATTTAGATTTTAATTCTTCTTTAGTATATTTCTTTCCTCTTGAATTTTGATTGTAAATTACTATATAAGTTTTCATAACATTGTCTTTTGAATTAATTTGTTATTAAACAATTTATTTATATTGTTAAATTCCTCAATATTAAAAATATTATACAGTTTTAATGATAATTCTGACGCCTCTTTAGCAGTTCTAATGAAATCACCTAGATTTAAATTAAATTTATTTAAAACATACTCTAAATTGTTAGATATTGAAAATTCATTTAATACACTAAACCACGATACATCAATTAATGTTCTAGTATTTAAACCATAATATGATTCAAGCTTATTAATTTGTTCTTGAGCAATCATGAAATTTGTATATAAAGAATTATATTTTTCATGAATTGAAAGTTCATATTTCGATTTAGACAATCCTGAACATAAAAACATTAAGTAAAATTCTCTTTCACTTTTATTATTAAATATTTCAAGTCCTGGAATGAAAGAATCTCTATATGTTTCAGTTAAAATTCTTGGTTTTTTTTCTTCTTCAAAATAATTTAGCTCTCTAAGTATTGATAACTTTGATTCAAATATATTTATTAATTCTTGGTTATCAAATTTATTTTGAAAAGAGTAAAAACTTTTATTAATTAATTCAATAGCTTCATGAGGTTCGTATTTATTTGTTAAATTTAAAATAGATGAATATGAGATAGAAAAGGCTGAATTTAAAATACTAGGTTTAAATGTAAATAATTGATCATACCAATGTTTATCAATATTCTTGTCATAATTAATAAATGCAAAACCTTTTTTGTCAATACCCCTTCTACCTGCTCTACCAGTTAATTGTAAAAATTCAGATTGAGTAATTAATCTTGTTTTTATTCCATCATATTTATACGGAGCATCAATAACAATCGACCTTGCTGGTAAATTTAAACCAAGTGCTAATGTTTCTGTAGCAAAAAGGATATCTATATGTCTATGTAGAAATAAATATTCAATAAACTCTTTTACTATTGGTGCTAATCCAGCATGATGAAATGCTATTCTCCTAGTCCACATCCAATAAAGTTCATCCAAATTAAGAAGATTGTATTCTTCTATATCTAAATCACTAAAAACTCGATCGAATAAATTTTTTAATTCGTTATTTTTTTCTTGTTTAGCTCTTGCAGATGTTGCTTGTCTAGCTTTTGCCTCAACCTTATCTCTTGAAAAATAAAAAAATATTGTTGGTGTTAATTTATTTTTATCAAGATAATCAATTTGATTAGACATTAAGGGTTTTCTTAAGTTTATATATCTTTTATCTAACTTAAATATTTTCTTATTTTTTTTATTCTTTGTTGATTTTATAGTATCTAATTTTTCATCGTTTCTTTTTGTTGCTACTAATTCGACATCCAACGGTACTGGTCTAATTTTAGATTCAACAAGGTGTGTTGGACCTCTTAGTGAAACCAACCAATCAAGAAATTCATTTTTATTTTCTATTGTTGCTGAAAGTGATAGTAGTTTTATATTAAATGGTAAATGAATAATTATTTCTTCCCATGTTGTTCCTCTTTCTGAATCTCCTAAATAATGCACTTCGTCAAGTACGATCATCCCTATCCTGTCTAATCTTGTATCGTTAGAAAAAATCATATTTCTAAGTATTTCTGTGGTACCAATGATTAAAGAGGAATTAGGATTTATAGTTCTATCCCCTGTTAGGAGTCCTGTATCAAATCCAAGTTTATTAAAATCATTATATTTCTGATTGGACAGTGCTTTAATGGGAGTTGTATAAATGACACTGGATCCCGATGATGTGTATTTTTCAACTGCTTTTTCCGCAATATAAGTTTTTCCTGAACCAGTTGGCGCTACCACTAATACATTTAAATTTTCATACACAGATTTAATTGCTTCTTTTTGAAACTTATCTAATTCAAATTTCACTATATAGTTTTTTTATGTAATAAGATCATTAATTCAATTAATAGATACATGGGTATAGCAAATATAAATAATGTTACTGGATCACCGGTTGGAGTTATTACAGCAGACATTATCAAAATAAATATAAATAACTCAGGCCTGTTATTTATAAAAAAATTAACACTAATAATATTTTTATTTAATAAAAAAAGAATAAGTAATGGAAATTGGAAAGAGACGCCAAATAGTAAAGAAATTCTTATTATAAATTGAAAATAGTTCTGTGATCTAAGCAATATTTCGTTTTCATTAAATGATAACAAAAATTCAATACCAACATGGCTAATTGTTAAAGCAGAGTATATTCCGAAATAATATAAAAAAGTAAAAAATAAAAAATAAAAACCAAAAGATAGTGAGCTAATCTCTAAAGCTGGTTTTATAAAAAAACCTATATTTATAACTATCAAAGGAAATAAAATTGAAAACGATACTAAAAGGACGTTTGTAATTTTTACTTGAAAGCCTTCATATATAGTAATAGCAAAAATATTATCTACACTATAACCAGCATCTATTAAAGGTTTAACTAAGATATCTAAAAAATATGAATAATTGAAATAAACAGTAACTGAAAATACAATCAATAACATAAACGAAAATATAAATCGTCTATTTAATTCTTTTAAGTGCTCAAAAAATGGTTTTTTCATTCTTCCTCTGTAATGTTTCTGTCTATCCATATCCATTTTTCTTCTAAACTTTTATCACCTAATATTTTTCGACTAGGTCCATTCTGAATTTTTTTTAAAGTTTTATATATATTTTTTAACTTATTTTTATCTATAATCCCAATACTAATTAACAAAATGACAACTAATTCTATAAAGCTCATTCAGCTATCAACTTCTGTATTGATTTAATTCTTTTCATAATATCAACTTTAACTACATCTGGAGAAATAACTTTTGCAGCATTAAAGTTTTCAAGAAAAAATTCTATAGCAATATTTTTGTTTCTAAAAATAGATAAATACTCATTATTTTTTTTAATATATTTATAATTATCTATTTTTTTTAATAAATTCTCATCAATTAATTTAAAGGTCACATCTATTTCTTTATTTTTTTGTTTTGATTTGTTTATTTTTTTTATTTTATTATCAACAGTAATAATTCTATTTATTAAAAATGTTTTTACTTTATCTTCATTTATATCTACGGCTTCCAAAACTGATCCATCATTATTAGATGTTATTATTAATGGTTCAATTTCATATATTTCTGGTTCAGTATCTCCTAATCTAATATATTCAATAAATGTATTTTTATTTAATGTGATTTTTTTATTATTATTTGTGCGATTATTTTCAAAATTGTATAAATTAAATGATTTTTTTAGTGTGTTATTGAACATTTTAAAATCTTGTTTTGATATATTTTTAAATGTTAATTCAACATCTATATTGTTTAAAAGTGTATAGATTTTAAATAATTCTAAATCTGTAATTGTTTCTAAATTATAAAATTCTGTTGAATTGTTAAATACTACTTTATTATTTATAGAATCTAATTCAAAATCAAATAAATATTCTCCATTTTGAAAGTAAATTTCAGATAGAATGTTTAGAAAATATATCAAATCATCATAATTAATATTTGCTTTTTCAAGAAGCTCATCAATTATCCAGATCTCTTTGAGTTTTATAACAGAAATTAAATTTCCTAACGTATTTAAATTTATTACTTTATTCATTTAACACCTCGAGTAATGATTTACTATTTTTTGTATTTAATTTAATTTTTTTTGGATTTGTTAATAACAAAAATTTTGACAGTCCATATATATCATGCGTATTAATATCTAATAAAAGTTTTTCATTTAAATATTTTTTGTTAGAAATTGTATGAATGAATATATTTTTATAAATAAGATATTTTTCTTTTTCTATTAATAAATTAATTTTTATTAAATGGTCATCGTCTTCCCATGAGAATTCTATTTTATTGTATTCTTTATCATGTAATTCTGATTTATTTCCAATTTTTAAATTTTCTAACTTATCTATATTAAAAGTTTTTAAACTTTTATTTTCTTCTGCTCCAAGATACCAAATATGATTATGAAATCTTATACCCATTGGATATACTTTTCTTAATTTATTGTTGTAATCAAATGAAACTCTCTTTTTATTATTTATAGCTTCTTTTAATTTAGATATATGATTTAAATTATTTATATTGTCATAGTTTGAATCTATTTTGCTTTTTATTAAGTGATATGTGTTTATAAAATTTTTAAAATTAATTTTAGAATTATTTTTTATTTCATTAACAATTGTTGTTCCTGAAATATCATATCCTTCGTCTATTGTCCATTTATCATTTTTATAATCAAGGCTATAGCCCATTTCTCGTAAAAGTACTTTGTCTCTTTCAAAAGATCGTTTAAAGGCTGTATCAGACAAGTACCTATATTCTTCTAAATTGTCCTTTATATATTCTGTAGTCAAATGAGAAGTATGAGAATTGAATAATGAAAGTAAAGAAATGCATCTTTTAAGTACATTTTTCATATTTTATAACTTCCTTTCTTTTTGTATATACATATATATATATTCTACAAATTTATTAATATAAATATTTTTTCATATATTTGTGTAATTTTTATTTGATGTAAAATATTAATTATGAAAGTTTGGATAGATCAAGATCTTTGCACTGGTGACGGATTATGTGAGGAAATATCACCAGATGTTTTTGTTGGTTTAGATGATGGCCTTTTTTATGTAAAAGAAGGTGAAAAAGTATATTCTGAAGAAAATGGTAATGTTGGTGGTGCTGAAGGTATCGCCGCAGTTCCTAAAGGGCAAGAAGAAGCTGTAATTGAGTCTGCAGAAGAGTGCCCTGGCGAATGCATTATGATTGAACCTGACTGATAATTAAAGGATAAATCTACTAGATACAATAAACCCTGTATGACCAACCATTTCATTCTTTGGTCTTAAAATATTTTTATTAACTATCCAATATCTTTCTAAGTGTTCTTTTATTTCTATATTTTTAAAATTATTTTGTTTTAATGTAATTGTTAACTTTTCAACTTGCGATATTGAAGGAAGGTATGACACCCAATAAAGATCTTTTTTAATTGTATTATTATTAAAAAATTCCCATGGCTCTGGAACATCAGTGATAATAGTATCTATATCTTCAGAAATATTGCTAAAATGAAAATCCTTTATTTCACCCTGAATTAACTCAAGGTTATATTCATAATTTTTATTAAGAGTAGAAATATATCGATCAATAGTTTTGGTTGCTCGATATTGGTTTTTCTTATCAGAATCGAGTGAATATAATTTACCTTGTTTTCCTAAAATTAATATTAAAAATAAAGTTAAAGCACCAGATCCTGTACCAATTTCTAAAACTTTAGATTTATTATTAATATTCCCTTCTACAATAATGCTACCTGTATCTTTAGGATATATTATTTGAGGACCTCTTCTCATTAGTAATACAAACTCTTTATAGGAAGGTGAATAAATTAAAAATTCTTCGCCTGTTGATGTTTTCACAGTAGAAGGTAATGATAATATATCGTTGTAAGATATTTTTCCTTCATTTGTAATAAAATGATCACCAGATTTAACTACTGTAAGGTATTTATTTTTTTTAGTTTGAATAACTATTAGAGAATTATCTAAATTCACTATTAATTATAAAAGGAGTAAAAAATATGAAATTGTAGACAATAGAACTCCAGCAGAAATTGCAACAGCTACAAATTTTTGAATCGACTTATTCATGATTTTTTTCTAATTCTTTTTTTAATATTTTTGAACTTTTCAATCAATCTTCCTAATAATATTCCCATAATTAAAAAAGATGCTAATTTAGAATTATCAGAATTAATTGAATCTTTTAAATTTTCATATTCGTTTTTAAATTCATTCATTTTAAAATTTTCCAAATAATTATACCAAATGTAACTATACATAAAAAAGCCATCGCAAAATAACTCATAGCCTGAAGAAAAAAGTTTCCAGAAAGGTATTGAGAAAGCATTGAGGCAACACCAACAATAATAAATAACATTGCTATAGCTAAATAATTTCCTGATTTAAAATTTTTCTTTAAACTTTGAAATGATTCTTCAACCTCATCAATTGTTTCTTCTCTAAAGTTTTGTAATAACCTATCTACAGTCTTTATAGCATTAGCTGGAATATTAAATAAATTATCCATTATCTCTATTTTCTATAATCGTTCCAATTACACCTTGTATTGTTGCAGCAACAGGTAGTGCTAATATGGCGCCGACAGCACCTATTGTGTAAGCCCCAAATAAAGTAGAAAATACTGCAACTGCAGGATGTATTTCCATTGTTGATTTGGTTATCCTTGGACTGATCAAATAATTTTCAATAAACTGATAGAGTATTAAAACTATCAACGTATAGAGAATATAGGAAGTACCTAAAGATATAGAAGCTAGAACAGGAACAATTCCTCCTAAGAATGTTCCTACTACTGGTATTAATTGAGATAGAATACCTGCTGATATACCTAAGGCAACTGGTGATGGTAAACCTATAAGAGCAAATGAAATTGTAAAAACAATGCTCGCTAAAATAGCTAATATTACTCTAGCAACAATAAATCCACCAGCTTTTGAAACACCAATAGTCCAAACCTGATCAATTGCATTAGAATATTTTTGATCAAGAGATTCTTTTAGTTTTGTTCTCCATTGCTCACCTTCTGAAATTAAATAATATGAAAAAAAGAATATTATAAAAAAATGACCAAGTGCACTTAGGAAACCCTGACCAGCAAACACTACGGTATTGCCAACTGCCCCACCATAATTTTTTATAAATGAATTAAATTGACTTTCTAAATCTAAAGACTGATTAGATATTGTAAACCCTTCAGAATTAAAATATTCTAAAATATTATCTAAATATGTAGGAAGTTGCGTTGATAAAAAATAAAGCTCTTCAACCATGACTGGAATTATTGATAACAATGTACCAGAAATTATTAATAAAATAGTTACTACAGTTAAAAATGCAGAACTTTTTCTTCCAAATTTTTTTGATAATCTATAAACTATTGGTTCCGCTAAAGCAGCTAAAACAATAGCAACGAATAAATCAAATACTAATGACCTCACTTTCAAAAATATAATTACAGCCAAACTTATAGTAATTAAATAAATAAAAGCTCTATTTAATAGTTCCTGCCTTGTTTCACCTTTTGGAATATTCACAATTATTTGACTGTATCTTTACTCTTAGCGTTACGGTTCTGTATAGCAATAGAAATGAAAATTATTGTTAATATTGCTGAAAAATTTAACTCAAAAGTCGAAATTGCTGAATATTGATAATTTCTTATACTAAGAGATATAATTTGAGCAAGGGCAGCAAAAAGTAACATCTTATTCTTTAAATCACCCCTTCTAATAGTTGTATTTAATAAAATAATACCTGTTAATATTTTTAAAAAAGCCTCAAAAGTATTCCCTGTAAGAAAATAAAAATCTCTTAATGTAAAGAATCCAGACAAACCAACACCCCCTAGTGTTATCTGTAATAAACCTAATAAAATTAATAAAGAGGAGATCCAAGCAATAATAAAATTGCTGTATGAAAGTTTTGCTTTGATTGGTGAAGGCCATGGTTGTAAAGGATTATCTCTTTTTACATATTTTGTAGATAATTTAAATACTTTTCTTTCATAATCACCAAAAATAAATACTGAAAAGAATATTAATAATGGGTAAAAATAAAGATCTAAATCAAAGATAAACATGAAAAAGAATAATGATACATGCCAAAGAAAAACTGTATAAATGTTTGCATGAATAAAATTAAAAGTTATCCAGGTTTTTCTATTTTTTAATAATTCTTCAAAAGATTCCCTAAAAAATAGAAAAATGGAAAGTAAACCAATTGATGATACTAAATAATAAATAGTTGGAGGGTCTTCATTGCTGATAGCAGTTAATCTATAACTTGAGACAGACATAAATTCTGTCGTTGTATTAAATATATAAAATAAATAAACATAGCTAAATAAAGATGCTGTAACAAATATTGAAGCTTTAAATTTAAATATTTTACCATCAGCAAAAAAGTATCCTGCTTGGTGTATTGTAAGCCAAAATAATAAATAATTAATTAACTTAATATAAGAAAATGATATTGGTAACTCAATTGTATCTATTCCAATTGTCAATAAAATAAATATTACCATTGTTAGGTAAGGATTTTTTTTATGTAAATAAATAGTTATTGGACTAAATATTACGACTACTAAATAGATTGACACTAACCATAATGGCCACATAAGAAATTCTGTTATTGTAATTATTCCATCATCTTGACTGGTTAAATACAAAGGAAAATTTAAGATTCTTGAAAATACATTTAATAATATAGTTATTGTTGCTATCCACACTAATACAGGTCCCATCAAACTATTGACTCTATCAGTAAGAAATTTCCATTGGCTCCCATCACGACCTACATTTGAATACCAAGCTATTTTATTTGTAAAACCAGTTGAAAAAAAGAATAAAGAAATGCCAGTTGTAAACCATGTGTATCTAGTTTTTGTTGGATCTGTAAATGAATCATTAAAAATTAATACTTCACCTGATGAGTTATAGAATTCTAATAAAACCTCAGTATTTATGGTTATCATAAGTAACCCTATAACTTTAATAAAATCTATAAAACGTTCTCTTGAAATTGAAGTATTATTAGATTCCTCAATAACGCTTTTGAAGCTTTTAAAACTAGGTAAAAACCACTTAAACACTTGTTTCATATTTAATATTTTACATGGCTTATGACTATTGAATAGGAATATAATTACTATGTGGAAATTGTACTTTATCAACCAGAAATAGCTGGAAATGTTGGAGCTTGTATTAGATTGGCAGCAAATACAAATATACCATTAAATATAATCAAGCCTTTAGGATTCAACTTTCAAGAAAGTAAAATTAGAAGAGCTGGTTTAGATTATCATGATTTAGCTTCAGTAAGTATGTATGAAGACTGGAGTGAATTTAAAAATGTAATTAATTTAGATAATGTTGCATATTTGTCTTCTAAAGGTAAGAAAAATATTTGGGATATTGAACTTAAAGAATACTCATATTTAATTTTTGGACCTGAATCAGTAGGCTTGCCCGAAGAAATTCTTGAAGGAAAGGAAAATATTATAACAATACCGATGAATAGTGATTCAAGAAGTATTAATCTAGCAAATGCTGTTTCAATTGTTGCTTATGAATACTTGAGACAAAATTATGATAAATAATGTATAAAATTAATAAAAAGGATTTTAATGCCAAGTTTTGATATAACATCTGAATTTAACTCACAAGAAGTATTAAACGCTATTGATCAAATGAATAGAGAAATAGTAAACAGATATGATTTTAAAGAAACAAATACGTTAGTTGACTTTTCAAATCATATAATTTCACTTAGAAGTAGCACTGACGAAAGATTAAATGCTGCTGATCAGGTTTTAAGAGAAAAATTTGTAAAAAGGAACGTATCAATAAAATTCTTATCTAATTTTACAGATGAACAAACACCTTCTGAATCAAAAAGAATTTATACATTAAAATCAGGAATTGATAAAGATATTGCAAAAAATATAGTAAAAGATCTAAAAGAATTTTCTAAAAAATTGCAAAGTTCAATACAGAACGAATCAATAAGAGTTACCTCTAAAAAAAGAGATGAATTGCAAGAAGCTATTACTTTTCTTAAAGGTAAAAATTATAATGTGCATTTAAATTACGGAAATTTTAGAGATTAAAACGTAATTTAAATTTTTTAAATAAATATCGAGAAATAAATATAGAAAATATAAATATTGGTAATGAACCATAAATATTTAAATTGTATTTTTTAGTGAAAAAATATGCAATTAAAACAATAACGAATCCATAAATTGCTCTAAAAATAGAAAAGATAACAAAAGACTGCAAAATTTTATTTAAAAAAATTTTATCAATTTTCACTATTAATTAAATCTGTGTCTATTTTTTGCAAACAATTTATATAATAAATAACTAAATCTTGCCGGAAATACTTTAAGAATTTTAACAAATTTAAATAAGCTTCCTAAATCATATAGTGATTCAACGATTGCTTCATTAGCATAATATTTTTCATGATTTCTTTCATAGACTAACTCATCTTTTGTGATGTCTTCTGGCTTTAGTTCTAATTGATTAACTAAAATTAAATCAGAATTTCTTTTTTTTAAAAACTTGCCATAACCACTGCATAGATTACATTCATTATCTATATATATTTTATTCAATTGTATCAAAACCTAAACTTAATGAATTTACACAATAACGAAGGCCTGTAGGCGTTGGTCCATCATTATAAACATGCCCTAGATGAGAATCGCATTTCTTACAGTTTATTTCTATTCTCTTCATGCCAAAAGAGTTATCTTCTTTGCTAGTAACTGTAT
>CAZKFE010000015.1:0-14591 GCA_964551955.1 uncultured Candidatus Actinomarina sp. | reverse complement strand
TTTTTAGCTTTATCTACTTCATTTAAAAACAAACTAAAGTCCATATTTATTAATAGATCACCATTCATGCATATAAACCGATCTTCAAAATCATCAATATTTTGAACTATATAACCTGCAGTATCAAGTTTTTCTTTCTCAAAATGTAATTTTATGTTAAATTTTGAATTTTTTTGATACTCGTTCCACTGAGATTCATGTTTTATTGAACAAATTAAATTTATATTCTGAATATTTGTATCAGATAAATTACTCAAAATTAAATCTATTAATGGTTTCCCTTTTATCGTTAATAGAGCTTTAGGTATTCCTTGAGATAAAGGTCTAAGTCTTGTAGCTTCTCCGCCAACTAATAAATAGATATCTTTAATCATTACTTAGAAGTTTAATAACTTCTTTAAATTCAGAATCAACATCTATTAATAATATTTTGTCCCATATATCTTTAGCTTTTTCTTCTGAAAAATGAGACGACATATTACCAATAAATTTTTGCTTTAATAAAGGTTCTGCTTCTACTCTTCTTTTTGGATGTCCTATAGGAGTTTCAACTGTTTCTTTTTTTGAAAATGAACCATCAGTGTATTCAAAATAAACTGTATTGGCTATATGCCTTTTTGATAAGTCATAGTAACTATCTGTAAATTCCTTATTCTCCTGTACTTTTATTTTTTTTCTTAAATTTTCAATTTGGTGTAATCCAAAAAAATTGTCTTCGTAAGTTTCAGACTTAACTTCCTTAAAGAGAAGTCCAGCTGCAATCATATATTCCAATGAATGATCCCTATCTGATGCATTGGTTAGGTTTTCTTTATTGCTTATAATTCTTAATGCTGGTTCATGAGTCTCAACAATAATTCTTTCAATTTGAGCTTCTTTTTCTTTATATAAATCCGATAATTTAACTGAAGCTTCTATAGCTGACTGACCATGAAACTCAGCTGGATAAAGAACCTTAAATAAAACATTCTCCACAACCCAATCACTTAAATCTTTTCCAAAACTTAGTTTTTGATTATTCAAAAAAATCTTTTCGAAACCCCAGTCTTCATCTTGTTGAATTGTTGAATAAAGTTCATCTTCGAATTCACTAACTAACGCTATCTCTATACCTCTAGAAACTGCGTCTCCAGCAGCCCAGCTTTTTCTTTTTCCTACATTTGGTTCATGTCTATATGCTCTAAGATTTACTCCATCTAATAAAACATTATTTACTGTTCTTTTTATTGTCTCTGAGTTATTTTTTGAAATTAGTGAAGAAAATACAGAAGCTGATGAAAGTTTTACATAAAATACATGATCGTAACCCTCTTTGTTGAGTGAAGTACCTAAGGCAAGGCATCCTTGTATCTCATACATCTTTATCAAAGAATCAATAAAAGTACTTATTTTCATATTATTTTTTTCCAAAAAATAACTAAATATCGTACCAATATTGTCCGATGGATGAGCCCATTCTTTAGCTAAGAACGTGTCGTTATAATCAAACCATCTAGTAAATATAGAGAAAAACCTAGCTCTTTCTTTTAAAGACTGAATATCTTTCATGTAAGTAATTGGATTATCAATTGAATCACTTAAGCCAAAAGTAGCAAAAATTGTTGCAGATGTATTAAAGGAGGCATTAAAAACACATCCTATTGTGTCTAATAGAGCAAGTTTGGATGATTTAATATTTTTTTCGTTAAGATCAATATCTTTCCTTAAATAATCAGAAATTATTTCATCAATATTTTTTTTATCCAATAGGATTAGTCTCTCTCTTCAATACCAATATATTTTGCGGCAGGCCTAATCAAAGTATCCTGTTCACGTTGTTCAAAATAATGAGCTGCCCAACCTACTGATCTTCCAGCGACAAATATTGGAGTAAACAAGTCTACTTCAAAACCTAGTTCTGAAAGCATAAGACCTCCATAAAAATCAACATTTGGAAAAAGATTTTTTTCTTTTGTCATTATTTCATCAATCTTTTGAGCAACTTCATATCTATTTTTTGAAAAATCACTCTCAACCAAAGACTCAACCCAATTTCTTACTACTTCACTTCTTGGGTCTTGAACTTTGTATACACCATGACCAAACCCCATTATTTTTTTCTTCTCACTAAGCATCTCTGGAATTATCTTTGTAGCTTCATCTACATCTTTAATGCTGTTAATTAACTTGACAGCTTCTTCGTTCGCACCACCATGTAGTTCTCCTTTCAAGGTACCTATTCCTGAAACAATTGCACTAGTTAAGTCCGACCTAGTAGATGCTGTAACCCTAGTTGCAAAGGTAGAAGCATTAAAACCATGTTCAGCATACAAAATTAACATATCATCAAGAGCTTCTAACATCTGAATATCTGAACCATTTGGAAGTAGAGAACTGGCAACTAAATATTTTTCATCTAATTTATCAAAGGGCTCGTTATTATATGATGCAATAATATAGCAAACAGTTGCATTAATTCTTGCAGATAATTCAGCTTTGTCTTCAGAATCTAAGTTCTCTTTCATAAGAACGGTCATTTCGCCCATATATGAAACAATCGTTCTGATTACATCCATTGGGTTTAATCTCTTCTTTATGTCTGTTAAAAGTTTATTTAAACTTTTATCGTTTTTTATTTCGGAATAATACTTTGAAAAACTTTTTTTAAAATTTTTTCCATCTAAAGAATCATTAATTACTAGAGACGCAACATCCCCATAAGTGCTGTTTTTTGTGAGTTCAATTGCATCATACCCTCTATAGCGTAAAGAAGTTCCTTCCATTCCTACAGTAGATATAGCTGTTTCTCCTGCAACAACTCCTCTAAGTCCTGGTGAATAATCCATTGATAAACATATTTTAACTATATTTTTTATAATAGGACTAATACAATTTTGAATTTTATAGATACTAAAATCGTTGCATGGCACAAATACATAATTTAGAGTCTAAATCAAGATTTGGAACTAAATATATAGCAGGGTTAATTTTATTAATTTCATCATTATTAATTGCAGGATGGTTTGGCTTTTTTATATTTTTGCCAATTAAATCAGGTATGGAAGTTATAGAAGGTCTTGAAGATAGATTTTTACCAAGGGCAGAAGGAATGGTATTAGATTTTGTCTCATTGTCAGAACCGTCTGTAATCATAACTTCTGACAATAAATTACTTGACGAACTTCACGATGGACTTAATAGAGATCCAATAAAATTATCAGAAGTCCCCCCATTTGTAATCAATACTTTGTTAGCTGCTGAAGATAGTAATTATTATCAACATGAAGGCGTTGATTTTGTAGCTATTTTAAGTGCTGTATTGGATAACTTAAGAGGAGTGACAAGAGGTGGTTCAACAATAACATCTCAGGTTGCCAAACAGTCATTTGTTGGTGATGAAGTCTCTATAAGAAGGAAAGTTGCTGAAGCTGTAGTTGCTGCAGAGCTAGAAAGAAGATACACAAAGGATCAAATATTAGAATATTATATAAATTCAATTTATTGGGGATCAGGAGCTTATGGACTTCAGTCAGCAGCTTATGAATATTTTAATAAGGAAGTTAATGACCTTACTCTTGATGAAGCAGCAACATTAGTAGTAATTATAAGAAGCCCAGCTTATTACAACCCAAGAAAATATCCTGAAAGAGTATTGGAAAGAAGAAATAGTGTACTTGATATTATGCTTAAAGAAGGCTTTATTGTCGATATCCAACACAGGTCAGCAAAATTAGCTCCCTTGGTTGTAGCTGATAAAGTTGAAGTAACTAGTAATGCTGAACATGTTTCAGCAGAAGTAAAAAGGCAATTACTTAACAACCCTCAATTTGCAATTTTAGGAAATACTAAGGAAGAAAGAAAAAAGAAATTATTTGGATGTCCATCTGATGATACAAGCTGTTCAGGAGGTGGCGGTTTAAAGATTTATATAACATTAAATTTAGAATTGCAAAATCATGCAATTTCTGTATTGAATAAATGGGTTCCTTCTGGGGAATTTGAATCAGAAGAAGAGAACGAGGAACCAAAACCTACTGGAGTAATTACATTATTAAACAACTATACCGGAGCTATAGAAGTAATGGCTTCTGGAATACCTTTTAAAGAAGAACAGTATAATCTGGCAACACAAGGAAAAAGAAATCCTGGTTCTGCTTTCAAGCCAATTACTTTACTTGCTGCATTAGAAACTGGTTCAAAACTATATAGCACCAGAGATTCTAGGTCGCCGGTTGAAATAGATTGTGGATATCCTTGTGCCCCAGATGGAATAGGGACTAAATGGGTTGTTAGAAATTATGGGAGTTCTATAAAAGCTGATCGATTTATAAACAAAGTAGCAGCACAAGATAGAGCTATTGAACTCCAATGTCTTGGATATCATATTGAAGAAATAAAAAATAAAGACTTTATTGAACAATTTCCATTAGCTGAAAACATAGAAGATATTGAAGAGGAAGAAGATAAAATTTTAGCTATTGGAATTGCTCTTAATCAATACACTGAAGAGGGTGAAATAATAATCTATAGAGAATTAAATGATGGTGAGACTATAGATGAAGAAGAAAATATAGTTACTGACTTGGAGAAGATTGAAGAACAACAGAACCTAATACAAATAGATATAGAAAATGAGAAACAATATATATTTAAACCTTGCCAAGATAAATCAGAATACAATAGATCAATAAAGCTATTAGATACTTCCGGGATGGTCTCTTTAGAGGAGGCAACAAGAAGATCAATAAATACTGTTTTTGCTCAGGTAGCATCAGAAATAGGTGGGGAAAGACTTTCGACTACTGCAAAAAGAATAGGCATTGAATCAGAACTAGATCCTGTAATTTCCCTTACATTAGGAGCTGGAGCTGTAACACCTATAGAGCTAGCTTCAGCATATTCTTCATTTGCAACAAATGGTATATTAGCCCCACCATATTTAATCGAAAAAATTGAAGACAGTAAAGGTGAACTAATTTATAGGCATATTACTTCTCAAAGAGTAAGCATTCCAGATCCAGCAGCAGCGGTAGCTGTTCGAAAAACTTTAGAACTAGCAGCACAATATGGTACAGGAACAAGGGCTGTACTAGATGATAGACCAATAGCTGGTAAAACAGGGACACACCAAGGCTTTAGGGAGGCATGGTTTATAGGTTTCATTCCTCAATATACCTCATCTGTATGGATTGGTTTTGCTGAAGAGCAACTTCCTCTAACAGACGTAGAGATTAATGGAGAAGTTGTTTCTAATGTTTCTGGTGGAAGAGTCCCTGCACCTATATGGAAAGAATTTATGGAAAAAGTTGTTGAAGACTTGCCTATAGAAAATTGGCCATTAGATCCAATTGATATTGATAGATACTATGAAATACCTAAAGTTCTGATACCTGATCTTTTAGGTCTGAATGTTTTAGATGCAGAAGAAATTGCATTTTCTAGCTATATATTACCTGTGATTAATTTAGTTGACTCTGAAGAAACACCAGGTTTAGTTTTATCTCAGAATATTGAGAATTGCGAAGAAGAAAGTGATTCTGAAAATAATCCATGCATTGGTGTTGAAATGCCAGAAGGAACAGTTGTGAATTTAGAAGTTTCTGGTAATAAATTTAGCGCAGCAATACCAAATATTCCTCCTTGCACTCTAACAATAGAAGAAAGTGAAACTTTATTAAAGGATTTCATGAGAGAAACAAACGTGATTCTATTTTTAAAGAATTCTTTTGAACAAAGTGATCTACCAGGATGTGAAGGTAAGGTTATTGGAACAAATATTCCACAAGGTGGGATGGTATCTACAGGAGATACTCTTATGTTTATTATTGCTAATTCTCAAGAAGATTAGTAGAGACTAATTTAAAAAATTCATACAGGGAAAGTACTCCGAAACCTGTTGCACCTTTTCTATTATCTGATCTAGCTGGGCCAGCAATATCTAAATGTATCCATTTATTGTCATCAATAAACTCTTCAAGTAATAAAGCTGCTGTTATAGCTCCACCATATTTTCCACCTGTATTCTTCATATCAGCAATGTCTGACTCAATCAACTTTTTATATTCTGAATATAAAGGAAGAGGATGATATGGCTCTAAAGATACAGAGCTTGCCATCATAAATGAAGACTGAAGCTCATCATCATTTGAAAAAAGAGCTCCTACATCTAGACCAAGGGCTCCAACTGCTGCCCCAGTAAGAGTTGCTATATCACAAATTATGTCTGGTTTTTTTTCGGCAGCATAAGACAATGCGTCAGCCATAATAAGCCTTCCTTCTGCATCAGTATTTAATACTTCAATAGTTTTTCCATTTCTAATTGTTAGCACATCACCTGGTCTAATTGCTGAGCCACTAGGCATATTTTCAACAAGCGGAGTATAAACTCTTAATCCAAGATCAATTTTGTTTTGCGCTACTAAATTAATTACCCCCCAAGCTGTTGCTGCTCCTGACATGTCAGTTTTCATTGTCTCCATTCCAGAAGGACTTTTTAGTGATAACCCACCAGAGTCAAACAATACACCTTTTCCAATTAGTGCTACTTGGACTTTTGCATCAGGGTTATATTCTCCAATTAATAAATATGGATCACGTACAGAACCTTGAGATACTCCCAACACACCACCAAAATTATTACTTTCAAGCCATTCTTTGTTATGAATATAAACTTTTATGTCTTTATTTAAAGAAATTTCTTCAACTTGATCAATAAAATATTCTGGGGATCTGTCAAAAGCAGGTGTATTGATTAAATCTTTTACCCAGAAAAGTATGTCTCTTTTTTCTTCAAGTGACTTACTTTCAGAGGAGTCGTTGAAAGTTAATTCAATCTTATCTTTGGTCTCTGATTTGTATCTATCAAAATCATATTGAGAAAGAAGAATGCCAAGAATAAGGGAATCTGTATTCCCTTTAAAGTTTAGAACATTAAGTTCACATGTTTCCTTTAACTTATTTCCAATTGAATAACCACACTCTAATAATTCTGAACCACCAGTCTCATCATCTATTCCGATTAATAAGGTTTTGTTATTATTTTTTGTAAATGAAGCTGGTAAAAATAAGAGTTCTTTGTAATTTCCTTCAAATTTATGAGCTGAAATATACTCTTCAAATTTTTCAATATCAGCAATATAGTCTTCTTTATTTTCAAATCTTGTATTAAAAAATAATAAATCAATTTTCATTTACTTGGTGTCCAATCTTCTTCAAAGTCTCGCGCTAACATCCATAATAAATCGGATAATCTGTTTAGATAAACTACAACTTTGGAATTTTTTATTTCTAGTGTGTTTTGCCATGTTACGCATTTTCTTTCTGCTCTCCTTGATACAACTCTAGACCATTCAAATTTTGCAGAAATAATGTTTTCACCAGGAACAACAAAAAACTCTGGTATTCCATTTTTTTCTTCTAAGAAATCAATTTCCTTCTCCAATGCTTCTACCATAGAATCGTCTACTAAAGTTTTTTTAGCTTTTAATTTTTTTCTATTTTCTTTTGCTGTTGCTAACTCCGCACCAACGATAAACAATTCTCTTTGAATTCTTAACAATATCTCTTTAACTTCAATAGGAAGTTTTTCTTCTGCTCTAATTAGCCCAAGAGATGCAACTAGTTCATCAACTGATCCATATGCTTCAGGAGCAAGGCTATCTTTTGGTACAGTGTCTCCATACAGTAATTTTGTTTCACCTTGATCTCCCGACTTGGTATAAATATTCATATTGTAAGAATAGATACTGTTAGGACAAAAGTAAAAGGGTTCCCGATGCCCCAATTGATACAATTAAAGAAAGGTAACTTAATCCAGTTGCTGCCATAACCCCCGTGTAGGACTTTTCATTCAATGATTTGTAAGAAGCAAAAGATAAAACCCCTGTAGATAAATATAAAAAGATTATAACTAATTTGTATGTAGGGCTTATAACATCACTTAAATAATTAAAATAAACTAAAGGGATAATTAGTAAAGGTTGAACTGAGGTTACAATAGCAATTTTTTTCATCCCTTCTTTTGATATAGTTGGATCAACTAAAAACCAATGACCAATCATCATTAAGGAAAAAATGCCACTTATTAAAGAAATAGGTAATAGATATTTAAGTATGTAAGTAAGAAATCCAACTTCAAAACCATCAAATAGAATAATGTTTAATATTAAAAAACTTATAGCAAATAGAAAAATCTCAATAATTTGATTTTTCATGAATATTGAAATAATTGCTAATAAAAGACAAACAATTATGAAAAAATCAACTTTAATTAATCCGATTAAGGAAATAAGTGATATAAATAATATGCTAAATCCCTGTCTAGGCTGAATATTATTTCTGATATAGCTTAAATATGGGATACAGAAAACCAATAAAACAAAGACAAAAGTGCTCAAACTCATACTTCTTTTACAATAATATTTATATGAAAAACCATACAAATAAACTAAATTTATTTCTTGCAATAGGCTTAGGTTTATTCTTTATACTGATTCCAAATATTTCATTAAATTTAAAAAATCTAGTTATAAACCAAGACTTAATAATTTCATTACTTATTTACTCTTTTCTTTCATATTTAGGAATTTATGCTTATTTAACTAATAAATTTGGCGGAATCATCCTTTTGATAAGTGTTTCATTTATATCTCCTAATTTATACAAAAATTTCATAGGAGAGCTGTACCCAATAACATATTTATTATTTATTTCTTATTATTCATATTATTTTGGAAAAAAATTATTCAAAAAATGGAAAAGTTCCCTCTAGATAGAGCAATTTATTGTTAATATCCTAAAATGGAATAATGGTACGGGGCCTTATTAAAAAAATACTAATTAGTTTTAGCTTTTTAAGCATATTTTTGTTTCTAAATGAAACACCTGCTTTTTCCTATAATTTACCTATTCCAAAATCATTATTTGCTTGCGTTGATAATGCTGTAGCACCTTTAACTACAACAAAAGACATCCAAACATATTTAGACTGTAACGGCTTCAATCCTGGACCTATAGATGGTTCACCTGGATCAAAAACAACATCCGCTATTAAAAGTTTTCAATCTGCAAATGGTTTGTCAGCTGACGGTGTAGTGGGGCCTGCTACAAGAAGAGCGATGCGAGCTTACTCTACTGTAAATTTTACATTTACAGGTAGTGGTTGGGGGCATGGTGTAGGGTTAAGTCAGTACGGAGCTAAAGGTTTAACAGAGTTGGGAGCAACTTTTTGTACAAATACTAGTTCATGTACATCAACAGAAGTTGTTAATTACTATTTTACAAATACTTCAGTTCAGCAATTAAACTCTCTTTCCTTGTCTTCCCCTGATATTGCAAGTTCAAATAATGCTTTGTGGGTAGGATTAGCGAGAAATGCTAAAAATATTACTTTAACAACTTTGCCATCATCTAGTCCTCCAACATTAATGATCTGTCAAGATGGACTAAACCAAACTGCTGGGGTTCAATCATTCTTAGTATCAAGAGGGTACGAACCAGGACCTATTGATGGAGCTTTTGGTGAAAAAACAGCAAACGCTATTAGAAACTACCAATCTTCCGTTGGGATAAACCAGTCAGGTTCAATTGATGATGAAACCGTAAATAAGATGAAAAGTGATGCAAGCGCAGATGGATCTTGTGAATCCTCTTTCGGACCATTGAAAATCTCAGGAGGAGCAACTATATCTATTATTAACAGTGGAAATAACTGTAATATAAATGGCCATCCCTTAGCACCTAAAACAGCTGGAGGATGCAATATAACTATTAAGTGGTCAAATGGAGGCAGAGTAAGAATAGGGCCAAGAGAACATAAACATGGTGAGATGAAATTACGATCGAAAAATGTTTCTTCAGGATTTCATGTTGCACTTGCAGTAAATATTGAAAAATATCTATATGGATTAGCAGAAATGCCTTCCAATTGGAATGTTCAAGCATTAGAGGCTCAAGCTCTTGTAGGTAGAAGTTACGCTGTTTATGCATATTTACAACAAAATAGGCCTGCAAATAAAACTAGTCTAGATGCTGGTTTAGATTCAAGCAGACAAGCCTATTGTTGGTGTCATATAGGATCTACAGCGTCAAGTCAATATTATTATGGCTATCTTAAAGAAATTTCTGGACCAAACTGGGTTCAAGCAGTTAACAACACTTCGGGAAAAGTTATAACTCACAACAATAATGTTATCCAAGCTTTTTATTCTTCTTCAACTGGAGGAAAGACAAACAACAACTCTGTAGGTTTTGGATCACCTACAATATGGCCTTACCTCCAAACAGTTGACGACCCATGGTCTGTTGACAATAGAGTTGGTAATCCAAAAGCTGCTTGGTCTTATGACTTTTCTACTTATCAATTAACTAGAAATATTCTTTGTGGAGATATACCTTGTTTTGATTCAATAACGGATATTTATGTTTCAAAAGTAGCAGAATCCGGAGCAGCCATAGAGGTAACTATGAAAGGATACGTCGGTGGTTCTTTAAAAACAGTAACAAAATCGGGTAGAAACATTAAATCTCAACTTGGATTTAAATCTCATTACTTTAAAACATCAAGCACTTCAGATATTTCTACATTAAATATTGGACCTATAACAGTCTCTACTTCTTCAACTACTACCGACAATGGAGAAGTTACAACTTCTACTGGTGAAACTGCACAATATGCTACATCTACTCAGGGATTAAGTTATTTGAGTAAAGCAGGTCTCCTCAGTAAATGTTCAGAAACTTCGACAGCGTGTCAGGCAAAAATACTGACAAGAGAAGAAGCAGCAGCAGTTGTTGTTATTGTTGGAGGTCTTCCACTTGATTCACCTAACGTATATAGTGATGATGACAAAAGTATCTACGAAAGTGCAATTAATTCAGTCCCTTATAATGGAATGCACGTTTGTTTTAATAGCCCTTTTTCATATTTGCCAAAAGAATCTGTTCTTAGAGACCAATTCGCTTGTATGCTTCATCGAGCAATTCTAAAAGGAACGACCAAAAACCTAGAAGGGCTCTCTGATCCATATTCCGACGATGGAGGTAGTGCACATCAAACTGCAATCCATACCTTGACTGGAAGTGACCTTATACCTCCATGTAGCTCTCTTGCTGATAAATTTTGCCCAAGTAGAAAAATTTCAATAGGAGAAGTTTCTTTTATAATTAATAAAATGGTTGATAATAATCTAATTAGTTCAACTCTTTTTGACACTTCCCCTTTTCAAGAAGGATGGAATCCAATTAGTGGTGAAGTAGAAGATGCTGCATCTACAGCAGTATCTAATCCAAATTCTGGTAATGATGATTGTGTTGGAACTGATAATACAAATGTAAAACTAGATAGCACTTTAGACATTCAAAGATTTCTTGCAAATAATGGTTTTAATCCTGGACCAATAGATGGAAAAAGTGGCTCGAAAACAAAAGCAGCTATAAAAGACTTCCAAAATAAAAACGGTCTTTTAGCTGATGGTATAGTTGGAAACCGAACTAAATCTGCAATGAGGGCATATACAGGTTGTTCTGTTGAAAATACTTGTAAAGCAAGGAATAATACAGGTGCAAAACTAGATTCCGTTGAAGACATTCAGACATATCTATCTAATAATGGCTTTAATCCAGGAATTATAGATGGAAAAATTGGTTCTTACACCAGAGAGGCAATTAAAGCCTTCCAAAGAAAAGTTGGTTTAATTCCTGATGGTGTTGTTGGTAATAGAACAAAAGCCGAAATGCGTTCATATACAGGTTGCTAATTTAAATACTTGATTATTTCCTTAGTGATTGAAGAAACATCAAATTCAAATTCTGTTTCAAGAGCTTCAATTGGTGCAGACTCACCAAACCTATCAACAGAAAAAGTTTTTGTTACTGAACCTAGATAATTTTCCCAGCCTATTGATCTACCAAGCTCTATAGGAAAAACATAATCATTCTTTAATAATGATTTCATTTCAGATTTATCCATAGTTGAGAGTTTATTTAAAATAGGAACACTTACAATTCGTATGGAATACTCAACAAGGGCTGCTTTAATTTGAAAAGCTAAATCTAATTCAGAACCAGACGCTACTATTGTGAAGTCACTACCATCAGAAACTACAAAGCCTCCTTTAAGGAATTCATCATAACTTACACTGATATCTAAATAATTTAAATCCTGTCTTGTTAAAGAAAGTATTTTTGGATTACTAGTGTCAGAAAATGCATATCGATAAGAATGTTCCATTTCAATACTATTAGATGGTCGAATAACATCTACATTCGGTATAAGTCTTAGAGACATTAAATGTTCAATTGGCTGATGCGTCGGTCCGTCTTCACCTAAATAAATTGAATCATGGGTAAATATAAATACAGAATTTAGATTCATTAAAGATGCTAAACGAATACTTGGCCTCATATAATCAGAAAAAACTAAAAAAGTTGAAGCGTAGCCAATTAAATTACTATGTAAAGTAATTCCATTTGTAATTGCTCCCATAGCGTGTTCTCTAATTCCAAACTCTAAAGTTCTAGCTCGATAGTTATTAAATGAGAAATAATCTTCGTCAATTATCTGTTTTGTTGAAGCCGCTAAGTCTGCTGACCCTCCAATTATTGAATTTGTAGTTTTTGAAAACTGTTCTAATATTTTTGAACCTAGAATTCTTGATGCATGCTTTTCTCCATTAATTTTTTCTAAATTACCTAAATCTTTTGAAATCAACAAATCCCAACTATCTTTAAAATTCTCATCTCCTTCATATTTTTTCTTAAAGTTTTCTTCCCATTTCTTTAGTTCTTTATTGTCTTCATTTCTCTTTTCACTAAAGTATTCATAAATATCATCCGTATGGACAAATGGATCTCCACTCCAATCTAAATTTTCAAGAAATTTATTCATTTCTTCATTCCCTAAAGGAGAGCCATGAACTCCACTTGTATTTTCTTTATTGGGTGCAAATTTTCCAATTGTTGAATTAGCAATTATTAAGGTTGGTTTGTCTTCTATTTTTTTTGCCTTTTCAACTGAATCAATTATTTCTTCTTCATTGTGACCATCAACCTCTAGAACGTGCCAACCAATTGATTCAAATTTCTCCTTTTGATTTGTCACTGATACTTTATCAACAAAGCCATCTATTGAAATGTTATTATTATCAAAAAAGTAAATTATCCTACCTAGTTTCCATACACCTGCGAGTTCAGCAGCTTCAAAGGAAATTCCTTCCATTAAGTCTCCATCAGACACTATCCCATATGTGTAGTGGTTAATTATATCTTCACCTAATAAGGCAGATAAATATCTTTCTGCAACTGCAAAACCTACACCTGTAGCAAAACCTTGACCTAACGGACCAGTGGTTGTATCAATTCCTAAAGAATTATCAACTTCAGGATGTCCTGGAGTTTTTGAATTTAGTTGCCGAAAATTTTTTATTTCATCAATATTCAAATCAAAACCATTTAAATGAAGAAGACTATATAAAAGCATTGAACCATGACCTGCGCTTAGAACAAACCTATCCCTATTTATCCAATCAGGTTTTTCATTTGATACTTTCAAAAAATTTTTATATAAAGAAACACCTACCTCAGCCATTCCAAGAGGCATGCCTGGATGACCAGAATTAGCTTTCTCTACAGCTGCTGCTGATAAAACTCTTACAGATTTTGTTACCTTATCGAACATTTATATCAGTATATTTCTTATTTAAACAGAGGCAAAAGAATCTTTTGCATGATATGAAGATCTTACTAAAGGACCAGATTCTATATGAGGAATGCCGAATTTTTCACCTATTAACTTATATTCAATAAATTCATCCTGTGTTACATATCTATGAATAGGTCTATGTTTAGATGTAGGTCTTAAATATTGACCTATAGTTACAATATCAATATCTATTTGAGATAAATCTTTCAAAACAGCAATCACTTCATCAAACTCTTCCCCCATACCAAGAATTAGTCCTGTTTTAGTTTTTCCTGAAAAATTAATTTCTTTAGCATATTGAAGAAGAGAAAGTGATCTTCCGTAAGAAGCAGCTGTCCTTATTTCCCTCTGAAGTCGAGGAACAGTTTCTAAATTATGATTTAGTACCTCTGGTCCTGCATTAATTATATTTTCAATTGCTTCTCTATCTCCTTTAAAATCAGGTATTAAAACTTCTACTGAGGTAGTAGGATTCATTAATTTAATTTCTTCAATAGTTTTTGCAAAAAATCCGGATCCACCATCGTCAAGATCATCTCTATTAACAGATGTAACCACTGCATGAGTTAGTTTCATTGTTTTAACACTTTCTGCAACCCTTAAAGGTTCTAATTCGTCTAAATCAGTAGGCTTTCCAGTATTTACATCACAAAAACCGCAAGCCCTTGTGCATGTATCTCCCATAATCATGAATGTTGCCGTTCCCATTGACCAGCACTCATATATGTTTGGACATGAGGCTTCCTCACAAACAGTGTTTAATTTTTTTTCGTTAATTAAATTTTTTAGTTCTATATATTCAGAACCAAGATTTGCTTTAACCTTCATCCATTCTGGTCGTTTAGGCTCTCCGGGTAGTAATCCTTTTATAGTGACTGGTATTACATTTTTATTTTTATTAAAAACTCCCCTA